>CAYHYY010000068.1:0-1831 GCA_964360975.1 uncultured Candidatus Saccharibacteria bacterium | reverse complement strand
CGGGTAGGATTATTTCTCAAGGTGTAATGTACCAAATAAATTTAGTAAACCATAACGTTTTGGGGGGGCTTTGGATTGCCGCGTGGCTGTTTTCGATCGGCTTCCTGCACCTCACCTTTTGGCAGGGCGTTCTCGCTATCATCATTTGGCCGTACTATTTGGGAAGCCACGTGAGCATGCTGGGATTCTAGAATGAGCGAGACGATACTCGCGCTTTTGACCGCCTACCACTTGCCGGCGATTTTTCTTGGTTCATTTTTTTTTGGCGAGACCGTCATCATTTCTGCCGCATTCCTCGCGGGGCAGGGGCTCTTCTCGCCCATGACTGTCTTTTGGCTCTCGCTCCTTGGAACAGTCGCGTCGGACTCGTTGTGGTATTTGTTCGGACAGAAACTCTTGACCATTTTTCACCGATGGGACACCTATAAGAGGAACAGCGAAAAAGTACTTGCGGCTCTTGAGAGCATAACGGGGAAGCAGGCGTTCCTCTCGCTCCTATTCATAAAGTTTTTGTACGGCACGCGCATTTTGACCATCATTTACCTTTCAATGCGAAGGATGGGCTTTTGGTTCTTCACGGGCATGAATACTGTGGGGAGCATAATATGGCTCGTCGTTCTTATTCCTCTAGGCTACCTCGCGGGGAAGAGCGTTGCCGATCTCTTGCCGCTCTTGCATCGAGTTGAGTATGGAGCGCTCTTCCTCATTCTGGTACTCTTAGTCTTCAGATTTGGAACTGCATGGCTCAGCAAGAAAATCACGAAGGAGTGACCGCTATCGTTCCCGCCTATAACGAGGGCGCGCGTATCGGAGTAGTGCTTAAAGTACTTGCGACGTATCCGCGTTTCAAAGAGGTTATTGTCGTGGACGACGGCTCGACCGATGATACCGAAGCTGTGGCGAGAAGTTTCGACGTGACGTATGTGAAGAGCGAGGAGAATCGCGGGAAGGGCCGTTCGATGGACCGCGGCGTCAGACTTTCAAAGACCGACACGCTCTTTTTCTGCGACGCAGATGTCATTGGCCTGACCCACGCGGCCATTGATGAGATGGTTCATCCCGTGCTTTCGGGAGAGGTGGATATGTTCATTGGCATGCGGAACAGAAAGTGGTACGTGGCGCACCAGGTACTTGCATTTGTCCCGCTTTTGGGCGGCGAGCGCGCTCTCAAGAAAAGTCTTTGGGAAATACTGCCGGAATACTACAAACAAGGATTTCGAACCGAGGCTGCGCTCAATTATTACGCGCTCCACTTCGGGAATGGTTTTCGCTTCAAAATTTTCAGAGGGTTAGGACAAGTCATTAAGGAAAGAAAGTACGGACTCATACAGGGGACGCGCCAACGGTGGGGAATGATGTATGACGTGTTTTTGGCGCAGTACAAGCTCCGTTTCACCAACGTTCCGGACTCGTTCAAGAAGCGCCGCCTACTCGCGCTCGTATCCCTGCAGAGTGTCGTTGGTCTTATGGTGAGCGCGTTTTTCTTTGCGGCGGTGTATTACGGTCCGAATAGTTTCGTGCACGCAGTCTTTGCTGCAGAACTCAAACGAGACCCGTCGGCACCTTTTGTGAATGCCCTTCTGCACTTCACGAACATCTTTGACGCGGGAACTATCGCGGCTATTGGATTTTCTGTTTTTGTCGTCAGCGCGGCCGTCTTCCTCCTCACTTTCGACAAGATGCGGTACCTCTACGCCGGTTTTCTTTATAAGTTGCGGAGCAATCAGTCGCGGTAACCTCCTAGCCACGCCATCTATTTTTGGAAAAGAGTTTTACTCGTCGCAAGGATTCCGCTCGCGACATCGTATGTCACTCATACGAAGCAATGAGG
>CAYHYY010000067.1:0-2388 GCA_964360975.1 uncultured Candidatus Saccharibacteria bacterium | reverse complement strand
AGGACACGGCAAAGAAAATTCGTTTCAATATCATTGATACCCCCGGCCACATCGACTTTACGGTCGAGGTTAAGCGTTCATTGCGAGTCTTGGACGGCGCGGTCGTCGTCTTTGACGGTGTTGCTGGTGTTGAGCCGCAGTCCGAGACGAACTGGCGTTATGCCGATGAGGGAAAAGTGCCGAGAGTCTGTTTCATCAACAAACTTGATAGAACGGGGGCATCGTTTGAGCGCTCCTATAAATCAATTCTTGATCGACTCACCAAGAATGCAGTGCGCATGCAGATACCCATTGGGGAGGAAGGGGAACATGAAGGGGTCATTGATCTTTTAACGCGCGAGGCAGTGTACTTTGAAGGCGAAATGGGAAAAGACGTCCGACGCGCAGAGTTTCCCGAGAAGTACAAGGCAGAAGTAGAGAAGCATCGTGCGGAACTCGTTGAAAAGATAGTTTCAGAAGATGAAGTGGCGATGAATGCCTACCTTGAAGGCAAGGAGCCATCAATGGAAGAGATGAAAAAGATTTTGAGAAAGGCAGTCATCGCAAATTCCATCACTCCAGTATTTTGCGGATCCGCACTCAAGAACAAGGGTGTACAGCTTGTTTTGGATGCGGTGGTTGAGTACCTCCCGTCACCTTTGGACGTGCCACCAGTTACCGGAATCAATCCAAAGACGGGCGATCCAATTCAACGGCACGCCGCAGACGATGAGCCATTTTGCGCACTCGCCTTTAAACTGCAAACAGATCCATTTGTCGGAGCGCTGACCTTCTTCCGTGTGTACTCGGGCTCTATTGCTGCAGGCACGTATATATACAACTCGTCGACTGGAACGAGAGAGCGTTTAGGACGAATTGTTCGATTGCAGGCCGACAAGCGCGAAGAAGTGAAGGAAGTATTTGCGGGAGAAATTGCAGCAGCGGTTGGCTTGAAGGATGCGAAAACTTCACACACGCTCTGTTCCGAAGAGGAGCCCATCATCCTTGAGGAAATTAAATTCCCCGAGCCAGTGGTTTCGATGCGCATTGAGCCGGCAACGAAAGTTGACCAGGAAAAAATGGGACTCGCTTTGAAGAAACTTTCCGACGAAGACCCAACCTTCCGCGTGGTCTCTGATCAGGAGACTATGGAAACTATCATTTCGGGCATGGGCGAACTCCACCTCGAGATTCTCGTCGATCGCATGAAGCGAGAGTTTAACGTGAATGCGAATACCGGCAGGCCACAAGTTGCGTACCGAGAGACTATCCAAAAAGAAGCTGAAGCTGAAAACAAGTACATCAAGCAGACGGGAGGCAAAGGTCAGTACGGTCACGTGGTCTTGAAGATTCAGCCAATGAAGCCGATAGACCCCACCGCAAAAGTAAAAAACAATGTGCATCGAGAAGCACACTTCGAATTCATCAACAACATTAAGGGAGGAGTTATTCCGCAGGAGTATATCCCTGCTGTTGAAAAAGGCGTTAAGGAAGCTATGGAGCGCGGTATTGTGGCCGGATACAAAATGGAGGATATCTCAGTTGAACTGACTGATGGCTCGTACCACGATGTCGATTCTTCTGAAATTGCCTTTAAGATTGCGGCTTCAATGGCATTCAAGGATGCGGCGAGCCGTGCGAAACCGGTTATTCTTGAGCCAATCATGAAAGTTGAGATTGTTGTACCTGAGAAATTCATGGGTGATATTACTGGTCACATCACCTCGAAGCGCGGGCAGATTGAAAGCATGGAAGACCGTGGACTCGCAAAAGTAGTGAATGCTAAGGTTCCGCTTTCAGAAATGTTTGGCTACACGACGGCCTTGCGCTCAATGACCGAAGGCAGGGGCTCGATGACGATGGAGTTTGACCACTACGAAGTGGTCCCTACGAATGTCGCGGAGACTATTAAAGCCGCGAGGAAGTAGGGAGTTGTATGGTTAGTCAATCACTCGGCATAGAGAGACAATTTGCCAGCGGACATTTTGTCTGGGAAACACCGAAAGAAAGAACAAAGTCACGTGACTTGCGGGCGAGTGCGGAAAATATTCGCGTGTATGCCAAATATCACCAAGTACTGCCGCTCGTAAGCACGAATTGCGGGCACGTATACATAGACTATGTAGAAAATGGCAAAGAGCGCTCTATGCACGTCAGCATACCTATTTGGTATTCATTTGATACCCACACAATTGAGCCGGCGCACGGCGCATACAAAACCTACAAAAAGGTAGTTATTAAATTTAAGAGAGACTAGAGCATCTATCGTTGTCGTACAACGATACGAGTCAGTGAGTTACTCTAGACTGAGTGGTGATGGAGATGCCTCTGGTTCGGTATTAAGAAATCGCTTATACAACTGCTATCGTTGTCGGACAACGATACGAGTCAGTGAGTTACTCTAGACTG
>CAYHYY010000066.1:0-2621 GCA_964360975.1 uncultured Candidatus Saccharibacteria bacterium | reverse complement strand
CGCCCTCGTTGGCCACCAACCATTGCCATGACTGAAAATGGAGCTCCTCGGTGTCAATAAAGAGTCCATCCATGTCCCAGAGGAGCGCACTAATTTTATTTTTTGTACCAAACACGGTTCGCACTGTACCATGAGGCTCCTCGATTGATAATGTCTTTCGATCACGTTAGCATTCGTGTATTCAATGCTCACCCCATCGATGATCAAAAAGTGGTTGAGTGAAACGCGAGGCGTCCTGACGACGTCAAGCGCGCGCGTGTATCGCGAATCATATTTTGGCAATAGCATTATTGCGCCAAACAGTTCGCGTGCTGATGGAGATCATCGCGGTTTTGTACCCACGGAGTTTTGGATCATGTCGGTCGCAGAAAATTCGAATCCGCGTAAGCTCCCGCATGAAGGCATTTCTCGTATCAAGATTGGTTATGAGGACGTGCTTCTTACCGCGCTTCGAGATAGCGCGGGGCACGAAATTTTTGGCACCTATGGGGATCAATGGCCACTCGCAAAAATTCTTGATATCGGCGGGAGTACCGTCACCACAAGCTTTGGTACAACCGAAACCACGCCCGTTCCTGTTCACGTGCACGGGGGCACTATTAGCGATGGGAAGGTGCGCAAACCCGGGAAGACTGAAGCGTATTTTTTCCCACCAACTGACGTTCCGCCATACAACAAAAAACTCTCTGAGATAACGAGAATTAATCTCAAAGATGGCATCACCAAAGAAGACTTCAAGAAAAAGTTACTGGAGTATGGAAAGAATGATTCGATGTACGAGCTATTACATACGTATCCGATTGAGCCAATGACGGGTTGGACAATTCCAGAGGGAGTACTGCACGCTCCCGGTCCGTACGTGACCTTTGAAATACAGCGCGCGCAAGATGATAACAATTTCGCTTCCTGGAAATTAGGTGACCGGCTGAGTGATGACGAGAGAGATTCGTGGTATCAGAATAAAGTTCTTAAGGGATTGAAAGACGAGGACGCGTACATTGACGGACTCCTTGATTGGCAAATGATGACCAGCGGTGAGTTCGAGAAGAACTATTTTCATAAAGCACAATTGCTCAGCGAGGGTCCCTGGGGAACTCGCCATCAGATATTTTTCGATATGTTTTATGGAGAGTGGCTTACCATTGCCCCAGGGCAAACGTATACTGCGCCCTCTCAGGAAAAGCCTCAGGCTGGGGTTATTTGGAGCGGGCAGGCGATGGTGAACGGGAATGCGCTTATGCAGGGCGGAGTAAATGAATTTCTTTGCGTCCCTCACACAGAACTTACCATTTCTAATAGTGGATTTTACCCTCTCCTCTTGTGCGTATTCCAACCAATCAAAGAGTAGATTACATTTGCTGATCGAGTCATGGAGGGGGGAAATTTATTGCTATTTCTCGGCCGGGAAGTTTTCGCACACGTAAAGGAGTTTTCGCTTGCTACCATACCTCTATGCTCTCGTGGTTTATTCGCGCAAAGGATTATATGCTCCGCAACGAGCGTATTCTTTCTCCTTCTGTTCTTATTGCTGGCTTCGTGGTGGATAGTTTAACCTTACGAAGAGCCGATCTGCTTCCTGAAACATTGCTTCTCTATTCGTACCTGCTCACCGTTGGGGTAGCGATCATACTGTTGCATCTCATTGAGACACGTTGGTTTCGCGGGAGGTTAGTTCCCCTTGCTGCGCCATGGCTTCACCTCGTTCTTCAATTTACGTATGGCTCTTTGTTTAGTGCGTTTCTGATCTTCTACACTAAGAGTGCCTCCATTGCGCAGAGCTGGCCGTTTCTGCTGGTATTGCTCGGCGTCTCAGTCGGAACCGAGATATTGAGGAGTTATAACGCCAGGTTCACCTTCCAACTTTCAGTATTTTATTTCGCCATATTCTCATTCAGCATTATTGCAGTACCGCTTGCTCTCGGTGAAATCGATTTTCGGACTTTTGTAATTTCCGGAGCACTCAGCTTACTCGTTTTCGCTCTGTTCCTCCTTTTTCTCTACGCGCTGTCGCCAGCTCGAATACGGCAAAGCTTCAAAAAAGTTTGCGCATCTGTTATGGCGCTCTATATGTTTGTAAACATTCTCTACTTTTACAATGTCATCCCGCCTATTCCGCTCGCCTTGAAAGACATTGGTATCTATCACTTAGTCCAGCGATCGGAAGGAGGGTACTTGGTTGAAGGTGAGTCGTATACATGGCCGAGTCTTCTTTTCACGCGACAGACGGTGCATCTCGTACAAGGTGAGCCGGTGTACGCGTATAGCTCAGTGTTCGCTCCAGTAGTTATATCGGCGAATATTGTCCATCGATGGGAGTATTGGAGCGACATTGAAGGCTCTTGGATTTCTGCAGGGTCAGTAGAATTTCCTGTCGTCGGCGGCAGAGATGGGGGGTACCGCGGTTTTTCGTTCAAGCGCGGGGTCTTCCCCGGGTTATGGCGCGTGACCGTTGAGACAATGAATAAACAACGAATCGGTCAAATTGATTTTATGGTTGCATTTGTTGACCAGGCGCCCATACTCTTGTCAGAAGTGCTTCCGTAATTAGAGCATGTCCGGAAACCTCCCCCTACCTGGAAACCGCTCATTTCCTACTGGCTGGACGACGAGAGTGCCCCGTG
>CAYHYY010000065.1:0-2742 GCA_964360975.1 uncultured Candidatus Saccharibacteria bacterium | reverse complement strand
CCCTGACAGAAGAAGCAGCAAAAGAAATCCGCGCAGTTATGGAAGGCGTCGCACCCGAGAAAGAACTTGCCGGTGTTCCGATTCTGGCCGAAGCGAAGAAAGGGAAAGATTGGGGTGCCATGGAGCAGGCTGCGCAGCACTAGGATCCCTTAGCTGCAATGTGCGATACTGGCAGCGTATGAATCGCGAGCGCACCGTGCTGCTGTTGGTTATTCTCGCGCTCCTTATTCTTGTCCCGCGGTACCATTTTTTAGGGCTTGGCCTTGATGCGCGACGGCTCTCTGACACAAACCTCGTTCCGACGACCCTGGGTTTTCTCTCCCACGCAAGCAGTGGAACGCTCGGCGATTTTTATCGTGACGACCACAAGTACCCGCTTTTGGGGGCGTATCTCCTCGTGCCTCCAGTCGCCGCCTACTACGCCTATGAGCGCGCAGTGGGCGTGTACGAGTCACCACAGGATTTTCTCGAAGCGTATGTGCTGAGGGAAACCACGCTCTACTTTTTTGTGCAGTGGTTCATGATGCTCGTGAATCTCTTCTCAATCGCGCTTTTCGCATTCGTTGCATACCGGTTTACGGTGGGCTCGAAAGAGAAGGCGATGCTTCTCGCGCTTCTCTTCGCCGGGATGAGTCCGTACCTCTTGTTCTTTTCGGTGACGCCGCGCATCCATTCGTTCGCGTTTCTCTTCGGCGTGATTGCACTCTGGGCGTCGCTGCAGCTTTTGAAAAACAAATCGCTCTTTACGTACGTATGCGCGTTTGGCGCGGCGGCGCTTTGTGTTTCCATCGGGCAGAACGGCATTCCTGCGTTCATTCTCCCGTTTGCCGCGCATTTCTTTGACCGGGGGCGTGGTATCTTCACGGTGCGCAAGAAGGTTTTCGACAACAAGCTCGTGTTCGGACTTTTATTCGCCTGTGCATTGGCGCTCATCGTCGGGTACCCATCGCTCTTTGCAAATTTTCTCTCTGGGGACTCGCTTACGCATGGGCTCATGAGTGGGAAGCATCCTACTCCCATACCGAGCCTCAGCGGCGTGTGGCTTCTCTTTGGACATATATTTTTCGACGCGGAAATCGCCGCGACGTGGCTCATCGCATGTGCGCTCATTCTCTGGGTAGTTAAGAGGTTTCGTCCTGATGCTGAAGAAAAGTTGGCGCTTTTTCACATCGCAGCGTACATCGTTGTCTTCGCCCCGATCGGTTGGATCGTGAGCGGTTATTTCTCGATCGCGGTACTGCCCTCGGTGTTCTTCTTAGGTGTGCGTTTCTCGCTCCGGCTTGTGCGAGAAAAAGGCGTGCGCGTCGTCCTTTGTGGCCTCGTACTCGTCCAGCTACTGGGGATTGTCCTCTATACCAGGGCCGCACGAGGCGGGGATACGGTCGATCAAGCTGCCTCATACCTTCAGTCGCACACGACAGCCGACGAAACTATTCTTGGATCGTTCGACCATCACATGCTCGCGATCGCGCTTGAGCCGGGAGACATCCCCGAGGATGCGGTAGGCACCGATGCGGCGGTGCGCGAGCACAACCTTACCGGTTCGCATACGAGGAATTTTCAGTTACGTAGCGACCTCGACTCTATGTCGTTGCGCGAATTGCGCGAGTACGACTGGGTACTCACTGAAGAGTGGTTTGATTCCGAAATCCTGCGGAAAAAACTGCATGAGGCCGGGTTTGCGGAAGCAGTCGTGTTCGTGTCCCACGCACCCTCGGTGCCTTTTAATCCCGAACTCTTCACCAGTCCGACGGTGCTCGGGTTCCATGAACTTTTTGCGACATATCGTTCGGGCCCCTCGATTACCATCTATAGGCGGGACTAAGTGGAGGCGTCTTGGTATATTTTACGCATGCTACACCTCTACCTCGGCACCGACAGGGAAAAGGCGCGCTCTAAAGGTTGGGAAAGGTCGAACCTTTCCTGTCGCATGGTTGAGCCATAAAGACTAACCTTTTCGCGGATACTTTTGCTCAAGAATTTCCAAAGAAGGGTATGATATAGTAGTGCGTATGGCTCAGTTACTTGATCAGGCGCTCGGACGGTTGCGCGAGCTGCCGCAGACAAAGCAAGATATGGCGGCGGCGGAGCTCATGCATTTCGTCAACCGCCTCGACGTGCCGGAAATTCAGCTCTCCGACAAGCAATTGAAAGAAGTAGGACGTCGGCTCGCGAAGAAAAATCCAAAAACACTTACGATGAAAGAACTGGACGCGCATTTGAAAAAGCGGGGTATATGAAGCTCGTCATCCGCCAAGAAGCGGTTGACGATCTCGACGGAATTTACGATTGGATAGCAGAGGACAGCGTAAGTTCAGCCGCGCGAGTGGTGCGTGCCCTGCGGGAGCGGATGAACAGCGTCCTTCTTCCCGAATTAGCACACATCGGCCGGCCCGGTCGAAAGAAAGGAACGCGTGAACTTATTGAATGGCCGTACATCATTGTCTATAAAGCGGACAAGAAACAAGAGATCGTCACGATTATCGCTGTGGTGCACGGCGCGCGTGATGACCTTAATCGTTAGGTATATTTATTGCCATGTTGCATCTCTATTTAGGAACCGACAGGGAAAAGGCACGCTCGAAGATGGGGGCGGATATTTCTAAAGTGAAAGGTGCGGAGGTCGTGCGGATTACGGATGCTAATACTATTGATGATCTGAGGGCTTCTCTTCAGGGTGGGGGAATGTTTGCGCAGAAGCGGGTGCTGGTTTTTGAAAATGTATGCGCGAATGTGGAATTG
>CAYHYY010000064.1:0-2911 GCA_964360975.1 uncultured Candidatus Saccharibacteria bacterium | reverse complement strand
GTAGGAAATGAGCGGTTTCCAGGTAGGGGGAGGTTTCCGGACATGCTCTAGGAGGTTTTATTACCCCAAGGCTATGCCTTTGGTGTCTATGGTAAGACGAGCGCTCTCGAGAGTCCGGGGTGGTTATTGACCAGCTCCCGTAAGAATTCTGCAAAGTGGGGAGCCTTCGCGTTTACATACTCTGGGTGCGTCAGATACTTTGCGATGCAGTCACCGAGTACTTCTGGAACATTACGCCCGTGTTTATAGCCCGTTGCGATTCGCAGCTTTTCCTCATCAGTCATTCTGTTCCACGTTCTATCAGCCATCGCCCGCTCTTGAAGAGCGCGGAGCTCTGAGTGCATCTCGTTCAATTCGCCAAGAATCAGCGCGCGTTCCGTAACGGGTAACTTATTGAATAGTCCTTCAAAAGAATGCAGGCCCCCTCGTAGTCCTCCTGGACCGTTGATGGTAGCAGAGATTGCATGACCGAGTTCATGCGCAAGAATGAGAGTTTTTCTCCACTCCGGTTGAGAACTCCAATTCGTGCGCAATTTGAGAATCCTCTTCCTATCGGGCGCGCCGTACTCCTTATCATCGAAGTCCCAGTATAATTTGCCCTGAGAATTCATCCCGGGTCTATCCTTCCGCTCGTCAATGAGCACCGATGCGAGCTTCTCGAGTCCCTCTCTTCTTAACCCTTTCTGACCGTCATGAACTTCACCAACATTTACTGCCGTCTCAATGATTCGTCCATCGTCAAGCTGCACGCGGAGCGTTGGGAGCGTCCGCGCGCGCTCATGGAGACGCTCGAAGTACTCCTCCGGTCTAAGATTCATATTATAGAAACCCACTTCCATGGCGAATAGATTGCTCCTCACGGCGCCCAAGGTGCCGAAAGGTTCGTTCGTCGCATTTGATTTGAATTCGTAGATATACTTCGTAAAAAAGAATTCCGCAGATGCCCACCAGCGATCAAAAAATGGGAGTAGCTCCATATATTCTGACCGCGATATAATCACGACAGGGACAGTGATTCTCGCATACTTCGCTGACCTGATGCTGTCACCGGCGATGTGCAAGTCTGTACCTTTCCTGCCCTCAATCGTCATTGCGGTGTAGGTGCCATCATCCTCACGAATGAGGAAGCCGTTGTGGTCATGATAGACCTGAACGGCAGATAAAAATTCACCAGCTGATGAAAATCTGCCAGTCTCAATTTTTTCATAGTGAATGCTATCGTATCTCTTCTCCGCCGCCTGCGCCCCACGCACCCCAAAAAGTTCCTGCCAGATATTCTCGAGCACAGGGAGTACGCCAGTAAGCGCAGCCACCGCGAACTTTCCGACTTCACGTACACCCTTGCCGATGGTGTCATGCCCGTATACGAAGAAGGTGCCCCACTTGTTGCCGAAGAACTCGTTTCCTGCAGTGGCGACGGCATCAAAGGCAGTGGCACGTAGCCCAGAAACAGTGAATGCACCAAAGCCACCGAGCGCTATGGCAAACGAACGCAGACCACGGTCAATCCACATATTCCGCGACACCGAGCGCAGAGCTTTTCTGTTATTTTCTTGGAACGTCTCGTACGTCTGTCTCTGATTTTTCGCCTCTGCCCACTTCTTTTCGAGTGAACTTCTTGCATCAAGTGTAGCTGGGGTGTCTTTGTGCAACCCGAGAAGATACATGAGCCCACCAACTACTGTCGACCCAACAATACCTGCGAGAAATCGATACGTTCCAATGCCCACCACTGCAGCAGGAGCGACCACCGCAGTACCGACGACTCCAGCACCAAGTGCCATAGCCGCTTTGTCTATGACGCCAAAGCGTCCCCAATACACGCTCCATTTTTCTGCTTTCTCTGATGCCTCGCGAGCACTTGCGCCTGTATGTTCTGCAACGAGAGTGAGGTACTTGTGGCGGGAGTCGTCATATTCCTCTTTGAGTGCTTGAAAGTTTTTGTCAACTATCTTCTCCGGATCCAGTCCACGGAAGTATTGCGGTACATAGTTCTGATTGTGCTCAAAGAAGCGCGGCTGCAACCTCTGCCAACCTCTGCCATTGTTCTTTCTGGCGTATGCCGAGGCATACTTCTTTCTAATCTCCGACAGGAGGGCGCAGGAGGAAGCTATTGCGTCTGCCCGTTTGATTTCTTCCTGTGACATAGACCATCCGCTGGCCGCAATCGGCGGGTATGGATTGTACCAGAAGTATTGACAAAAGACAAGTTTTATTTATGTGAGTCAATTAACGACATCGGATGTCGTTAATTGACAGGGGGGCGAGCGAAGAGGGCTTGCAAGGCTAGGTTGACGCTATTGGCGAATTGAAGTCTAAGCAAGAAAATATGCTAGGATGCGTGGCATGATTCAGGCGCTTGCGATTGGTTTCGCAAAAACTCTTAAACGGGGCGCTTTCTCCTTTGAGTATTTCGGGGTGTGAAACCACCCTTCTTTTCACATAACCTGAATAGCCTCTCTTACTCCCTAGTTTTTCTTGTTTTATAAAAAATGTGCTGAAAGAAATAGTAGTCACCCTATGTCGATTGAAATCATAATGAGCGGAAAGTCGCTCCACGCTGCTGATAGGTACCTAAAGCCCAAATGTACATGTTACTTGAATGGGAGCAACGATCCCGACCCTGATTGCAAGGCAGAGAATCATAGAACGCCTGTGTGGCATCGGCCAGCGCAGTAATCATAAGCCTCATCCTCGCGGGACGCGACCACACTTGGATTCTCTACGACGGAGTACCGTCAAGAGAATCTCGGCGGAGGCCGCATCCATATCCAGAAAACTACCACGCCAAACGAGGAAGAGAATGAATATATCTCATGTTCATTCTTTCCGAGTGCTGGTGGGGGAAGCTTTGCTTACCACGCCAAACGAGGAAGAGAATGAATATATCTCATGTTCATTCTTTCCGAGT
>CAYHYY010000063.1:0-2927 GCA_964360975.1 uncultured Candidatus Saccharibacteria bacterium | reverse complement strand
ACAAAGGCAAAGACCTCTCAAAAATCGTTGCCAAGCACTTCGACTTCCGCCCGAAGGCCATCATCGAACGCTTGGAACTTCGCAAACCCATCTTCCGCGAAACGGCAGCGTATGGACACTTTGGGGTTGAGGGACGAAGTTGGGAGAAGATAGTGAAGATATAAAAGACGAGCCCCGGCGAGCGTGGCTCGTCGAGGCTTTGATGCTCAGAGATCAGACAGGACCTCGATTGGATCCCCTTCCTGAATCCTGTGACCACGGCCACATTGGATTGCGCAGAGTAATCCCCTTCGGCCGTACACTTTCTTCACGAGCAGCCGATGCAGCGGTGCAAGATTCTTGCACGGCTGGTTCTGCTCGGTGACCCAGATAATGACGTGATTACCGATACGGAGACGCATGCCGTCGCGAATCTGCGAAAGATCACCGAGGCCGCGCGTCGTAATGTTTTCGCCCAGGCTTCCCGCACGAAGTTCTGTGCCAAGTTCACAGTTGAGGTCGAACATGACTTCGTCTGCGAACAGTGTGAGGTGCCGGTCGGTGTTCGGTTTGAAGGTGCCGGGTTTGCTGAAACTCTGCCGCATCTCGCGATTGTGATAGTCACCGACAAGCCCGTGCGAACCAAGCATGACAGGCCCATCTACGGGATACTTCGGAATATTCCAATGAGCGCTGATGTTAACAGCGACTATTTTTCCGCTCGACATTGTCCATACTCCTCCTTTGCCTGTCACCTATATATCACACTCGTGCGCAAAATACAGCGTAAGGTATACAAGAGTTTTTCGAGTGCTTCTTGCCTTATGAACGTATACTCCACTTGACTAAAGTACTCCACTTTGCTAAAGTGGACACATGGACTGGAAAACGGCCTCAAATAAGGCGCTTACCGAAGCGATACTCGCGCTACGCACACCTGAAGAAGCGCGGCGTTTCCTGCGCGATCTTATGACCGAAAGCGAGATCGAGGAATTCGCGCGACGCTACCAAGCAGCTTCGATGCTCTCCGATAACATCCCCTACTCCCAAATCCAAGAGACTACCGGACTAAGCGCCACCACAGTCGCTCGCGTTTCGAAGTGGCTGCAAGGTTCCGAAGGAGGATATCGTCTCATTTTAAATCGCACCCATCATCACGCATCTGTCCCGCGAGGGAGAGGATTGCGTTGATACTGCTCAACTTAATCCCCTCCCTCGTGGAGGGGATTTGGCATATGCCAGATCATTGTTCTTTCAACCTACTACAGGCGAGGTGGCACATGCCGGCGATACGTGAATTTGCGCTCGACAAAGCCGTGCTTGCACAGCGTATTTATCGGGATTGCTTGCACGAAACAACTTCGGTGGGTGCAATCCTGACGGAAAGCATTTTGCACGAACTCAGAGAATTCCTCGAAGCCTACCTGGGTTTCCTTGGCTCCGAGGAACACCAGTTTCTGCGGCTTGATGTCTTTCTTGGTCAGCAAACGCTCAACGTGATCGAAGTTAACGCGGAACTTCAAGACGGCTGGGGCGTGGCTCTCAATCTCTTGCGCGCGTCGGGCAACGCATTACCCGCATGCAATGGCGGTAAATTCCCGACGGAAATCATCGCATACAGCGAGGATTACGTGCCGGAATTTGAGTTGGCAAAAAGCGAGCTTGCTTTCATCGGCAAAGAGATGCAAATCGCGTGGTGGCACGATCGGCCCGGCATTCCCTTAAAGAGCCCGTTCGACGACAAAATGTACCTGGCTCGGTTTTCGCGTGAGTGGCGAGGTGACCGGATCCGCATTCCGGCAACATACTGGGCAGAGAACATGGCGTGGGAACAGCTTCCCGATGATATTGTGTTCAAGTTTCGTCACAAGTATGGCGAACAGGCGCGGCGCGCCCGATACAGCGTTGCCTGCCGCGCTGATATCGGCAAAGGAAAGTTCATGCGCCAATGCTATACGGCTGGTCACGTTGTCGTACAGGAACGCATCGAGCCGCTCCGGCTTGAAGACGGATCGGCAACCCAGGCGATCATTATGTGTTCGGGCCACGATCCCATTACCGGGTATCTGCAGGTTGCCCCGCCGGACATCTTTATCATCAATGATAGGACGGCACGAAAGGGGGTCCTCGTGTTCGAGTAGGCATTACTATGGCTGATGGAGATACGCACACACGTATCTCCATCTCCGATTTTTATTCAACATGAAAACAATAGTTTTCGACCTGGACGGCACGCTTGTACGGCTTCAGCCGACTACAGCACTTATTGCTGACCTGCCCCAACTTACGCAACTCCGAGAAACGTTTAATTTCGCATTAGTTACCGGCAGCAGCAGAGCAGAGACAGAGAAAGCACTCAACGAAACCGGACTTTCCGCTTTGCTTGACCGTCAGTATACCGTGACCGCAGACGACGTGAATGGAACCAAGTCTTCTGGTCTTCCTTTTCAGGAAATTAAAAAACGCCTACAGGGACCCATGATCATGATCGGAGATTCCGAGTCTGATGAAATCGGATGCGGAAAAGTTGGGATTCCCTTTGTTAAAGTACCGGCGATTGCGGCAATAACTGACCAGAAAAATGCCTTCAGCGAAGCAGTGAGGAGCGCTGTTAAAATGCTTGAAAATTTTTGAGATCGCTTAGTGCGGATTGAACCCTGAAACCGCAGCACGATTTTCATCAAGAAATACGAGTGCGAATGTCGCCATCATGATGGCGAAATCGCGCAGGCCGATTTCGTTGAGACCGATTTCTATGACGAGGACGACGAGGTGGAGGCCGAGTGCGAGCGCTGCCCAGCGCGTCCAGATGTTGAGCGCGAGGAGGCCGCCTGCGACGACTTCGAATGCGCCATTCAGAAGCACGATCATTGCCGGTGGGATATGGAGAAGGTTGACCGCCCACTCCGGCACCCACGAGACCCACGAAAGGCCGTCTATGAGTTGTG
>CAYHYY010000062.1:1661-3058 GCA_964360975.1 uncultured Candidatus Saccharibacteria bacterium | reverse complement strand
AACATGGAATTGACTTGTTTGGATCTGGAGGTGGATTCCATATTTCTGAAGAGGCACAGTTGTATGCGGTACCTGATACGAGACTCGAGCTGGTGTAAGACCTCGATGGCACACCGCTCGCTCCGGAAATAGCGCCAGGGCAGAATATTTCGTCCGTCGCAATATTATTTTGAAAGGCACCAAATGAGAAGGGAATATTCTGCCCCTCCCTCCCCGGACATTGTTGCCCACACCACAGAACGTCTGTTTTGCTTGCAAGATTTGGGTTACCGCCACTTTCTCTTTGACATACTTTTGAAAATCCCTCTGCATTTACACCAAAGGTCGGCGTGAGCGCCTCCGGCGTACATGGGCCTGCCGCCACGTTAGAGCAGCTCCCGCCACTCGGCACAAAGGTCCCTCCTGATGAATTGACAAGCGGCTGGCTAAATGGGCTCAGTGCCAGGTTCGCTTCGTACCCTTGCCCTCCCGGCCACGGAGAGCACTGAACCTCATTCCACGGGCCAAAGTTTCCGGACAGGAACACTTTCATAATGATGTCCACGATAAGCCAGGAAAGCAAAATGATGATGAGGCCAATGAAAACCTTCGTGAAAATGCCGTGTGCCTTTTTGATATTCCCTTCGTTCGCCGATGCGGTCACATACAGGGCGCCCGCATAGGTAAACATGAGGGTCGCGACAACCACCGAGAGCGCGACTGCGAACCGTATGACATTGTTGAGCGTCGTCACTAAGTCGCACAGCTGGCAGTATGGACCGATACAGCTCACCAGCGCTCCATCGAGTTGCGCGTAGGCAACAACAGGGAGCGCAAAAAACAGCGCGATTCCGACTATTATTCCTCGCATGCACGCAGTATACCGAGTAAATCTGAGGTATCGTCGCGTAGCGCACAGGTCACAAAACACGGTGGTACTATTGAAGTACGACAATGGCCAACAAAGAAGTAGCATATCGAGTGTCCCCTGAGGAAGAGTCGGGCATATACGGATGGGCTGTGCTTTTGGACACGCTTTCCTTGATCCCAGGATTTAATATTGCAACCGCTTTCACGGGTACTTTCTTGTGGCCTGTCATCTGGAATCAGCACGGCATTGATCCCCTTTCCAGAAAAGTCGCAACGAAAGTAATTCTTACAACGGTTATTGAGCTTGTTCCATTCGTAGGCATGCTCCCATCAAACGTTGTGCAGGCATATTTCGTGATTAAAGTCTCACGCATAGAAGATAAGCACGAATGGATTAAGAGCCTCGAAAACACATACGCACGAAGCAAAACGAAAGCCGGACAAAAAGCAGTTGATGTCGGAAAAAGACTTTCCTCGTCAAAAACAGCTCGAAAGGTTGGCAGTTGGTTCGCGGGCACGAGGATTGGTAAAGCGGTCATGGAAACAGG
>CAYHYY010000062.1:0-1561 GCA_964360975.1 uncultured Candidatus Saccharibacteria bacterium | reverse complement strand
AGGTTGGCAGTTGGTTCGCGGGCACGAGGATTGGTAAAGCGGTCATGGAAACAGGGCGTGAGCTGGCAGAATCTCGGGGCGGTAAAGCATTTGCACGAAATTTAAAAGAGGCTGATTTCGGGAGTAAAGATATTCGCGAACGTAAAAGAATGGAGCGTGAACGAGAGAGAAAAATACTCGCGCGCGGCGGCGCGCTCCCCCGCCAGGGCCTCGGCGGACGTGCTGTTGATGGCATGATGCGACTCGGAGAAGCGGAACGTAAGAATCTAGAGGAACAGTTCCTCAAAACTCCACTCCAAAGAGAAGAAGCATACAGAGAAACACTGGGGAGAGCCGATGATGTATTGCATGACGCTTCGACATACATTGATCCTGCGACATTCTCTGAGGAAGAACTACGAAAAAAATCTGAATTGTGGCGCGCGCAAGCGGCTACGGGGTACGCCGATCTTCCGCCTGATTATGTTGTGGACGATGGTCAAGGTGTTTCCCCTCCTGAAACCAACAGCCTCGATGTAGATCGTTTTGTTGAAGCGTCAGATCTGGAAGACCACGACAAAATGCAGTTCAGCAGTATATTGAAAGATAGATTAGCTGCTGACACTCAAAGAATAGCGCAAAGTGGCGTATTTGATGATGCGCCAGGCGACTTTCACGAAGGAAAGTCGCTTGAGGAGTTGTATGCAGCGCATGCTGCAAAAAATAATGGGAAGAGCGCTCATGAGAGAACTATAGATAACGTCGTGAGCAATTCCGGGCTGGATGCTCGTTTTAAGAATGAGTACGCTCAAGCACTGAGAGCTCAATTTGCAAAGGGGAAATCAACCGCTGAGTTGAGACCACGACCTATCAGCATTGATGGCGTCCGTCTTCAGGCAGGCATGACCGGGAGCATCCATGGCGTGGTTGCAGATCCCTTTAGAAAACAACAGGAAGCTTTCCAACAGAAAGTACTCTCGGGCGAGGATGCATATTTACGCGATATGTACGATCAGCACTTTAAGCAGAATCTCGACAGGCGCATTGCATCCGTGGGGAAACAGCTCAAAGGAGTCCGAGACAACCTGGACGAGATTAATTCAGGAGACGTGCAAGAACTTGCAAAGCTCGCGTTTGAGCAGAAGAAGAACGCGAGTGAAATAGTTGAAACATGGAACAATGTGCTCCACTTCAACCGACAGGAGCAGAAAGCGCTCGAAGTTCAGATGGCAGAGGCGATTAGAAAAGTGCAGCTGTGGCAGAGGGATTCAGAATCTAATCGTGAGCGACAATTCTCTCAAGCTGCTGATGTATTTGACGGTGCAACGCTCACCAGTAACTACACCGAAAGACAGTAAGCGGTTTTGATGTTAGAATCTCAGGCGTTCCCAGGAATGAGCGTTGTTTTTTCTTCGCTCGGGTATGCAACGGTATTCACCACCGACGCATGCCCCAGAGGGGCATGCGTCGGTGGTAGAGTGGTCAATTACACCTCGCTGTAGACGAGGCGCCTTCGGGCTTCGGGGGTTCGAATCCCTCCCGGCGCACAAGAATGGAACTTAGCGGTTGAGAACCAACCAAG
>CAYHYY010000061.1:0-3286 GCA_964360975.1 uncultured Candidatus Saccharibacteria bacterium | reverse complement strand
TCCTTCTCTCATCACTCCATTGTGGAGTGTCCTAGTTCAAAGGTACCGAGAGGCTCAGTGGTAGAGAACGACATTTTTTTGATGACGACGCTGATCCGAGCGAACGGACTCTATTGCTACGCGCGAAGAGTCGGACCGAGCCTGCGTTAGATGCTGATAGGAAAAAGGAGGCTCACAGAAAGTTGAGAGAAAAAGTTGAGGGACTCCAGCATGGCAAGGAAGCAGTATTCTTGGGTCGTCATAAATATTATGGGGGGCTCGCTCACAAGCACCACCCAAACAAAAACCCAAAAGGAATATACAAGGAGGTGGTGAATCGCGCAGGTAAGACGTGGGATGACCTTGGTATGGAGGCAAAACTTGATGCGATTGCGGCGCGAAGAAGTCTTTCTAACGCTGAACGCGAAAAACTAGTGCGCGAAGCGAAAGCAGCATTCATCGAGGGACTGAGGCGCTTTGCGCAATTTTTGGAGAGAAAATGGCCAAAGCGTAGAGAGGGCGACCTTTTAACCGAGTTTACATCTGATGAGAGTAAAATTAATGCCATTCTCGAGCTCTTCGCTGAAATCTTTTCTAGTAGGCTTGAGCAAGCATTGTGGTATGCGAATGTCGACGAGTCTCTCGCATTTGCTCTAGAGGCGTACCGATACGATAGCGGCGTTCTGAGTGACAGGATTAAAAGGGCTGAGGAAGAAGAACTCAAACTTGAATCGGACCCGGAATCCGGGATGCACATAGGCGCGACTGAACTCTCTCGTGAGCGAAAACGTGAATTAGTGAGAGAGCTCGGACGAGGCGAAACGTCAAAGGTCATTCTGTATAGAAAACTAATCATAGTTAAAAAAGATACTGGAATAGTTAGAAGGGATACTGGCGACCCAAAAGCTAAGGGTACAGCCGGTGGTGGAAAAAAGAGCGACAAAAATAGCCAACCCTCGAAGACTGGACCTGAAAAAACAACGCCCCCACTCGTTAAAGAACCTGCAGCTGAACCGAAATCCAATCCTGTGGCGCGGAAGGAGGGCGAAGCGACAGTACTTCCTGCACCAACACCCGCTCCCTCGCCGGAGCCTAAAGTTGTACCAGATGAAAATAGAGAACGTCCGCCGACTGATACAGGAGAGAAAGACACGGAAGATGAAGTGGGTTCTGGTGCGGGCGCCATCGCCGCTCCCTCGCCTGATGGTGAAAAATTAAAGCATGAGGTAGGGAAAGAACCTGAAACAGGACAGACTGGAGGTAATGACGACGAGCCCGACAAAGTTCTCAACGGTGAAATTATTGAACCGGCCAAGAAAAAGGATGAAATCAAGCAAACGCCAATAACCATTGACGATGGTACGGGTAAGGTAGAGGGTGGACTTCCTGTCCCGTATCATGACGCTCGACCTCTGCGAGCACTCATAGAAGCAAGACGAAAAGTGAGCGATGCATTCAATACGTATTATGGTGAGGGTCCAAGTCGCCGATTTAACAAATTTCGACTCGCGGTTCTCAAAGAAATGCGCGCTGGTTTTAGCAAAGATCAATTGATATCCGTCATACCGACTGAAGAATTTTTAGCGTTGCTTAGAAGTGAGTTTGACCATACAAGCTACATCTATGGCGCAAATTATTCTCGAAAAATCATCAAAAAAATCAATAACTACATTACGCTTGCGCATCAAATATCTGGTTTCGGCATAGTAAGTCTTGAGACTGCGTTGAAGTCCCTGCCTCAAGAAGAATTCTATAACTTAACGCGCCATGCATACTTCAACATTCATGTGAAACTGGAAAAGCGTCTCAACGACTTTCTCGATGTTAGAAACTACCTTGTACAAACAGGTCTGAGTAGCGGTATTGCCATGAACGCGGATATTCGTAGACATGTCATACATGACATATACGAAATCTTCAGCGATATCGATTCAAAACTCAAGCTTAAATACCGCTTTAGCAACGATACGCAGCTTGAAAGTTTCGGGAAGGCCAGGGCCTCAAATTGCTTCAATCACCGGTTCGTTTTAAAGGTTGAATCGGAAGGAATTATAAATGCGTCTGACACAAACGAAATTTATAACAGAATGTTCAATAAAGAGGCTCAAAGGAAACGAGGGAACGAGATCCAGCTGTAAAACAAGCCGCCCGTTCTAGAGAATCCAAGTGTGGTCGCGTCCCGCGAGCCACCGGGCGCGCGTGGCGACGATTCTATGCAGGCTTGCACGCAGTGTGGTAGTGCCTTTCCGGGTCATGCGGATCTTCGTGCGCGATGCCGTCACCCCTTATGCCGGTAGGTCCACCATATGGAGTACCATCCTTTTTATACACCTGCGACTTGATCCTTCTTTTTCTGGGATCGACTTTACACGTAGGTTCTGCATCACAGGTATAGTGAATAACGTACTCACCCCTCTTGAGTTCTTCTCGCTGTACTGAAGCTTCATAGCTAATCCTGCTGACTGTATTTGAATGCGTAAGATGGCGGAGTTCCACTAAGGAATACTACATGATGAAACGCGTCTATGTCAAGAGAAGCGCGCTCAGCATCTGAGCGCGGTGAGGCACTGCGTACGCGCCGCCCCTTCAGGCAGTTGATCGCACGCAGCGCACTGCCCTTCCTTCATTTCACTCGTGGAATCCACGTTCGCGTCCATCATAATTCCCATTTGCGCGCTCATATCTATAAATTCAATTCCTGACGGCAATTGGAACTTGCTCTCGTCAACAGTCCATGGTTTGCAGTTATACTGCGTGTCTTCCGGTACCGAGGCTCCGTCTTGGCTGTCGAAGAGTTTACCTTTGCTTTCCTCAGTGACTGCCGTCTTTATTCCCTGCGGAAATGCAGTCCCCCACAGATTATTGTACCCACCGTCGCGGATCATGTGCATGTCCATTGGCCCTCCGGTGCCCTGCGTCAATGTAAAGTCACCACGAATTCTCTCCGCACCATTGACGAAATATACCGTTCCCGAACTGACGTTGGTGCCGTCAACATGCTGGAATGTGCACTCCATAGATTGACCGCCCGCCATAAGCGCCGCAAGCGTACTCCCCGTCGTCTCTGCTCCATCTTCCATCATGGAATCACCAGCGTTGCCCTTCTGGCCCGTGGTCATAAAATAATAAGCACCCGCTACGACTGCAAGAATGAGTACCACGATGACTATTAATGTGTTGTTCATAATGAGCGTTACTCGTTTTTAAAAGCGTACTAAAATGGTATCACATGAGACTTTTCGTGTGTGGACCTGCGAGTTCTAATTCTAAATGCAACACCTAACATGTGTTGCATATGCGCGACAAA
>CAYHYY010000060.1:0-3373 GCA_964360975.1 uncultured Candidatus Saccharibacteria bacterium | reverse complement strand
CTCATTGCTTCGTATGAGTGACATACGATGTCGCGAGCGGAATCCTTGCGACGAGCAGAGTTTTGAGTTTGGCGGTGTGCATGCACTGAGGAGAGCTACATCTCGACGAAGTGTGGATAAATAGCTTGAAGTGGGATAGAGTGGGATATAGTGTCACGAGTGTAGAAGGGGAACCTTCCGCACGACGGGCCACTGGAGGGAAACCAGCTCGCCGAGAAAATTTCTCGGTGCCATAGAAATCATGCTCATAGGGGAGTACCACCACTCGCTTGATCCGAAGAAGCGTCTCTCGCTTCCGTCGAAGTTTCGTAAGGAACTTGGAAGGAAAGTCATTGTGACGCGAGGCCTCGATCAGTGTCTCTTCATCTATTCAGAAAACATGTGGAAGAAACTCACCGAAAAATTTTCAGAAATGTCATTGGGCTCTCCAGACTCGCGTGGATTTAATCGTTTTATGCTCTCGGGTGCCGTGGATGCAGATATTGATACCGCAGGCAGAATTCTCATACCCGACTTTTTGAAACAATTTGCGGCGCTCAATACCAATGTTGTCTTAGCTGGCGTTGGCAATAGAGTAGAAATTTGGGACGAGAGGCGCTGGGAATCATATACGAAAAAAATTGAGTCAGATGCGAACCAGATAGCTTCGAAACTAGCCGATTCAGGCGCCATATAGCGTCCATACATTATATGAAGCACCAAGCGCACGCACACACCGATGGACACAAAACGGTGCTACTCAACGAAACGGTCAACGGCCTTGCATTAAAGAGGGGGGGGACGGCAATAGACGCGACAACGGGCGCGGGCGGACATGCGTGTGCGATTGCATCAAAACTTGGGAAGAAGGGGACGCTCCTGGTCATTGATGTCGATGAGACGGCACTTTCCGACACGAAACAGCGACTCGCCGAGGCTGACACAAAAGTCTTGTATGTGCGAGGAAATTTTAGGGATCTAAAGAAAATCGCAAATGAGGCTGGCGTAACGAGTGCCGACGGTATTGTGTTTGATCTCGGATGGCGCGCTGAACAGTTAACGTCAGGCAAAGGGCTTTCCTTTTCGGCTGATGAACCGCTCATTATGAATCTTGGCGACAGCGCTTCTGGACTCCTTACCGCGAAAGATATTATCGCTGATTGGGACGAAGATGAAATTGCACAGATGATTCGAGAGTATGGCGAGGAGCGATTTTCGGGCAGGATTGCGCGGGCAATTGTTGAGGCACGTCGCAAAAAAGATATTGCCACGGCGCGAGCGCTCGCGGAAATTATTGCCGCATCGGTCCCATCTTTTTATCGGCGTGGGCGCATTCATCCTGCAACGAGAACGTTCCAGGCTCTTCGCATTGCGGTCAACGACGAGCTTGAAACGCTGAAGGCGGGTCTTTCTGATGCGCTGGATCTACTCGTAGAAGGAGGTCGCGTTGCGGTCATTTCTTTTCATAGCCTTGAAGACCGCATCGTGAAGCATGCGTTTCGTGAAGCAGAGGATGCCGGTGTCGGCTACCGAGTCACCAAGAAACCGATCGTGCCGAACCTGAAAGAACGAGGAGACAATCCTCGCGCGCGGAGCGCAAAATTGCGCATTTTCGAGAAGGAAGATCAAAAATAATATGGGACGAAAAAGAATCATTCGAGTTCCGGAAAATCAGCGCGCGCTGCCTTTTCGGAGAGATACAAGTGGAGTGCTCGCCTATGCGAATAGAACGGAGCGGCGCCTCTTGATGACGATTGCAGCCTGCTTCATGGTTGCCTCGGCGCTCTATGTCTATGCGGTTATGTCCTCCGTCGTACGGGTTGCTCACATTACGGAGCTCAATGCAAAGACAGCGCAGCTCGAGGCGGATGTAGCAGAACTTGAGACCATGTATCTTTCGAGAACCGAAAAAATTACGGTCGCCTATGCGAGTCGCCTGGGGTACGTACACAAGAGCAGTCGTTCGTTCATCGAACGAAGTAACACGTTGACTTTGAATACGCCGTAGCAGGATGTGTCAGTTCATTTGGTACTATAAACCGCAATGCGTGCTCGATTCATCATACGCGTCAGGCTGATTGCCGTCGCGGTAATTTTGATTGCTATCGTGCTTTTGGTGCGGCTCTACTTGCTACAAGTCGTGCATGGCGAGGAGTACCGCATAGAAGCGGAAAATCAGTACGTCAAGCAAAGTTCTAACCAAATTGACCGCGGCTCGATATTCTTTACCTCAAAAGACGGTTCTCTCATTTCTGCCGCGACGGTAGCGTCTGGCTATACGATCGCCGTTAACCCGCAAACGCTGGTGAATCCTGAAACGACGTACGCTGCGTTGCAATCACTCATTCCTGATCTGGAGCGCGAGTCCTTTATGGCGCATGCGACCAAGCGTGACGACACCTATGAAGAGATACAGCGCAGGGTGCCCGATGCCGTCGGGAAGGAAATGAGCGCGCTCAATGTATCCGGTGTCGAGGTACTGAAGGAACGGTGGCGATTTTATCCGGGGAAATCGCTCGCGTCGCACACCATCGGATTTCTAGGCTTTGAAGAGGACGGGGTAACGCTTTCCGGAAGGTACGGGCTAGAGCGTTATTACAACCAAGCACTTTCAAGGAATGAAAGTGGTCTCTCGGTAAATTTCTTCGCTGATCTCTTTACGAACATCACGACAGAACTTTTCACTGAAGAAAGCATCGCAGGAGCAGACTTGGCTACCTCCATCGAGCCATCGACACAGCAATTCGTCGAAGGCGTTCTGGATAGCTACGATGCAATATGGCACCCCAAGACATCCGGCGTCATCATCATGGATCCGAAGACTGGTGCCATTATGGCGATGGTCGCGCATCCAGCTTTTGATCTAAACAATTTTAAAACTGCGGATTCAAATTCCTTCAAGAATCCTTTAGTAGAAAACGTTTACGAATTCGGCTCGACCATGAAACCGCTCACGATGGCAGCGGGAATTGACGCGGGAGCGGTTACCCCGGAAACGGTCTACAACGATAAAGGATTCGCCATTTTTGATGAGTCAAGAATCTCGAACTTCGATGGCAAAGGTCGCGGAGTCGTCTCCATGCAGGCAGTACTCTCGCAATCACTGAACACCGGCGTCGCCTTTGTGGTGACGAGGATGGGAACGGACGTGCTCCGCGAATATTTTCAAAAATTTGGAATTACGGAAGAAACCGGAATAGATTTGCCGAATGAAGCAGTTCCCCTTGCAGACAATTTTAAAAGTCCACGAACGATCGAATACGTCACCGCTTCATTCGGACAGGGAATTGCGCTGACGCCAATGGGCATGGCTCGCTCTCTTTCGACGCTCGCCAATGGTGGGATAGTGCCGCAACCTCACGTGGGAATTGAACTTCGCTATGGCGGCGGCATA
>CAYHYY010000059.1:0-3685 GCA_964360975.1 uncultured Candidatus Saccharibacteria bacterium | reverse complement strand
ATTGCAGAAGCGGCGCGCGGAGCAAGACGGCATACGACATAATGAGCTCACTCGGTTACACCAATATCAAAAGCGTTGCGGGTGGCATGATTCACTGGGAGGAAGACAACTACCCATTTACCGAAGCGGGAGACTACCATACGAAAGACACCAAGCTCGACACATTAAGGGCGGGTGGGCCAAAAATAACTCTTGACCGCACACTCCATGACTTCGGAGTCATTCCGCAATACGGAGGAGTCGTGGCGGCAACATTTACGGTAAGAAATGATGGCACCGATGTCCTAAAAATTGGCACTATCACGACGAGTTGCAGCTGCACATCCGCATCGATCTCTTCCGCTTCTATTCTGTCCGAAAAAAGCGCGGAACTCACCGTACGCTTCAATCCAAATTTGCACGGCGAGCCGCTTGATATATTCAAGCGCACGGTATTCATCCCTACCAATGATCCCAATACTCCCGAGGCGGAAATAGTCATCCAGGTTAACATTGACGAGGGCAAATAATTAACAAGTGACGCACCTGCAATATGAACGCATACATTATAGGGATACTGATTCTCGGCGCGCTTCTGGTCGGCGCGCTTACTCTTGCGCCTGACGGCAACGATTCGGAGCAAAAAAAGCAGGTTTCTTCTGTAGTCACTGCCGAGCCGTCTTCGTATGATTTCGGCGACATTGATATATTTGGAGGAAAAGTGACGACCGCGTACACGCTCAAAAATACGGGCGCGGAAGAGGTGACCTTGCTCTCAGGCGTGACGAGTTGCATGTGTACTGAAGGGGAAATAGACAATCTCCGATTCGGCATGCATGAGAGTTCTGGCACGACCATCGTGATTCCAAAGGGAGGAGAGAAAACATTGACAGCTACCTTTGACCCTCTTCTGCACGGTCCAGAGGGTGTCGGTAAGATAAAGCGTGAATTACTGCTCAAAACAAATTCAACAGTAACGCCGGAGGTGAAGGTTTTTCTTATCGCAAACGTTGTTAAAAACGAAGCACGATAAACATGTGCAAAAAATACATGCCGAAAAACGAATTGAGGATCCGACAGTCAGCAGCATTAATTAATTGTGGATTTTACTGGCCGTCCAGAATGCCCCAGAGCTCTGCTCTGGGGATGAATGGACAGATAAAAAGAGCGGCGGTGGCCGCATCCATATCCAGAAAACTACCCCGGTCCCCGCAGCAGAGCTGCTTTCTTAATGCCTCGCAGCTCTGCTGCGGGGTAGTTTACTCATCATGAAAAATATACTTATCATTGGTGGCGTTGCATTGCTCCTACTTCTAGGAGGGTCGTGGTGGTCGCGATCGCTTTCCGGAAGTGACGCTGACGTCGTCGCCGCGAACGGGATTCACTGGCATCCAAGGCTCGCTCTCTACGTTAAGGGTGTGCAAATAGAAATCCCCGCAGGTATTGGCCTCGACGCGGTGCATTTGCCGATGCACACGCATGATGAAGACGCAAAGAGTGGTGTCATCCACCTTGAGTTTTCAGGAAGTGTAACCACAGACGATCTGAAACTGGGCATTTTCTTCAAAAACTGGGGAAAAGATATGCGCTCGTTTGGGTCGAACATGACCATGCTAGTGAACGGCGTTCCGAGTACCGAATTCGAGAACTATGTGATGCGCGACAAGGACGTTATAGAATTACGCTATGACTAAAATCCACTACGCGCTTATTGCCGCCGTGTTTCTTGTGGGGATAGGCTACCTGCTGAACCAAGGCGTTTTCCAAACCGAACCGACAGCGGTACCGAGTCAAATAGTAGAACTCAAAAACGGCGATGCATTCGATCTTACGGCGGCGTATGTAACCAAAAAAATTGGGGGGACAGAACAAACCATGCTCGCCTACAACGGTTCCATCCCGGGTCCCACCATTCGCGTAAAGCAAGGCGCAGAGGTCACCATCAACTTTTCCAACAAGACCGACATGCCTGCCTTGCTCCACTCGCACGGCGTCCGGATGGAGAATGCGTTTGACGGTTCGCAGACAGTGCAAAAGGAGATGCGGCCTGGGGAAACATTTGCCTACAAACTCAAGTTCCCTGACGCGGGTATTTACTGGTACCACCCGCACGTCAAAGAAGTGTACGGGCAAGGACTCGGTCTCTATGGAGCGTTCATGGTCGAGCCGGAGGACACCGCCTACTTTCCTCCGGTTAATCGCGAACTACCCTTGTTCCTCTCCGATTTGCCTATCGAGAATGGCAGTATCGCGCTCAATAAAGATAGAGTCAGCCACTCACTGATGGGACATTACGGCAACGTGATGTTGGTGAATGGCGACGATGGGTATGTACTTGATGCAAAATCAGGAGAGGTGGTGCGCTTGTATGTGGTAAACGCGGCGAATGCGCGGCCATTTAATTTTGCCATTGCAGGTATGAAACTTAAGTTGGTCGGCGCTGACAGTGGCGCGTATGAGCGCGCGACATTTGTCGATAGCGTTATTCTGGGACCGTCGGAGCGGGCGATTATCGATGTATTGATTCCGGCTGAGGGGCAGTACACGATTCAAAACAAAACTCCGGACAAAACGTACACGCTCGGCACTATTTCTGTAGCGGATGCATTCGAAGGAGTGTCCTTTGTAAAACAATTTAGTGAACTCCAGAGGAATGACGCGACGGTTGCAAGCATCGACCCATACCGACCGTATTTCGATTACCCACACCAGCGACGCTTGTCGCTTACGGTCGACATTGGCGGCGGCATGATGGGTGGCCACCGGATGCCGGATGGCGCCATGATGGGAGGCATGGGCATGGAAGCTCCTGAAGGGGGGATCGAGTGGGAGGACACCAACATGATGAACGCGATGTCGAATACTGACACCGTGCAATGGCACATTGTTGACCAAGACTCTGGGAAGAAAGATATGGATATCGATGACTGGGTCTTCGAGAAAGGCTCGCCGGTAAAAATCCGCATAGAAAATGATTCCAAGTCCGCACATCCCATGCAGCACCCAATACACTTCCATGGTCAGCGATTCTTGGTGGTCGCCCGAGACGGCGTGCAGCAATCGAACCTGGTATGGAAAGATACGGTTTTGGTCAAATCTGGAGAGACGGTCGATATCGTACTCGACGCGTCAAACCCCGGTACTTGGATGGCGCATTGCCACATCTCGGAGCACCTCGAAGCGGGTATGATGCTTACCTTTACCGTACAATGACCGATACGTCTTAAAAATTAAGCTCTGAACCTATGTGCAATAAATGTGGAGGCCCCGCCGACGGTTTTAAGTGTGACGTGTGCGGCGCAGAATCAAAGGAACATGACGACCATCACGCGTGTGGTTCTGAACACTGCATGTCGAAGTGCAAGGCATGTTCGCAGGCAGAAGCGAAGTGCACCTGCTGAATCATCGTTGCTTCTTCACTGAAAAACGCGTCCCACCTACTGGTTGGACGATGAGAGTGCCCCGTGCCTCTGGCACGGGGATCGAGCGAGCCGATGTTTTTACTCGTCGCAAGAATTCCGCTCGCGTTATCGTATGTCACTCATACGAAGCAATGAGGGGGTATTCACTGGTGGCTCACGGGACGCGACCACACTTGGATTCTCTAGGACGGAGTACCGTCAAGAGAATCTCGGCGGTGGCTCGCGCAGGGCGACCACACTTGGATTCTCTAGGACGGAGTACCGTCAAGAGAATCTCGGCGGTG
>CAYHYY010000058.1:0-3890 GCA_964360975.1 uncultured Candidatus Saccharibacteria bacterium | reverse complement strand
AGAGGAGGTATTATTAGCTAACGAGCTGTCCTAGTTGAGGGGTGCGGAGAGGATTACCTCCTTTTCATCATTATGCAACAACTCCGTTCGGATCTCGTCCCCCTCCTTCGCCGAGGCTACGGACGGGCAGGCATACATCGCGCTACTTGACATGAATACTGTATTTCTGATATTCTGATTATGTATGATTACCGTGAAAGTGGGACAGCGAGGCGTCGTAACACTTCCTAAGAAGATGCGGATGGCTCTCGGCATTGCCGAGGGTGGCGTACTTGGCGTTAGTGAGAAAAATGGTGCGCTTCTTTTGGAGCCACAGCTGAGAGGAGACAACCCCGTTCTCACTGCTATTCACAAGGGTCTTGAGGAAATACGCCGCGGGGAATTCATTGAGTTCGGATCCATCACAGAGCTCCACAAAAAAGCAAAGAGATATGCGGATTAAGATGGCGCAGCAAGCAGTGCGCCAATATAACGCACTTCCTGCCGTTGTTAGAACGAAAGCGGATAAGCAGTTCGCACTTCTTCTCAAAGACATACGCCATCCATCGCTCAAGGCGAAAAAGTTCAAAGGGTATGACGACGTATGGCAGGCGCGTATTGATCGCTCGTGGCGCTTTTACTTCCACATTGTTACGCCAGACTACCTGATAGTATCCATCATTACTCATCCGAAATAATGCTCCTTAAGTTGTACAAAGTTTTTGTATCGTCCCCACCTGCGAAAGCAGACCATACGGCGCGCAACTATATTTGACATCGAAAGCTAAACCACGGCCTTTATG
The DNA here is from genome assembly GCA_964360975.1 of uncultured Candidatus Saccharibacteria bacterium. GTDB lineage: Bacteria > Patescibacteriota > Minisyncoccia > Phycocordibacterales > Phycocordibacteraceae > Phycocordibacter. The sequence continues at coordinate 3,108 of CAYHYY010000058.1, read as the reverse complement.
CTAGGGATCTAGCAAACTCACTACCCCTCCATGTATGGAGGGGTAGGGGGAAAAGAGAGGTCGCGGGCGAATCCAGGCGCACGCCTTGACGCTCTCATCCGCATGCTTATAGTGCATAGTGTGGAAAGATCTGAGGGTTTTAATATCTATTTTGCTGCCACTTCTACAGAAGAAATCGAGTTGTCGTATGTATGCGATCGATGCCATCAAAAAATTTCGCTGAAAAACGAACATGGAGAAGTAGGACACACAAATAATTGCCCAAATAATGTGCAGCCTATAGCGCCGCAATAGTTGTACTGAAATACTTCGGAGAAAAAACCAGACTTTCTACGCCTCCACCTTCTGCCGATGCGATTTCGTTGTTCTCGCGGTGCGTTTTACGTCAAACACGAATTCATTGCCCTTCATACCAACGATAACGGTGCCTCCCTCCATCACGCCTTGCGAAACCATAAATGACGCGACGGGAGTCAGAATCTTAGACTGAATAAGGCGCTTCAGAGGTCTCGCACCATACTGAGGATTGTAGCCCTCCTTCGAGAGGTACTCATACACTTCGGGCATAATGTCGAGCGTGATGTCTTTCCCGGCCAAGCGATCACGAACAATCTTCACCTGCATGTCGACAATATTCTTGATGGCGTCTTGCGAAAGAATATTGAAGATGATGACTTCGTCCAATCGGTTCAAGAACTCTGGTCTGAAATAATCCTTGAGTTTGTCAGTCACCTTCTCCTTCACCGCTTGATACTGCGAATGGTCATCTGAGGCACCCGCACTGAAACCAAACGTCGACATTTTGTCGATGTATTCGGCACCGATGTTCGAGGTCAAAATGACGATGGAATTCTTGAAGTTGACTTTGCGACCTTTCGCGTCAGTGAGGTGCCCGTTGTCCAGTACCTGGAGGAGGATGTTGAACACTTCCGGATGCGCTTTCTCTATCTCATCGAAGAGGATGACCGCGTACGGCCGATGGCGAATCTTTTCGGTCATCGCTCCCCCCTCTTCGTGGCCAACGTAGCCGGGAGGAGAACCTATCATCTTCGACACGGAGTGCTTTTCCATGAACTCGGACATGTCGACGCTATTGATTGCCGACTCATCATCAAACATGAATTTCGCGAGCGCCTTCGACAGCTCGGTCTTCCCCACCCCCGTTGGACCCAAGAAAAGAAATGAGCCGATTGGACGGTTTGGGTCTGCAATACCGACTCGCGAGCGTTTTACCGCGTCCGAAACAATGCGTACCGCTTCGTCTTGCCCGACCACCGAGTTCTTCAACTCTTCCTCCATGCGAGATAGCTTCTTTGCTTCTGCCTCAAGCATTCGCGTAACGGGAACGCCGGTCCAGCGCGAGACGACGGATGCGATTTCTACTTCAGTTACCTCTTCCTTGAGCACACGACGAGAACGCTGGAAACGCTTCAGCTTGTTCTGCTCCGCGTCTAACTGCTTCTGAAGCACCGGTAATTTGCCATAACGGATTTCTGCGGTCCTCGCCAAGTCCGCCCGAGATTCCGCTGATTCCGATTCTGCGCGCAGTTGGTCTATCTCTTTCTTTAATTTCCCGATTGATCCCAATACTTCCTTTTCATTTTTCCACTTTACTTCAAGCTCTGACGTCTGTTCACGAAGTTCAGCAATCTCTTTATCGATCTCCTTAGTGCGGTTTTTAGTCTTCTTATTACTCTCGGTCTCTTCATCCTTTTTTATGGCAGCGAGCTCTATTTCGAGGCGTCGAATTTTTCTGTCAGTCTCCTCGAGAAGCGGTGGTTTATTTTCTAGCGCTATTTTCAGAGATGATGCGGCCTCATCGATAAGATCGACGGCCTTGTCTGGCAAGAATCGATCGGTGATATAGCGGGACGAAAGATCAACGGCGGCAACGATAGCATCGTCGGTGATGCGCACGCCGTGGTACAACTCGTATCTTTCACGAAGACCGCGAAGAATCGCGACCGCATCTTCTGTTCCTGGTTCTTGTACAAAAACCGGCTGGAAGCGACGCGTCAAAGCGGGGTCGCGCTCTATGTGCTGCTGGTACTCCTTTAACGTTGTCGCGCCAATCATGCGCAGATCGCCCTTTGCAAGAGCCGGCTTCAGCATATTCGAAGCATCCATCGCGCCTTCCGCTGCGCCCGCGCCAACGAGTGTATGAATTTCGTCAATGAACAAAACTATCTTCCCCTCAGACTTTTCTATTTCCTTCATGATTGCTTTCAGTCGCTCTTCAAATTCTCCTCGATACTTCGTGCCAGCAATGAGGAGACCGAGATCGAGCGTCAGAAGCTCTTTATTCTTCAAGGACTCCGGAACATCCCCACCCGTCATTCGCTGGGCGAGCCCTTCAGCTATTGCCGTCTTTCCGACGCCTGCTTCCCCTATTAAAATTGGGTTATTCTTTGTTCGCCGAGAAAGAATTTGGATGACACGACCGATTTCCTGATCACGCCCAACCACTGGATCGAGCTTGTTCTCGCTCGCCAACTTCGTCAAATTTCTGGTGTACTTCGGTAAGACTCGATATTTCTTTGGTTCCTGCGCTTCGGTTACGCGACCAGCACGGAATTCCTGCATGACAGAGACTACCGCATTCTTATCAATGCGGAAACGATTGAAAATTTCTGCTGCTGGTCCTGGGTGCTGCAAAACCGCAAGGAAGAGGTGCTCTACCTGGACAAATGATTCGCCAAACGTTGACGCTATTTTCACGCTCGACTCTAAGGCTTGCGCCAAATCTGGCGTCAGGTAGAGCTGGTAGCTGGGAGATAAAACTGAACCGGTTTGCGGCGACTCCAAAAGTTCTATTATTGAATCCGCAAAGAGGATAGTATCCACATCAAGTCGTTCAAGAATGGAGACGATGACTGATTCTTCTTGCATGACGAGTGCGGTCACCAAATGCAGCGACGAAACGTGGTTTTGACCACGCTCAATAGCCAGCTCATGAGAGCGTCTTACCGCTTCTTTTGCCTTCGTGGTGAAATTTCCAAATGGTGGAGGCATGGCTATAGTATACCAAGACGAACGGCAAGGTTACAGGCGACGTAGAGCGAGGATACTAAGAAAGGTCTTACTTTCTTAGTATCGAGCCGAGGAGCC
>CAYHYY010000057.1:0-3928 GCA_964360975.1 uncultured Candidatus Saccharibacteria bacterium | reverse complement strand
GTCCATTCATCCCCAGAGCAGAGCTCTGGGGCATTCTGGACGGCCAGTAAAACACCCGAACTAGTTCGGGTGTTTTCGAGTGAGGGCAGGCGGCAAGCCCTGCTTATCGCCCACAATCAAAAGAGTCAGAGGTGAATGCGAATTTCATTGCAGCATTTGGTACACTGCTCGTATGAAAATGGTGAAAAAACTGAAAGAAGATTGGCCGTATATCCGGTACTTAGCGCTCTGGATCGCCGTCATCGTACTGTTCGCAATCTTCTATTTCGGCATGAGCTATGTCCCAGGAAATGGTTTAAGTGACATAACGCCGAGAAGCAACGTATCGCACCGCATGAGCACTGCGCTCTATTTCAGCGTCATCACGGGTACAACCGTGGGGTATGGCGATGTCCTTCCTTTTGGTTATACGCGTGCGCTTGCTGCACTTGAGGCTATAGTGTCGTTTGTCTTACTCGCCACCTTCGTGACGAGAATCGCCTCAAGGCACCAGGATGCCGCCATCGCCGATCTCCATTCTCTCGCTCAGGATTCCCTTTTCAATAACTTCCGCCACGGCCTCTTCATTGCCCGCAAGGACATGGATAAAATAATAGAGAAGATCGCCGCAAACGAACCACTGTCCGAGCGAGATTGGAAAAACCTGAGAGTCGCATTCCGGCTCATCAATACTCACGTGCGGAGCGTCCCGCAACTCTATGCGACAGGCGCGCGCGACGGGGTCATTGATGAAGACCATGAACAGCTTGTTCTCGATTCAGTCGAGCGCTCGCTTAGAAGAACGCACGAAATTGTGATTTCGCTTGAGAATGCGCTTCGCTCGTGCAGGTCTGATGAAAAATGCATGGCTGAACTTTCGGGCATCGTGCACGGCACTGATCGCTCATTCAGGACGCTCTTCCCATATTCTTACAATGAAGAAAACAGCGAGGCGTTCGATGAAATGCTTGCGCGCCTAGAGGAGCTGAGAGGGTTCGTCACTACGTAACGAGTGCGTAAGTCGCATATGACCTTAAATCCGCCACCCGAAACAGAGGTTTCAGTGATATACCACGGCGATTGCCAGGATGGTTTTGGCGCGGCACTCGCCGCGTGGCTCAAGTATGGAGACTCCGCAATGTACACGCCAAACGAGCATGGTGTGCCATACAAAAAAGAATCAGTCATGGGGAAAAATGTGGTCATGGTCGATTTCTCCTTCAAGAAAGAAATACTCGACGAAATTTCGTCTCTTGCCAAATCGCTCACGATCCTCGACCACCACCAAAGTGCCGCCGAAGTGGTGAAAAGTATCCCTTCCTCCCTCTTTGATAACAACCATTCGGGAGCGTACCTCGCATGGCAATATTTCCATCCAGGAAAACCAATTCCGAAACTCATTTCGTACATTGAAGATGATGATTTGTATCGCTTTGCATTGCCGAATTCTCGTTCGATTCGAGAGTACGTATTTGTCCAGCCCTTCTCCCTCCATATATGGAGGGACATGATGGAGAAACTGGATACCGATGATGGATATGAGAGCGTAGTAGCGAGAGGAATTCTATACCGTGAACATGCGGAAGCGGTCATAACCCAACTGGTGGCTCGCGCGGAGCGGGTTTCATTCGAGAACCACGAAATCCTCGCTGTTTCGGTGCCGCGCCTCTTTGACTCTGAAGTCGGTAATATCCTCGCGCGGAAGCGACCTCCCTTCTCACTTCTGTTCAAGTTCCACCCTGATCGGCTGCGGGTATCTTTGCGGGGCGACGGATCCATCGATGTCTCAAAAATAGCCGAGAAATACGGGGGTGGCGGACACCACGATGCTGCTGGATTCAACCTCGACCTCGATAAGCCATTCCCCTTTAAAAAAACTTAGAGCATGTCCGGAAACCTCCCCCTACCTGGAAACCGCTCATTTCCGTCATGAGACATGAGTCGGAGTCCGAAGCGTACTGTCAGTACGTTGAGGACGAGACGAAATGTTGAGTAGGAAATGAGCGGTTTCGGTTCGGGTACCGCGGGTTTCCGGACATACTCTAGAGCAGTATCGACTCAATATCTTTCAGAACGCCAACCCTTTTCCACGCAGCTTCGCGTAAGTCGTCGTTTCCGTTTCGGATGAGTATTCCTTTGCCGGTATGGTGAAACGCATCGAGATCATTCTTTGAATCACCCACAAACGCGACCTCGGAAGGCAATAACCCGTTTCGCAGCGCAAACGCGTTGACCGAATTCACCTTCGCCTCAAGTTCAGTTCCCTTATCCAAATAACTGATGTGAGCATAGCGCCCTTCAGTATCGTATTCGAATCGGGTATAGGCATGCCATTCGGGAACTGAAAGCGTCGCCGCTACCGCCTCAATGTAATGATCGATGTTCGATGAAATGAGCACGACGGGGTATCGCGCCGAAAGCTTCGAAACCACGTCGTGAGCATCGGGAAATAGTTCGAACGAACTCATAATCAATTCCATTTCTGTACGAGATCGAGGATTCCTCTGGTACGCGCTTGAAACTGTATCCATCCACTGCCGGTAATTCCACTCGCCGTCTCGATACTTCTTCATCCATGCCACATCGTCCTCACGCGACACACCAAATAGATCGTGGAGCTGAAGCCAAAAATTTTCTTGTACGAGTGTCCCATCAACGTCGAACGCCACTGCCCTCACCTGATGGTCTGACATTGCGTCATGATATCGTACTCACAGTACCCATGAAAATCCTCGCCATTGAAACGAGCTGTGACGAAACCGCAGTCGCGCTCATTGATGCGCGCGGCTCACTTGAGCGTATGACTATTGAAGTCGAGGGTAATGCGCTCCTTTCACAAGCGCCGTTGCATGCCGCATTTGGTGGCGTGTACCCATCGTTGGCTAAGCGCGAGCATCAGGGAAACCTGGTACCGCTCGCGATTCAGGCGCTCCAAGAGGCTGGCGCTCTTTCTTCTCGCATTGAAACCTTGCAGGTCCCCGACAAGGTACTCGAAGGGCTTCGCGACATACCGTTTCAAAACACCGTGAAAACATTTCTGGAGACGTACGAGAGTCCAAAAATCGATATGATTGCAGTTACTCGTGGACCTGGTCTAGAGCCAGCGCTCTGGACCGGTATCACCTTTGCTGAAGCATTGGGAAATACATGGAACACACCCGTTTATGGCATTGACCACATGGAGGGACATATGCTTTCGGCGCTGCTCAAAACAGATAAGAAAAACCGGTACTCCCTGAAAGAGTTTGAACTTCCACTTCTGACGCTGCTCATCTCAGGTGGTCATACCGAACTTATACTGATGAAAAAATGGTTCTCGTTTACGCACATCGGCGAGACGCGTGACGACGCGGTCGGAGAAGCGTTCGATAAAGTCGCTCGACTCTTGGATCTCTCGTATCCAGGCGGTCCCAAGATTGCAGAGTTCGCAGCGAAAGCACGCAAGCGAGGCGGAACTGGCCTTAGCTTTCCACGACCTATGGCGCATGACGCGACGTGTGACTTCTCGTTTTCAGGCCTCAAAACAGCAGTGATGTACAAATTGCGCGCTATGGATAAAATTAGCGAGACCGACAAGGAAGAAGTCGCTCTGGCATTTGAAGATGCGGTTCGCGACATCATTGTCATAAAAACACGCCTCGCTCTTCAAGAAAGTATGCCTTTGACGCTCGCCGTCGCCGGTGGTGTTTCTGCTAACGAGCACGTTCGCCAAGGATTAGAGCGCCTACGAGAGACCGAGTTCCCGAACGTCAGACTCACCTTTCCAGAAAAAGAGCTCACGGGTGATAACGCCATCATGATTGGCGCGACCGCTTTCGCGCGTAGTCTGGTCGGAGGCCAGAGTACCCAGAAACTCGTCGCTTCTGGAAATTTGCGACGAACCTCGCTACACCATTAGAGCATGTCCGGAAACCCGCGGTACCCGAACCGAAACCGCTCATTTCCGTCA
>CAYHYY010000056.1:0-4236 GCA_964360975.1 uncultured Candidatus Saccharibacteria bacterium | reverse complement strand
ACGGAAATGAGCGGTTTCGGTTCGGGTACCGCGGGTTTCCGGACATGCTCTAGAGAATTGCTATACTGAACATCAATGAAAATAGTTTTTACGGGTGGAGGGACCGGTGGCCATTTTTACCCCATCATCGCGGTCGCTGAATCCGTGAGAGATCTTGTGAAGGAGCGGCATCTCCTAGAACCTGATCTCTATTTTTTTGGACCCTCAGTTTTTGACGAACGCGCGCTGTACGAGAATGATATTACCTTTGTGAAGACGCCCGCCGGAAAGGCGCGTCTCTATTTCTCGCTCATGAACTACATCGATATGGTGAAGACAGGGTGGGGAATTATCGGCACATTATTTAAAATGTATCGTTTGTTTCCCGATATAGTTTTTTCGAAGGGTGGCTATGGATCTGTTCCGACCCTCATGGCTGCTCGCGTTTTAGGCATTCCGGTCATTATCCATGACTCGGATGCAATCCCCGGGCGTGCCACCTTGATGGCGGCTCCCTATGCAAAAAAAATAGCGCTCTCGTACGATGAAGCGCTGCAGTATATTCCAGAAAAATATTCACCAAAAGCAGCCGTTATCGGAAATCCCGTGCGTCAAGAAGTCCGCGAGACCGCGAAGGACGGTACTGAAGAATTTTTAGATCTTGAAGCAAACGTGCCAGTGCTTCTTTTTTTAGGAGGCTCACTCGGCGCGGAGAAGGTCAACGACACGGTTTTCCAAGCATTGCCAGATTTAGTAGCAAAGTATCAGGTTATTCATCAAACGGGGCAGGCGCACGTAGAAGAAGCGACGCAAACCTCGCGCGTCATTCTGGATAAAAATGAGCGCCGCTATCGCTATAAGCCGTATGGCTACCTTTCTCCGCTTGCTCTGAAAATGGCTGCGGGAGCGGCAGATTTAATTATTTCGCGAGCGGGATCTGGCTCGATCGCTGAAATCGCCTCGTGGGGAAAGGCGTCGATACTGCTGCCCATTCCTCAATCGGTGAGTCGTGATCAAAGTGCGAACGCCTTCGCGTTTGCCAGAGCGCGCGCCGCAACGGTCATAGAACAAGATAATTTGACCCCGCACGTCTTGATTGCCGAAATCGAGCGACTCTTTACGAATCCGAAAGCGCGAAATGATATGGCTGAGGCGGCAGCAAAATTTGCCCGCAAGGATGCTGCAAGCGTGCTCGCGACGGTACTGCTCGACACAGCGCTCCAACACGAAACCTAGCCTATGAACGTCGTGACGCGCTTCGCGCCTTCTCCTACAGGACTTCTACACGCTGGCAATTACCGCACGGCAATATTTGCGTACCTTTTTGCAAGGCATTACGGCGGTTCATTTATACTGCGCATCGAAGACTCCGATCGAAAGCGCTCCAAAAAAGAATATGAGGAAAACATTTTCGCCTCCCTCGCGTGGCTCGGACTTGAGTGCGATGCGACTTTTCGTCAGTCCGATCATCACCTTCGCCACCAAGCCGTCCTCCTTGAGCTCATAGACCGAGGCCTCGCGTATGTATCAAAGGAGAGATCAAAGGAGGAAGGTGAGCGTTCGGAAGTTATACGTTTCAAAAATCCGGGAACGAACGTTACGTTCACCGACGTGGTGCGAGGATCAATAACCATGAACACGACCGACCTCGGTGACTTCGTTATTGCAAAGGGGATGAATGAACCCATCTTTCACCTCGTGAACGTGGTTGACGATATCGATGAAAAGGTGACGCATATCGTGCGCGGCGAAGACCATGTGTCAAACACACCGCGGCAGATGCTTATTTATGAGGCCCTCGGCGCCACACCTCCAACGTACATACACCTGCCGCTTGTTTTAGCGCCGGACCGCTCAAAGCTCTCAAAACGAAAAGGCGCAGTACCGCTCCTCGAATATCGCGAACGCGGATACCTGCCCCAAGCGTTGCTGAACTACCTGACCCTCGTCGGGTGGAATCCGGGTACCGATGAGGAAATATTTACCAAAGCGGAATTAATTGATCGATTTACCGAGGCGCAAATACAAAAAAGTGGCGCCATATTCGACGAACAAAAACTTCTTTGGTTTAATCGCGAACACATGCTCCGCATGTCGCCCGAAACTTTTTGGGAGCATGCAGAAGACTTTTTGAGCGAAGAGACCGTCACCATGCTCGATACCAAGAACCTCTGGCGAGAAGTGGTTGCCGTCATGCGTGAACGCGCGCACACGTTCGAAGAAGTCAGAAATCTGGATTCGTCGGGAGAATTTAAGTACTTCTACACGGCGCCGCAGTATGACGCGAAGCTTCTCTTGTGGAAAAAAGATCCAGTCATAAAGCATACGCATGATCGTCTGCATAATGCAGTGGAGATTCTCAAAAATATCCCTGAGGACGCCTGGAGTGCCAATGCGGTGAAGACCGCGCTCATGGAGTATGCCGAGACGGAAGGGAAGGGGGAAGTGCTGTGGCCGATTCGCGTTGCTCTATCGGGGCGGGATAAATCGCCAGACCCGTTCACTATTGCAGGTATCATAGGAAAGAATGAATCGCAGAGACGTCTCGAACAAGCTCGTGCGTATACTGAGAACTCATAGAGCGCTTCTCGTCGCGCTCGTGGCGATTATTTCAGTTTCTGCGTTACCCGTAGGGCTCTCTGCCGACACGGTAGAAGAACTCCAGCAAAAAATTAACGACCGGAATACAAAAATCCAGGAACTCGAAAAAGAAATCGCTGCCTACGAGAACACGCTCGTCGAAATTGGTACCGAAAAGAAAACCCTGGAAAGCGAGGTGCAGCGACTTGACGTTTCTCGAAAAAAACTTGGTGCCGATATCGCGATCACTGAGAATAGAATCGAATCTGCGGAACTGACGCTGGAAGATTTAGGCGGAGAGATTGTTGACAAAGAGGCGCGCATTGCTCATGGCAGAGGCGCCGTGCTCAAATCCTTAAAGGGTCTCTACGTCTTAGGAGAGGTGACCCTAGTGGAAAATCTGCTGACGAGCGAGGGTCTCCATGAGGCATGGCTCGAGGCTGATAAGCTTCGCCAACTCGAGAAGGCACTTCAATCAGAGATTATCGTCTTGACTGAAACGAAAACAGCGTTGACCGAGAACGTTCGTGAAGTGGAAGACCAGCGGAGAAAACTCACTGTGCTGAGGCGAGATCTGTCGGGTCAGAAGTCGGTACTCGATCAAACGCGTAAAGAACAAGCAACGCTCCTCTCACAGACAAAAAACAAGGAGTCTGAATATCAGAAGCTTCTGAACGAAAAGCAACAAGCGAAACTTGACTTCGAACAAGAGTTGCGTGACTTTGAAACAGCGCTCGAGTTCACGCTGGATCCATCAACCATCCCGAGCCCAGGCTCAGGAACTCTGCGTTTTCCTCTCGATCCGGACTACATGGTCCGCTGTAAGGATAAACAGAGCGCCTATAAAAACATCTACTGCATCAGTCAGTACTTTGGAAACACAGAGTTTGCCCAATCTGGCGCGTACAGTGGAAAGGGCCACAACGGAATTGACTTTGGCACTCCGCAAGGCACCAAAGTAGTTGCAGCCTTAACCGGGGCTGTGCAGGCAACGGGAAATACCGATTTGTATCCAAAATGCTATTCGTACGGCAAGTGGGTACTGGTGCGGCATGCTAATGGTCTCTCGACACTCTATGCACACCTATCCGTTACCTCTGTGGCAACGGGTGACACCGTTCCGGCCGGAGGTCTCATCGGATACAGTGGAAAGACTGGGTACGCGACGGGACCTCATCTACACTTTACGGTCTATGCCTCGAGTGGTGTGCAACTTGTCAAGCTGGGGGATATCAAGTCGAAGACAAATTGCGCCAATGCAACTGTACCGGTAGCACCCACAGAAGCGTACCTCAATCCAGTTCAATATCTTTAATTTGCTACATTCAATTACTGGGTTTCAATGCCCCAAGGCTCTGCCGCGGGGAGTTCGACAGTCCGGGGGACTGTCGAACGAGCGCCATATTTTACAGTGGCACGCCCGCCGATGTAACCAATAATTCAAGGAATTTTCCCGCGAAAGGGGAGTCAATGAGTTCTTTTAATGGAGGCGTTAAATTTTTGTCAGCGGAGACGTGTTGCAATCTAAGCGCAATCATCACTCTCGACTTTTCAGCAGGGGAGAGCTGGCGAAATGATTCCTCAGCATGTGTACGCTCGAAATTTCCCATACGTGAACCATGTCCTCTCGGTACCTTTGAACTAGGACACTCCACAATGGAGTGATGAGAGAAGGAA
>CAYHYY010000055.1:0-4957 GCA_964360975.1 uncultured Candidatus Saccharibacteria bacterium | reverse complement strand
AGTTTTCTGGATATGGATGCGGCCTCCGCCGAGATTCTCTTGACGGTACTCCGTCCTAGAGAATCCAAGTGTGGTCGCCCTGCGCGAGCCACCGCCGCTCTTTTATCTGTCCATTCATCCCCAGAGCAGAGCTCTGGGGCATTCTGGACGGCCAGTAAAACAAGCCGCGGGCGGCTTGCCGCGGGGATTGAGAGTAAATCCCGACACTACCATATATGGTAGTGTCGGCGGGGAAGCAAAGTTAAAATTACCTGCTAAAAAGTACGATACCCGCCGCGACAGAAACGTTTAAAGACTCTTTCTTTCCCTTCATTGGTATTTCTATGACCATATCGGATGCCGTTGCTACCTCATCGGGCAATCCGGTGACTTCATTGCCAAAAATAAATGCAGCGAACGCTTGTATGCGCACACCCATATATGGGTGTGCGCGCGGCGACTGCTCAACGGCGACGATCTGAACTTTATTATTCTTCAGTTTCTTAATGAGCGAAAATATGTCTGCTTCAGATTCCCACGATACGGAATCTTCAGCCCCCAGTGACGCTTTCGTAAGTTTCGCGTTCTTTCTTCCGAAACGATCGACCGGTGCTGGTGTATACCCGGTCAAATATATTTTCGACACGCCCGCGGCGTCGGCGGTTCGAAATATTGACCCCACGTTCTCCATCGAGCGTATATCGTGCAAAATGACGATGGTCTTTTCCCTTTTCACCATGGCATAATGCCACGCGTGGTGTATCCTTGAAACATGGAAAGTTTTTTCCCGGAACTCTTCTTTCTCTCGTTTTTTGCTCCCCTCATCATCCGCGTCGCGGTGGCACTCGTGTTCTTCTTTGACGCGCGTCAGCTCTGGGGAGTCGAGACAAAAAGCAAAACTTCATCTATTTCACTCGTTATCCTAGGTCTCCTTATCGGCGTTGGCGCGTTTACACAGCTCGCGGTCATTGTTGCCGCGGGGCACGTTCTGTACCTCTCCGCAACCAGCGAACGCAGTGTTTTCAAAAACAAACTGCTGACATTCCTTTCCCTCGCCATCTTATGGTCACTGCTTATCACCGGCTCAGGTGGTCTTGCCTTCGATCTTCCCTATTAGAAATCCTTCAGTCCCTCCCCACCAAGTGGGGCGATTAATCGATACACCTCACCCAGAGCTGGTGAGAAAAGTTGGCGAGAAAAACTGTGTATAACCTCTTCTGAGAGAGGTACGGTCCGTATACTTCGCTCGTGCATGAAATAATCCCTAAGAGAAAGCCTCTCATGGCTGGTTTCAGATTAGCGCGACCGCCTCTTGATCAAGAAGCATTCGAGAAGGCAGCAACGCGCGTCGAATCAATGTCCGGCGCGCTTTTTTTAAGTTCTGTATATGCCTCCAGCGTGGGCAAGGCGACGGAACAATCCCTCCATGCTGAAGATGGAGAGGGGCACACCATTGACGAGGCGCATGTACGTTGGTGCGGACTTTATGAGTGCAGCAAGATGGCAAGTCTTGAGTGGCGAAGCAAAGCACACCTAGCGACTCTCCAACAAGCGCTCGACGCAATAGTGAATCCTAAATTTAAGCTCATCACCTCATCAATTAGCGAGTACCCTGATTCCAAAGATCGTCCTCAGGATGGGTACACCTACACGTCACTCCTCGGATCTTCGGCGGTGGTCATTCATACTTACCCAGAAAGCCGTGCGGTGACCGTAAACGCCGAGGTATGCGCCGATAAACACGAACTCGATGCATTCATGTCGGAACTCAAAGACTTTTTTGGAGCAGCAAGCGTGGTCACGCGCTTTGATGGAAGTATGCCCATCAAACCAAAACAGTAGTTAAAATAGACGCCCTCCCCGGTGAGAGTACTGGCAATACGCCAAAATATATTGCACAATCCTTTCATCCGCCCGTAAGGAGACCTTGCAAGAACGGCGCTCGGATAACATGAAAGCAAGCTTTCGCGTTATCACTCGTTTGTTCTTGTAAGCAATGCTTTCGGATGGGTAACGGAGGCCGCTCCGCCCGTAAGCAAAGCTTCCGGACGTTCGGCTCGAAGAGAATGAAAATTCATTTTCATTCTCCTTCTCGCCTCCGCCCGTAGCTCAGTTGGTAGAGCAGCTCCCTTTTAAGGAGTGGGTCGTAGGTTCGAGCCCTACCGGGCGGACCAAGAATAAAATATGCCACCTGCGTGGCATTTTTATTACTTGGTCCGGGTCGGAGCCATGCCGCTTGCGGCAGGCGAGACGAGGCCAAGAGCACTTAGCGTTTTGCGAATACTTGGAGCAAAATACTTAGTGACTCGTGGCGACAAAAACAATTTGTCCGGACGAGCACGCAAACTACTTTGCGTGCGTGTTGGACTCGAAGCCCGGAGCGATGTCCCGACGTATCGTCGGGACCGCGAGGGCCGGGACCCGAAGGCGAACGTCGCGACGGCGGCGTGAGACCGCAGGGTGAGTCCAACCGGGCGGACAAAACACAGAAACACGCTCCCTGCGGAGCGTTTTCTGGTTTTGTCCGGACCGCAGCCATATCGCGAGTTTCGAGCGATGGCGAGGGGCGGGTCGCGAAAACTTTTTGCTGTCGCAAAAAGTTATTTGTGACGACAAAGCCCGACCTGTGCCGGGAGCTGCGGCGAAGGATTTTTTAATGGGTGTTTAAAAATTCAAACACTTCAATTTTGTCCCCCGCTTCATCGAAAGTATCTCGAACTTTTTTCCAACCTCGACTTAATAAGAATTTTTTGATGATTGGGTTTGTCGTGCATGTTAGTACTCGTCTTATTTTTTTGGTCGTCATGCTTAATTAACTTTGAATATAATTTTTTAAATATTCCTTGCCCCCGAAACGCAGGAATAACTACTGCATGGGCAAGCCATAACTCTTGGTTGTCTCTCCCGTCTGGGCTGAATGAACGACCCAGAGTTGCAAAACCCACTAGCTGATTATTTATATAGGCACCGACACACTGTTCGGCTTTTTGAATTTCATTGATGGGCTTTACTGGATAGTCATACCCCCATGAGTATCGGGAAACCAACGAGGCAGCTTCTTCGAGCGTCTCTACTTTAGAAGTCGAAATCTCTTTTAATTTGATCAATAATCTAGAATATAACAGGTTCTAACATCGTTCAGTAGGTCAGACACGTTATTTCTTCAATAAGTACGCCTCCAGTAGCTCCTCCAAGGGTCCCTGACCGAGACGCGACTGGTGCACCATGTGCATGAGGTCGCGTGATAACTGATCGGCCTCCCCTTCTTTAAAACGCGCTGCTGCTCGCTTTGCTTTTGAATAGACAAAAGGTTTTAATCCGGACTCTATCGCTGATTTAGTTTTTGAAGCAAGCACGAGCGCTCGCGCCTGCCATGCCAAGGCGCCGTGAATTTCTTCAACAGCTGTGCCACTTTCGATGAGTCGTCGATACAAAATCCACGAGTCTTTCCTCTTCCCTTCAGCGAAGGCGTCAGTTAATGCAAACACTGATGGTCCCGGTTCTTCACTCGCCTGCGGCGCATCAAAATAAAGGACGTCCGCATGTTTCCCTATCTTCTTTAGCGTCGCCGCATGTATATCGGGTTGGATGATGAGCACGAGTGCATCTGCCTTCTGAAGCACCTCAAGAGATTCAATCAGAGATTCTTTTGCTACAGCATCATCAAATGGACGATCGAGAAATAGGGCGACTTTGGATTGGAACATGCCACGCTGAGAGAGATATCCCATAACATTTTCAAAAGGCTCCCCTCCCTCGCCGAACTTCACCATTTCATATCCTTGAGCCAACTTTTGTGCCTCCACCTTCTGTCGCATCGTATCGGAACCGGTAAAAATCTTAAGCATGATCAATTTTTTCCATTGCTGCCCAATGAGGACCAGATTCACTTGAGACCAAGAGTGGTATTCCCTTGAGCTCTTCCTTTGGAACAACGTGCTCCATCTCATGTTTTACCTGTTTCGCAAACTCATGCAGAATGCTTTCCTCAACTTCAAACATCAGCTCGTCATGAATTTGCAAAACTAGGGCGGCTTTTTGCTCGTACTTCGCTTTGATGAGCGCATGAATACGCACCATCGCAATTTTCACTATGTCTGACTGTGTCCCCTGGAGTGGCGCATTAATTGCCATGCGTTCTGCCTGCGCCCGCACAAAGGGGAGTTTCGATTTCAACCCAGGGAAATAGCGGCGTCTTCCAAAATAGGTGGTCGTGTAACCAAGTCTCGCCGCCGTCACTTTCGTTTCAACCAGATATGCTGCCAAGGTCGAAAACGTTTCAAAATATCGATTATAAAACGCCTGCGCTTCAGCGCGACCGGTACCCAAACTCTCCCGAAGCGCGTTCACGCCCATGCCATATAAGATGCCGAAGTTGATTACTTTTGCCTTTCGCCGCATCTCATGCGTCACCTCGCTTTCCTGCACGCCAAAAACTTTCGCCGCCACTGCCGCGTGAACATCGAGTCCGGCTTTGAAAATGTTGGTGAGTTTTTCATCACCCGATAAGAATGCGGCGAGACGTAATTCAATTTGCGAATAGTCGAATGCAGCCAAAACGCGGCCCGGGGGAGCCATAAATGCGCGCCGGATACGTTTTCCTGAATCAGTCTTAATGGGAATATTTTGAAGATTGGGATATTGCGATGAAAGCCGCCCCGTCGTCGTGCCGGTTTGCACGAACGTCGTATGCAAGCGTCCATCGTCCTTGAGGAGTGGTGGGATCGCGTCGATGTAGGTAGAGAGAAGTTTCTGGAGTTCACGTTGCGAGAGTATGAGCCCGATAATCTCGTGCTCGTCTTTCAGCTTCGATAGCTCAGACTCGCGCGTCGAAATTTGGCCGGTCGACGTTTTTTTCTGACGCTTCACGCTCGTTCCCAAACCCATCTTCGTAAATAACACCTCCCCCAGTTGCTTGGGCGAGTTCATGTTGAATTCTTGCCCTGCAAGCTTGTAAATCTTGCCAGAGAGGCGCTCT
>CAYHYY010000054.1:0-5186 GCA_964360975.1 uncultured Candidatus Saccharibacteria bacterium | reverse complement strand
CTGACCCTGATTCTTTTGAGTCGTACGATAATTACACTTTTACTATTGCACTCAAATATTTTCCTGAACTCGCGACGCAGATGGGCACCGGTATTTTCTCCCTTGGCTTGTCGCTGATTCCGGAAATGT
This sequence comes from uncultured Candidatus Saccharibacteria bacterium, assembly GCA_964360975.1. Taxonomy (GTDB): domain Bacteria; phylum Patescibacteriota; class Minisyncoccia; order Phycocordibacterales; family Phycocordibacteraceae; genus Phycocordibacter. Next base: position 5,057 of record CAYHYY010000054.1, on the reverse strand, counting down.
TCATGGTCTTGACCGGTGGCGTCCCGAAAATGGTTCTTTTGGTCGAGTACCGCTCTGATTCCCAAGAAGAGACGCTTCAAAAAGCACGAGATCTCTCGAAGACCATTGATCATCTTTCTGCGCACACTCGCGTGCGCATAGCAAAAGATCAGCAGGCATCGAAAAAATTCTGGACGATACGTCGTGAGAGTTTTAGCCTTCTTCGGAAGAAGGTCCGTGGCAAACGCACGGCACCTTTTATTGATGACTTTGTCGTGTTGCCAAAATACCTTCCCGAATTTCTACCGAAGCTTACTGAAATTATTTCGAAGTATGATCTGCAGTACACGATAGCTGGGCACATTGGTGATGGAAATATCCACATTATTCCTTTAATAGACCCAAAGCAGCCTGGCATGAAAGAGCTTATTGATGAATTGGCGCATAAAGTCTATGAACTTGTACTTTCCTACAAAGGTTCTATTTCTGGAGAGCACAATGATGGTTACATCAGGACACCGTACTTGAAACTTATGTTCGGAGAGAAAATGGTCGAACTCTTTCAGAAGGTAAAAGATGCATTCGATCCACTCAATATTTTTAATCCAGGAAAGAAAGTCGGCATAACTTTTAACGAAGCAATGTCGCACCTTGACCTGCAAAAGTAAGATGGTCGCGGACTATGAAAAGTTGACGACGTTGCTTCGTGATGTAGATTTTTTTAATATCAATACTATCTGTTAGCTATAGCTAATGGATAGTAAAACAAGCCGTGTTTTTCTAGGCAGAGAATCGGCCACCGCCGAGATTCTCTTGACGGTACTCCGTCTTAGAGAATCCAAGTGTGGTCGCCCTGCGCGAGCCACCGCCCTGGCCGGGCAGGCCCGTCTCGGGCAGGCCGATACTGGTTTACCCTCAATCCCCGCGGCATAGCCGCGGGGTATTGGAACCTAGTAAATCACGCATAATGCTCATAAAAAATTAGTTTCCTTTCTTGGTCAGAATCCGAGTTCGAAATGTTTGAGGTAGCGTCGGTCACTCTCGACACTATCCGCAATAATGTAGAGCAGGTCTTTTCCGATTTTGAAATCTGCCTTGAGGAGAACGAGAAGATCTTCGCAATCATAGGGATAGAGCCATACGCTATCCTGCAGGCGCACAAACCCAATTGAAGCGAGCGTTCTTCTGATTTTTTCGCGAAGCGGTTTCCTATATTCAGGAATATCAAAAGCGAGTATTCGCCATTTTTTGTCCCAGCGACGTGGCCTTGCGATCTTGTACTCCGCGCGCTCGAGACGTTCAATCTCATGTTTACCAGACCCGGTTAGTTGCAGTCTGCCATCGACCGATCGCACGAGGCCCTGCTGAATCAATCTGTCTCGTGCTCTCCGAATGACAGAACGTTGCTGCTGGTGAGGGAAGAGTCCGAGTTTCTTCATCGCACCAAGCACGTTTGGCGCTACGAGCGCAATGCTCAACAGTCCAGCCGCCGCAACCGCGAATAGAATCAGTCGCCGAACATCTTTTTTCTGGGAACGCTTCTTGCTTAGATATTCAAGCTTGCCCATAGAACACTATCTCCGGTTTGGTGACGTGCTTATACTATCACTAAGCTATAGCGTATCGATAGTATTGATGCTTATGGGTACATTTACTAGGTTTCAATCCCCGCGGCATAGCCGCGGGGATTGAGGGTAAACCAGTATCGGCGGAGGCCGATTCTCTGCCTAGAAAAACACCCAGGTGCCGCCCGCGAATGCCTCGCCCCCTTTGTTTGGGTTGGGTCAGACGGGCGGCTTGTTTTACATGTCACATCGTCAGGGAAAGTCAAATATTGCGGGAGATGCTCCATGCGCTGTAGGATAATCACCTTATGATCCGCACGGGCACGTTTCCCGCCTACGCGATGTCGATGCTTATCGCTGGTGCAGTTTTTCTGCTCGCATTCGTTTCCGGACCCTCGTCTGCCTTTGCCACGGTCGATGTTTCTCCCGCTACATTTCCAAGAAACATTGTCAACGCAGTGTGGACGAAGGCTGGCGGACCCTATGTGGTTCACGACAAGGTATACCTTCGGAATGGAACGCTTACCATCGAGCCGGGGACGGTGGTGAAGTTCGCCGAAGACTCCTGGCTTTCCGTGCACGCAGACGTGGGACTTTCGATCAACGGAACGGCTGAGGAACCAATATACTTTACGTCCCTCAAGGACGACACGGCAGGGGGCGATACGAACGGGGACGGCTCTGCCACGATGCCCGCGCCCGGTGACTGGGCGAGCGCGTCCTTTGGTGGTGGCAGCGTGAATGATTCTCTCCACGTCGAGCATCTCAAGGTCCGTTTTGGAGGCGGCACAACCGGAGCGCCGACCGGGATACCTGCATACGCGCTCTCTATCGCGTACCCATGGTACGTAGGAGTGCGCGCTACAAGCTACACCCTCTCGAACGTAGAAGTCGCAGAGAGCGCTGGTGTCGGTCTCTATCTCCCCATAGGGGAAAGTCATTCGCTCAGGCTGTCCCAATCGAGTTTTCACGACAACGCTTCGTACGCGCTTGAACGTGTTCGCGTTCCCAACTGGATGGGATTCAACGACTTGGCTGGCGCGCTCGATGCGCGAGATAATTGGTGGGGAGACGAAAGCGGCCCAAAGCACCCGCTCAATCCTTCAGGCTCGGGCGATGCCATCCATCCCGGCTACGGCAGCATCACCGTGAATCCCATCGCGTTCTCGCCGTGGCTCACCGAGTTCAAGGGCGATGATCCGTATCCAGTGATTATTATTCCAGGCATTCTTGGCTCTGCACAAGATGAAAATGGGACGTGGGTTCTCGATCCCATTACACACATCTACGACAATCTCTACGAGACGCTTGACGCAAACGGCTACACACCGGAAGTTGACCTCTTTGCATTCCCGTATGACTGGAGAAAATCGAACGTCGAGACCGCGCTCCTGCTTCGCGACAAGATCAATCAGGTGCAGGGGATGTGCCACTGCGGGAAAGTTGATCTCATCGCGCACTCGATGGGCGGGCTGGTCTCTCGGCAGTACATTCAATCGAACTACTATGAGAACGACGTAAACCACATGATTTTCCTCGGCACGCCGCACCTCGGCGCCCCGAAGGCATACCTCATGTGGGAGGGCGGATCTTTTGGGGATGACAAAGATGTCTTGGCGCTCATTCTTAAATCTGTTCTTACGCTCGAAGCGATAGAGAGTGGCTATGCAAACCTATTTCAATACGTACAATTGAGACCCATCGAGTCAGTTCGTGAACTTCTACCCGTCTATAGCTATTTGTTTGATGAAAATGACCAATTAAAGATATACCCTAGCCAATACCCAACGAATCCGTTTTTAGAAAATCTAAGTAATACAATCAGTTCCCTGTTTGAAAATGTAGGGTCAACTCATAACATAGCGTCGGATAATGGTAAAGATAATACAATTACGTCACTAGATGTAATTCCGTCAGCATTGCTGCCATTTTGGCCAGATGGCATGCCTAAGGGATTACTACAACCATTTACGCCACTTGGCATCAGTAGGGGAACTGGGGATGGGACTGTTCCTCTTGTGAGTAGTGAAAGTCAGTTTCTAGCGAGCGCTAGCTCAACCGCATCTCATAGTGCATTACCTACTTCTGAGCAAGAAAATGTCTACTACGCACTCACAGGTAAAGTGGCTACATCAATCATAAATGAGCCACAAATTAATCGTGTATTAATGATTCGCATCTTCTCTCCGGCCGACCTCACTGTCGCCGACCCTCTCGGCCGCAGAGTCGGACGCCTTGGGGATTCGACCGTCAATGAAATCCCCGGTGCGTACTACACTGGCTTCAATACCGATGCGGAGTTCATCACCATTCCCGAGCCGCTTGACGGAGAATATGCGGTTGCGGCACTCGGCACGGGTAGCGGAGGTGCTTTCACCATCGCTGCAAACTACATAACCGATGCCACCTCTTCCGAAGCTGTGTTCGTAGGTGCCGCCAAGCCCGATGAGGTGGTCGAATCAATCGCGGAACTTGATGCCGCAGGATTATCGCCACTCACCCTGCACGGTTTGGACGAGGAACCTCCCGTCATCAATGTCATTTCTCCACGCCCCGGCGACTATCTACACTCGCAACTTCTCAAGCTTGATTTCAACGTTTCTGATGAAGGAACAGGGGTCGCGGGAAGTCTCACCTTGTGGGACGGAGAGGCGACCGGCAATGATTCCATCGATCTCTTCTTCGAGGACCTGGGGACTCACACATTCACCGTACAGGCAACTGATCGAGCAGGGAATGCGACGAGTACTGAGGTTGTATTGAGAGTCATCTCTACGCCTTCGAGCACTCTTTCTGACGTCGAACGCGCGTATGAGCTCCGATGGATCAAAACGAAGAATGCGAAGAAATCACTCGCCAAAATCATAAAGAAGGTCATAGACATTGAGAAGAAAATCAGCCGAATCCAAGTGAAGAAATCCTTGCGAGAAAAAGACTTCGAGGAAATTCAGGAGCTTCGGGAGGATTACACGGAACTACTTGAAGAAGATATATACGAAGAATTAGATGAACTTATTGAGGACCATGAAATTACACAGGATGGATTCAACGTCATACGGGCAGATGTACAATGGATGCTAGAAACTTTATGAAATACATCAAACTGCACGTTGTACTTACTTTAGCAGTCGTTACGTTGAGCTTAATTTTTGCAACCTCGTTAGGCAATATTTATGAACAATTTTTGAATGCAGACCTCGACGGATCGCTTTTGGGAGATGGCACATTTTGGGGTCCTATCATTGGATTTCCTCTTGGAATAATTTTCTTTGCATCAGTATTGTTTACGGCTTGGGGAGAGGGATTAAGAGACAAATGGGGATGGGGACTGTTAGCGCTACCTGTTATTTTTGAGGTGGTCTTCGATTTTTCACATTTATATTTCCCGATTCTTCTCGGGCTTGTCGGATATGGCGTCGGGTGGGTAATCAGAAAACTCCTGAAGCATACCCGTCGTGATGCCTAGCTCTCAATGATATTAACGATTTCACATGAACGACATCCGATGTCGTT
>CAYHYY010000053.1:0-5480 GCA_964360975.1 uncultured Candidatus Saccharibacteria bacterium | reverse complement strand
TCCTTCTCTCATCACTCCATTGTGGAGTGTCCTAGTTCAAAGGTACCGAGAGGCTGCTTACGAGCACATGCCAGGATCTCGCGAAATTCATGCAATGGGCAGCCTCTTTCCGATCGTGAGGCAAGGTCGCGGTTACACCTGCGTTGCCGCATCACTCAAAATGATTTTGAAGTACTACGGTGTCCGAGCTCCGAGGCAGAGGAAGATATACAGACAAATACAAAACGATCCTTCATACCGCGATGATGGCTACAATGGTCTGGATCTAAGCTCGGCAGTAGAATATGCGGAGCGTCGGGGTATGGAGGGGTGGAGTGGCAGCGGGACTCTAGAACTATTAAGACGGAACACGAATAAAAAAATACCGGTCATGGTCTCCCTTCCAAACGGTCGGGATGGAGGGCACGTCGTTGTAGTGTATAAAGTCACTCGGCTATTTGTCAAAATATCTGACCCACGTGGAAGCAAGAAAAGTATGCGGATTGGGAAATTTATAAACAAGTGGAGTGAGCGGGGGTATCGGTGCGCAGTCGTCTATAGACCAGAGCATTACGGACCGGTGAAAGAATCGTTGCGGATACTTCGTGTGGCGACGCAGCGACTGACCGCCATGATACAAAAAATTGGGTACGTTGCGGTGGTCGCCGTAATTGGCTACGGTTTGTACCAGACGTTCCTGGGTGCGTACTTCATGGGCGCAAGCATAAGCCTTTCAGCTGCCGCATTGCTTGCTCTTCATAAGGCGGTACGCAGTATTTAATGACAGAGTGTACGTGTGTGAAATTTCTAATCGTTATTGGTTGTAGAGAGTTAGAGAATTTTTAAGCATCGTATCAAAAGAGAAATATTTGTTCACTCGGCTCTGGAGAGATTTTCCGAATGTGACGCGTGCATGCGCGCGCGAGAGAAGCGATTCTATCGCTGTGCCAATCTCTGCTGGACTATTTTTGTGAGTGAGAAGACCTGATACATTGTCTTCGATGATGTCAGGAATACCTCCAACATTTGTGGCTACGGTAGGGAGCCCAGCGAGGCCAGCCTCCAGAAGTGCATACGGTAAGCCCTCTTTTCGGGATGGCATCACGTAAATGTCGAATGCTTTAAGGAGATGTCTCGCGTCCTTTATAAAGCCTGTAAATATCAAACGCTCATGAATACCCAGTTTATTCGCGAGGAGCTCCAATCGTCCGCGTTCTTCGCCCGTACCGATAAGTACTATGTTCACGGGCAGTCCCATATATGGGACTGCCCGTATAAGCATATCAAGCCCCTTATTTTTGGTGAGCTCGGAAACAGAACCGATCCACGGCTGATTCGGAATATTTTTACCCACTGCTTGCATGATTTCATTTCGCGCATCATCGCGTGAGAGAAGCGGGAAATCCTCGATGCCGTTCGGAATGAGCTGAACGCTGGCTCTTTTTCCGGCCGCAGGAGCGGTTAGGAGGTCACGCTTTGAGACGACGATAGTTGCGTGCGAGAGAAGTACGGTAAGCCATGATATTAAATAAATAAGAAGTTTTTGATAGAACAGACGCTCCTCTTGATGTGGCCAACCGTGCGCTGTGAAAATTATTCGCGGAACACCGGCGATGCGTCCCGCAAGTGCACCAAGCCCTCCGGCTTTCGAGCTGTTCACATGAAGCACGTTTGGGCGCTCGCGGTGAATGAGAGCGAGCACTTCGAAGAATGTTCGGAACTCGTTCACGATGTCGATGTCGCGCGCGAAGCGCGAGAGTGTCACCGTCCGAACGCCTGCTTTCTTCAGCAATTCGTCGAGCGTGCCGACGACAGTGCCTTTCGCGCCGGTTCCGCCGTACGCGACGACCGCCTCATACTCTTCGCGCGGAAGATTCGTCGCGAGATCATACACATACCGTTGTGCTCCGCCGAAATTTGATTTTGTTATCAGGAAAAGAATTTTCTTTCGGCCACTCATAGTAATAGAAACCTTCGGAATGCCCTCATGGTAGCAAGAGAATGGACGCTTTTCCCATACGAGATTCTCGGTTACTATACGCGCATTCTATGCCTATAACGATTCGGCGCGAGGCACTCGCCCTCCTCGGGGGAGACATCGCTTTTCTCACTTTTTCTCTCTGGGCAACGCTTCTCGTGCGTACCTTCGATATCCCGAAATGGGAAACCTTCTATGCGCATGTGGTGCCGTTTTTGTTTTTGTTTCTTCTATCAGTCCTTATTTTTTTTATCGCGGGACTCTACGAGAAACACACACTCCTTTTCAAATCGTCATTGCCCGAGACTATCTTTTATGCCCAGATCGGAAACATTATTGCTGGTGCTTTATTCTTCTTCATGATTCCTTACTTTGGAATACAGCCAAAAACAAATCTCTTCATATATTTGTTTTTCTCAACGACGTTTGTATCTGCGTGGAGAATATATATTTTCCCACTTTTGAAGCGTGGTCGTATTACCCCCGCACTGATTTTTGGCGAAGGGGACGAGTGTGTCGAGATTCACGATGAGATCAACAACAATTCGCGCTACGCTATTCGCTTCGTCTCTTCGTGCCAGTCGCTCGAGGGTAATGGCACCGCGCTCGAGATCGAACGTGCGGTAAGGCGCTACGGTGCGCCCGTGGTCGTCATGCCATTCTCTTCTGTGCATTTGCCGAAATCTGGTTCATCGTGGGATTCTCTCGCAGTTTCGGGCATTCGTTTTACTGATACCGCGAGGCTTTACGAAGAACTCTTTGATCGCGTGGCTCTCCCGCTTCTCACGAACCGGTGGTTCTTTGAAGAAAATGTGCGTGCAGAAGTAGCGCTCTACACGGTCTTTAAACGGGTTATGGATATCGTCGTTTCACTTATTGCGCTTATCGTGCTTACACCGGTAATTGCTTTGATCGCACTTACACTCTTTGTTTTCGATGGTGGCAGGCCCTTTATCTTTCAACCACGCGTGGGCAGGGGAGGAAAAGAAATTTCCATCGCAAAATTTAGAACCATGCTTTTCGATGACGGCGGCGATCCCAAAAAACAGAAACTGAATCGCATTACATCTTTCGGTTCATTCTTGAGAAAAACGCGCCTCGATGAATTGCCACAATTTTGGAATGTGCTCTGGGGGGATTTATCGCTCATTGGCCCCCGTCCAGAAATTCGCTCATTGGTTGAGGAATATGAGAAACTCATCCCATTCTATAACGCGCGCTTTCTCATGCAGCCTGGAATATCAGGTTGGGCGCAGATAAAGCACGCGTCGCCCCCAAAGTTCTCGCTTGATGTAGAAGCGACCAAAGAGAAGCTTTCGTATGACTTATACTATCTCAAGCACCGCTCACTCATGCTGGATATGTCTATCGCGCTCCGTACCGTCAAGATTTTACTCTCATGGGTAGGAAGATAACGTACTATGGCTGAAAAGAAAGTCGTGGTCACTGGTGGTGCTGGGTTTATCGGTTCTAACCTGACCGAGCGCTTTGTCGCTGACGGAATGGAAGTACATGTCGTCGACAATTACGCTGGCGGCAAGCGAGACGACAGAGCGATACAAGGCGCTACGTATCATGAGCTGGACATCCGTGACACTGAAAAATTAGTGCCGATATTCAAAGATGCACATTGCATTTTTCATGAGGCAGCACTCCCACGCGTGCAATTTTCAATCGAGCATCCGGTTGAGACGTTTTCAGTGAACGCGCTCGGCACGGTGTCCGTCCTCGATGCAGCGAAACGATCGGGTGCTCGCCGTGTGGTTTATGCGGCCTCAAGTTCCGCCTACGGAGACCAGGAAAATCTCCCGCTTTCAGAAGATCTATCGCCGATGCCGAAAAGTCCATACGGACTTCAAAAGTACATTGGCGAACTCTCTATGAAAACGTGGGCAGAGGTGTATGGTCTCCCTACAGTCTCTCTCCGCTACTTCAATGTCTACGGACCGCGCCTCGATCCCGATGGAGCGTACGCCCTCGTCATCGGCAAGTTCTTAAAGCAGAGGAAGGAAGGGAAGCCGCTCACGATCTGGGGCGATGGCACGCACACACGCGATTTCACGCATGTTTCAGACATTGTTCGTGCGAATACACTTGCTATGGAATCGGAGAAGGTGGGGAAGGGAGAAGTTATAAATATAGGTGCCGGAAGAGATGTCTCGGTAAACCGCATCGCAGAGCTTATCGGAGGTGAAGTAGTCCACGAGGAGGAGCGCATGGAGCCAGCATTTACGAGAGCGGATACGATTCGCGCGAAGAAACTTCTTGGTTGGGAGCCGAAAATAAAGCTTGAGGATGGGCTCGAGGAGTTGAAACGTCTTTTTGACTTGTAACAGTGTCATCCATATTATTATTTACACAGGTACATGCACGAAAAGACAAACAGAGTATCAAGAGGTGCTCAGATTTTAAACGGGAAAAATTTCTTCTTGTTCGAAGCTTCAAAACATGATCCAAATAATCCAAATTGCGATTGCGTGGTTTGCTATGCAAAGCGGGGTGGACCCATCCCCCCAGGGCCACGCCCGGTGTAGTGCCGAGGTAATCTGGAGCGGTAGCGGCTTCTTCTGTGGTATTTTTTAAAGATGATAATAGATGGACGTCAGCTTGCTCAAGAGAGAAAGGAAGAAATCAGAAAAGAGCGCCAAGGACTTGGTGCCTTGTCGTTAGGGGTCGTTATGGCGACTGAAAGCGCCGTTACCAAATCCTATGTCGGCATTAAAAAGCGCGCTGCGGCGGATCTGGATATTGATGTCAAAGAATATTTACTGCCTGACACGGCAACGCTCGACGATATCATTGCTGCAACAATGGAGGCCAATCAGCACGACGGAGTTATTCTTCAGCTCCCCCTGCCTCCCGGCATCGATGTCGAGGCCGCGAAGAATGCAATTGAGATGACTAAAGATGTTGATGTACTTTCTGACGCGGCATTTGAAGCATTTTCCAAAAACACATTCCCCGCAATTCCACCCGTTCCTGCGGCGATGCACTACATTCTCAAACGTCACCGTGTATCCATATATGGATACACGGTCGTTGTGGTTGGAAAAGGTAGACTTGTGGGGAGACCGGCAATTGTTCTATTTGAAAGGCTTGGCGCGAAGGTTACGGCTATTGATAAAGGTGATAGCTATGAACCTCTTAAAACGGCAGACATTATCATTTCTGGGGCGGGAGTTGCAGGACTCATTAAGCCCGACATGGTAAAGGATGGTGTTGCCATCATAGACGGAGGAACCAGCGAATCCTCGGGAAAGGTGGTGGGGGATGCTGACCCGATGTGCGCTGAAAAAGCTTCGCTTTTTACGCCTGTGCCGGGTGGAGTTGGACCAATAGCGGTGGTGGAGATTTTTGCTAACCTTGTTGCGTTAAAGAAACCTTGAGTAGCACATAGTAGTAGATCGAACATGTCTTTTGGGATTGGAAATTGTTGCACTATATGCTATTATTTTCTGTAGTTTAATAACCTCTCCGCACCCCTCAACTAGGACAGCTCGTTAGCTAATAATACCTCCTCTGC
>CAYHYY010000052.1:0-5592 GCA_964360975.1 uncultured Candidatus Saccharibacteria bacterium | reverse complement strand
GAGTAGGAAATGAGCGGTTTCCAGGTAGGGGGAGGTTTCCGGACATGCTCTAGATGACGAGGGCAATGAGCGACGTCAAAGCGAAGAGAATCGCTAAAACAATCGTTGCTCTAAAAAGGAAAAGTTCGCCGCCTCTTCGCTTGTAATAGGATTCCTGATTCGAATCGCCAAAAGCGCCTCCTAATCCTGCCCCGCGCTGCTGCATCAAGACAGCACCAACAAGAAGAATAGAGAGGACCACCTGGATCCCAGGAAGGAGACTAGCAATGAGGGTCATACATCTCTGTCGCCTATAGTATCACGTGCGTTATTTATTGAGCAAGCTTCCCAAAATTTGACTCAAGGGCTCGGTGTCCTTATAATGCCCACACTTCACGAGCATTGCTTGTGCCTTAATTACCTAGTAAGAGAATATAGCGACATGTCTAAAGTGAACAAGAGTTCAAAAGAGTCAAAAAAGATCGGAGGGGGGCGCGTACCAATAATGCCAACCGACGACAATGTCGTCGTGAGGCCAATGACCGCGGAAGATCTCGGTACCAAGACCGCATCCGGCATCATCATTCCCGATTCTGCACAAGAAAAACCTGAACAGGGATATGTGGTTGCAGTGGGACCTGGAAAATTTGAAGACGGCATGCGAATTCCCGTATCGGTCGCTGTGGGCGATCGCGTACTGTTCTCGAAGTACGGCTATGACGAGGTGAAAATAGACGGCGTCGAATACTACATTTTAGGAGCATCGAATATCAAGGCTGTCTTAACGGGTAAATAATTATGGCAAAAAAAATACTTTTTGACGCGCATGCGCGTGCCGCAATAAAAGAAGGCGTTGACGCTGCCGCGAAGGCAGTAAAAATTACGCTTGGTCCTCGCGGTAGAAACGTTGTCTTGGATAAAGGGTACGGGGGGCCGCACATGACGAATGACGGCGTCACCATCGCGAAGGAGATCTCGTTCAAAGACAAGTTCATGAATATGGGCGCCGAGATTGTAAAAGAGGTTGCACAAAAAACCAATGATCTCGCGGGCGACGGGACAACGACCTCGGTCGTGCTGTTCCAGGCGATGGTAGACGAAGGCATGCGACACACGACGATGGGATTGAATGCCATGGGTATACGGAGTGGCATGGAAAAGGCCGCAGAAGTTGCCGTCAAGGCGTTAAAGGCTATGGCGAAGCCGGTTTCTGGTGCCAAAGATATCCAACAGGTGGCGACGATTGCGGCGGAATCGGAGGACATTGGCAAAACTATTGCGGCAGTTATCTCGGAAGTTGGACAGAATGGCGTGGTGACTGTCGAAGAGTCACCGTCATTTGGTATTGAAAAGGAAGTTGTTGAAGGAATGGAGTTTGATCGCGGGTATGTGTCTGCGTACATGATTACGAACGCCGAGCGAATGGAGGCGGAGTACAAAGATGCCGCCATACTCATCACCGACAAGAAGATTGCGTCAGTGCAAGAAATACTGCCAGTTTTGGAGGCGGTTGCGAGAACGGGAAAGAAAGAACTGGTCATTATCGCCGATGATGTAGAAGGTGAGGCCCTCGCGACATTCGTGGTGAACAAACTTCGCGGCACGTTCAATGTGCTTGCGGTGAAGGCTCCTGGCTACGGTGATCGGAAGAAGGAGATGTTGCAGGACATTGCGACGACCGTTGGTGCCACGGTTATTTCTGACGATATTGGCATTAAGATGGAAAAAGTAGAGCTCACGATGCTCGGCCGAGCCTCCAAAGTGATCGCGTCAAAAGATTCAACGATCATCGTTGGTGGCAAAGGGAAAAAATCTGATATCGAAGCTCGCGTTTCGTCGCTCAAGAAACAATTTGAGGCATCCGATTCAAAGTTCGATAAGGAAAAACTTGAAGAGCGTATTGCAAAACTTTCAGGCGGGGTGGCGGTCATAAAAGTTGGCGCAGCGACGGAGACTGAAATGAAATATTTGAAGGACAAAATTGAGGATGCGGTGAACGCAACGAAGGCTGCTATCGCCGAGGGCATAGTGCCAGGCGGCGGTACTGCGCTCGTAAAGGCGTCAATGAAAGTGGAGGCAGAGATGAAGGGCATGAAGCTTACGAACGAAGAATCGATAGGGTTTGCTATCGTCGTCTCGGCCCTTCTGAAACCATTGAAACAAATTGCGATGAATGCGGGGAAGGATAGCGGAGAGGTTATCGTTGAGGCGGTCAAGAAAGCGCGCGGATTTGCTGGCTACGACGCGGTCAAAGACGAGGTCGTTCCCGACATGATGGAAGCGGGCATTATTGATCCTGTTAAAGTGACCCGCGGAGGTATAGAACATGCCGTCTCTGCTGCCGCAATTCTTCTCACCACAGAAGCCGCGATAGCTGACGAACCTGAAGACAAGAAGGACTCTGGCATGCCCCCGATGGGCGGAGGAATGGGTGATTATTAGGGATGCTTGCCCGCCAAAGCTTTAGCGCCAGCGGGGGCGGAATGGATTATTAAACATGGAACGCACACACATCATTCTTGCAGTAAATCGGCGCGACTTGCTTGATACTACATCCATCTCAAGTGGCAATACCGAACCGGAATCGCTCCAAGAGCAGAGGCGCTCCGACGAGGGTGATGTTGCGGTAGAGAGGACGGTCGACATCGTAATCGGCGGGGGTCAGTCGGGTCGCGCGCGCGAGCGATCGCATGGGGGCCGTCCTGACCGTCAACGAGGTTAAGACCAGACGTTCAGCTACATTGAAAGTCACAGATTCTTGCGGAGAGAGCCGAAGCCGCTCGCGCGAAGTTCAGGAAAAAGTGAAACTATAATTCTGTTCGCTATGACGATTTCGGTACATCTTCTGGAGGCACTGTTGGCGGAGGGGGAGGTTCTGGTGGAGGATAGGCAGGTCGACGCGGGGGTACTGGCTCCGGATATTTTTTAGGGATAGGATCTTCAGGCATGCGTTTATTGTAGGACACTGCAGAATTACGTGCAACTTGCTATACTGGGAGGCATGACCATCATCTACATAGTTCTCGGTATCGCGGCAGTAATTGTCGCATGGCTCGTCGCGGCGTATAACGGTTTTGTTCGTTTAGTAAATCGTGCGAAAGAGGCGTGGGCAGATATTGATGTCCAACTGAAACGCCGCTACGACCTTATTCCGAATCTTGTTGAGACAGTTAAAGGTTACGCAAAACATGAAACGTCGGCGTTTGAAAACGTAACCAAGGCGCGCGCCGCTGCTATGGGCGCGGGAGGCGCAGCGGCAAAAGGGAAAGCGGAGAACATGCTCACGGACGCCTTGAAGAGCATCTTTGCAGTTGCTGAAGCATATCCCGATTTGAAGGCGAATCAGAACTTCCTTGAACTTCAGCGCGAGCTTTCGGACACGGAGAACAAGATCCAGGCGGCGCGCCGTTTCTACAACACGAACGTCCGCGACCTTGCGACCATGCTCGAGTCGTTTCCGTCGAACTTCGTGGGGGCCTGGTTCAGTTTCAAGGCGATGGAGTTCTTCGAACTCTCTGAAGCAGATGCAGCAGCAAAGGATCCGGTCAAGGTCAGGTTTAACCATTAAGGTTTTAGCCATTAAATTGACTCATACTTAATCTAGGACTAAAGGTAATCCCACTGACAATATGGGTACGCGCGTTGCTTAGTCGTACTGCACAATTTGCCGGTGAAAAAATAAAGAGGATTGTGAAACAAAGGGAGGTACTTAGATTGTGGTAGAAGCAAAGTAATACTGTTCGCTCGACAGTCATGGCGTCGCAGCATTCCGAGTCAGACAAAAACTTGCGGAACACGGTACCTCTGGTGACTTCAGCCCTCAGATAACGAGGAAGTCTCAAATTTATAGAGGCCTCGCCTCTAGACCTCTAGATCTTGATAGAGCTCGGCCATTTCTGGGAGTAGCGTCTCCAAAGGTGGCATTTTTATATCGAGAAGTTTTGTGAACTCGTTCAAATCAATAATGCTTGTTTCATCGCGCTGTGTGCCTTCATAATCTGGAAAACTCGAGTAGGAATACTCACGCAGATGTCTCTCCAATTTTTTCAGATCACGAACAATTCCACGTTTCCATCCGGGTTCAAATATCTCGGCGGGATTCAGGTGAATGTACGGTACTATGCGAGATAGATAGCCATCTTCAGTGATGTGTCGTGATCTAAAAGGACCCACAAATAACCCGCCGGTTCGCCCATTTTTTACATTGAAATACATTGTGTAGCTCGTGCCAAGTTTTTGCATAAATTTTGATATTCCGCCTTCGCTAATTTCTTTAAGCAGCAGGTGGAAATGATTTGACATAAGACAGTAGGCTCCAATAGCAACAAGTGGTTCACCGCGCTCGAGCCGGAGAAGTTCTTCATGAGGAAGGTTTTGAACTCGTCCTCGCTCAATGTTTGTTTTGCTGTTACAAAGATACAAGGCTTCTTGGAAGCGCCTATAATCAGAGGAATCGCTAAATGTTGTCCTTTTATCTATCCCCCGAGCGAAGCAGTGGTACCATTCCCCGGGAGCTATTTCATGTCTTCTGTATCCCATAATTTATAGAGGCCTCGCCTCTATAACTAAGCATGGTATCATTTTTGAATGGCATCGCTCTACACGAATCAGGACGCGAATAAAAGGAAGACGTGGGCATTAATGCTTACGTTTCTCCTCGTGGTCATCGGCCTCGGGTGGTCTTTTTCATATATATTTGCGAATCCCGGCATTCTCTATATCGCGGTATTTCTCGCCGTAGCCATGAACATTGGCGGCTATTGGTATTCTGACAAACTCGCGCTCATGACCTCGGGCGCGAAACCAGCTATGGAGACTGAATTTCGGGAACTCCATCGAATTGTTGAAAACCTTTCTATAGCCGCAGGTATTCCAAAGCCGAAGGTCTACGTTATGAATGATCCGGCGCCGAACGCATTTGCTACGGGCAGGGATCCGGAGCACGCGGCGGTAGCAGTGACGACCGGACTCCTCTCGATGATGGAAAAGAGTGAACTTGAAGGTGTCATTGCGCATGAACTTTCGCACATCGGAAACCGTGACACGCTCATTATGACGGTTGTGGTCGTTCTTTTGGGATTTGTCACTCTGCTCTCAGACTTTTTCATTAGAATGCAGTTCTTTGGTGGGGGTAGGGATAGAGATAATCAAATTGGCGTATTCATGATGATCGCTGGGTTTGCTCTTGCTATTTTTGCACCCATCATTGCGCAACTCATTCAACTTGCTATCTCTAGAAAGCGAGAATTTCTTGCCGATTCATCGGGTGCACTCCTCACTCGGTACCCAGAAGGGCTCGCCTCGGCACTCACAAAAATTGGCGCGTACACGAACCCGATGAAAAAAGCCAATAATGCGACCGCGCATCTATTTATTTCAAATCCATTTGGCGCGCAGGCTTTCAAGGGAATACACCGACTCTTCATGACGCATCCTCCAATTGAGCAAAGAGTGAAGGCACTTATGGGGCGATAACTCGTGCTATATGTGGTATACAAGAGGTCGTGGCTGAACCATTTCGGAAACGAAATGGTCGCCCGAACGCCGATGGCGTTCTAGGGAGGCGTCGGATAGTGGTTTATTCCACCGCCTTGGAAAGGCGGCATACCGCAA
>CAYHYY010000051.1:0-5962 GCA_964360975.1 uncultured Candidatus Saccharibacteria bacterium | reverse complement strand
ACTTGCATGCCTTATCCACGCCGCCAGCGTTCACCCTGAGCTAGGATCAAACTCTCAGCTAAGATCTCATGCCTCCAATTGAAGGGCACGAGATCAATAGACGGAGCAGAAGAAAAACAAGCTCTCCCGACGACGATTTATCGTGTCGGGATCCCGACCATTACTATGCGTCGGGATTGGTATTTTGACTGGTTTGATTTACCCCTTCGAGATTCCGTCACGGAATGTCGTTGGGGTTGTGTGTATGTGATTGCATCTATTCAATTTTCAAGGATCGCCACGGAAAACGAAACAAAAAAGCCGAAGCTTATCACTTCGACACAAAGAGGATTTCGTTTCGTTTAATTGAATCGATTTAATCCATCATTGTCGAATGTGAAAAGTTAGCTTTCCCGCCGGTTTCTTCCACGAGGAAGACCTGGACAGCACACGTGCCGTGGCTCGTGTAAGGGGCATACTATCCTCTCCCCGGCGGGCCGTCAAGCGGCTCCTTGGGGAAGGTTTAGCGAAAAAGCCTACACCTTACTAGGCTTCTACGCAGCTAATGAGTCTCTGATATCCGAACGGATTAATTGGTACATCGGTACTAACGATCTGGCCACGACAGTTAAACTGCAGATCGACGCGTTCTGTCCCAACCGAAATATCCACGAGTATGCCCGTATTTGTGTAGCTTTTGTCCATGCCCAAATATACAAACTCATATCGTCTCCCGCGATAGAGAGTCACCTGCCGTTCAGTTCGCTCTTCACGCCGACCTTTATCGACAAGTTTTTTCGAAACAAGAGTGACCGTAACCTCGTTAGGTCTGCCTTCATGTGCATCCGATTTACTACGAGCATTGTCGGGTGTTGATTTTGACATAGTACTTATATAGTACTCTCTCTCTGAAAGTCAACCGCCACGGGCTTTAGCCCGTGGCTTATCTCTGCCCCCGATAGTACCATATATGGTACTATCGGGATTTGATTTGACGCTTACCAAGTAAAAACTCCTACTGAGTTGGTGAGAGACGCTCAAAGATATACCGAGATATAGACTGCAGCCTGCATGAGCACCCTATGTCAGAGTGTTACTCTGAAATTTTTTTCATGAAGTCTACTCCAAAGCCAGCACACCCTGTTAAAAACCGCGACTACAATCGTACGGCTCCGGAGAGAAACACCAGTTATGTAACAACACGGGTTACGCCATTGATGGTACAAGTATAGTAAACTCGAGACCGTTGGATCGGTTTACCGATGCCCGAACCCCACACCCCACCCTTGTCCTCGCACTCCTTTCTAGCGAGATCGAGATTCAAACCTTCACGCCCACCTCTCGCCCTATTCGGATTCCACATGATTGCATTTAGTATTTAT
The DNA here is from genome assembly GCA_964360975.1 of uncultured Candidatus Saccharibacteria bacterium. Taxonomy (GTDB): domain Bacteria; phylum Patescibacteriota; class Minisyncoccia; order Phycocordibacterales; family Phycocordibacteraceae; genus Phycocordibacter. The sequence continues at coordinate 4,601 of CAYHYY010000051.1, read as the reverse complement.
AAGTGTTTAAGTATCATCCTAAAATTACTCTCTCTCTCTTTGAAAGTCAAGACAGGAATGATACGCTATGGTTATGAAACACGGTACGTTTCCCATTGTTCTAACAAAAGAGAAAGAGGGCGGTTATTCCGTTGTGAACCTCGCGCTTGAAGGTTGCTATAGCCAAGGCGATACAATCGACGAAGCGATCGCAAATATTAAAGAGGCAACGCTTCTCTGCTTAGAGGATGAGGATGCGATGCTCGAGACGGAAGAGAACGTGAGCCTTCATTTTGTAACTGTTTAGCATGCCAAGACTTCCGGTCGTATCCGGAGCAATGTTGGTAAAAATTCTCGAACGAAAAGGTTACCGGCAGGCGCGGGCACGCGGAAGTCATGTTCGGCTCTATCCGCCTAACATTGGGACCGGTCTCAAGAAAATTACCGTCCCTTTGCACAATCAACTAAAGAAAGGAACTCTTTCGCGCATCATGAAAGATACAGGGCTAGCTGTAGAGGATTTATACTAGTGGAACCATGGAAAAACCCGTAACGATCATTTCCCTTGGGGGTTCGACCATCGCTCCGGACATTCCGAACGGCGAATTCGTACGTTCGTTCGTAGAGCTCATCAAGGAGCGCGCCGCAAAGGGACGACGATTTGTCATCGTCTGCGGGGGTGGAAAAACATCGCGAAACTATCACAAAGCGCTCGCTGAAGCTGGTAACACGAATGCAGACGATGCTGATTGGATCGGAATTTATGCAACGCACTTGAATGCCGAGCTTATCCGGCTTGCCCTCGGGAAACTTGCCCACCCCGTCATCGTCAAAGACCCAACAAAGAAAGTTCCTTGGAAGTCGAAGGTACTCATCGCAGGCGGATGGAAACCAGGACGCTCAACGGATTACGACGCGGTTCTCCTTGCAAAGATGTTTGGTGCAAAGCAATTGGTGAATGTCTCAAACATCGATTACGTCTACACTGCGGATCCGAAGAAAGACCCGAACGCGCGCTCACTGCCACAGATGACCTGGGAAGAACTTATTGCCATGCTCCCCTCCAAGTGGAGCCCGAACCTCTCTTCACCGTTTGATCCAATCGCCGCCCGGCTCGCATCAAAACTGAGGCTTTCTGCATCGGTAGTAAATGGAGACTCGCTCGCTGATGTTGCGCGCGCAATAGACGAAATGCCGTTCAGAGGTACGACAATAACGCCGTAGTAATTCTGCGCCTATTAACAACCTCGGGGGTTGTTAATATAACCCAGAGGAATGACGATGACATCCTAGAACAAGTGTTCAGGAACATCTTCGTCGGAACCTTCCTCGGTATGCTCGCCGCAACCCTTTTTGCAGAAGTACCAGACTCTACCGTTCGGTCCCTTTATCCCATTCTTGCTCCACTCATGCGCGCACTCCGCCACATGCAGAGTCTTCCTGCTCCTTTCCATAGGACTTAATCAGAGTTCTTTGGAGACTTTCCAAAGAATGCGCCGCAGGTTGATTCTGCGTATTTCGCATAACCGTTTGCTTTCATCTTTTCAAGACATTCCTCATACGTCTGAGGTATCCCCCAAAGTTTTGAATCAGGTGTAGTCCCTTGACTCGAATTACCTGCGAAGAGGCGTTCTGTCATAAAATAATTTATTTCTTCTTCTTGATTTCTACTTCGGGCTTTCGCATCTTCTCAAGCGTTATGAGCAAGGGCGACCCCAAGAATATAGATGAATAGGTACCCGCGATAATGCCGATGATGAGCGCCAAGACGAAGTTGTGGCTTATATCAGGCCCGAACACATAGAGCGCAATGAGAGCTAGCACTGTCGTTAAAGAGGTATTGATAGAGCGTGCAAGTGTTTGTGTTATCGACTTCCCTACCGTTTCTTCAAACGGTTCCTTAAGGTTTTTTTCAATATTGATGCGAAGATTTTCGCGCACGCGGTCAAAGACAACAATAGTGTCATGCACGGAGAAACCGAGAACGACGAGAATCGCGGTGACAAACAGTGTATCCACCTCCGCCCCAAAAAATTGTCCGAGGAGGACAAAAGCACCGACGGGGATTATGACGTCGTGCGCGAGAGCAACGAGCGCCACAAGTCCATACTTCCAGCTTGAAACAGGCTTCGATACTTTCCTGAATGCAAATGCAATGAAAAGCGTAATCGTCAGAAGTACCAACAGTACCGCCCAGATTGATTTTGACTGAAGTTCAGACCCGATAGTAGGGCCGATAGAATCGTATCGCTTTTCCTCATAAGGGTTTGCCTCTTTGAGCGTAAGCGCTTCGCGTACAGAGGAATATTGTTCTGGCGAAAGAAATGGTGTTCGAATGAGATACCCTTTCTCGCCAGTCGAGCGAACCGATGAACCCTCGATGCCAGCGGCGAGCAATGCTTGGCTCACCTGCGTTGTCTCGGGATACGCCCCAATGTATTCAACTTCGAGTAATGAACCGCCGTTAAAATCAATACCGAACTTGAGTCCCCACACCAAAAGAAGTGCGAGCGAGAGAATGATGAGCGCTCCAGAGAAGATGTAGAAGTATTTTCTGTAAGTGACTATGAACATGTTAGATTTTGTTAGCGAATCCGCGAGCGTTAGAAAATCTTACACCCCGCCCTCTAAGCTGCCATACGCTTCTTGAGTCCACGCCACGCACTTCCGTAGTGCTTGAGTAATCGCTCTCTACGTCTTGCGAGAACCGCATTCTTATATGCTTCGTAATATGAAAGGGTATATCCTGGGTGTTCCTTCGCGTGCTGCTTGACTCGTCGAACGAGATCTGTGCTATATCCGATGTAGTAGTCATTTTCCCCACGCTGAAGTACATAGACGTAGTGCATAGAGGGCGGGGATAAGTAAATAATAGTCGCATAACTCCTTTATTTACTAATACCGTTTCCAAACAAAAACTTCGCTACCTTCGATTCTTTAGACGCGACACCGAGTGCAAGGAGAAATGTGCGCGTCACCGTCGTTGCAGTAAACATTGAGACTAAGACGCCGATGACAAACACGAGCGCGAATCCCTTGATGATCGCCGTACCGCCCATCATGTAGAGGATAATGCCGGTAAGAATTGAAGAAAGGTTTGAATCCCTAATCGATGTCCATGCGCGATTGAAGCCTTCGTGAAGCGCTTCAGAAAGTGCTTTTCCTCGTGCCAATTCTTCTTTCGTTCTCTCAAAAATAAGAATATTCGCGTCGACCGCCATGCCAATAGAAAGAATGAATGCTGCAAGCCCCGCAACGGTGAGCGTCACCGGGATGAGCTGGAAAATCGCGAGGTTTAGTAGTACGTACAAGATAAGCGCAACAACTGAAATGACCCCCGGCAGTCGGTACCAGAGAACCAAAAAGAGAGAGACGAGGACAAAACCCCATAGCCCCGCGAACACACTCTGATTGAGTGCAGTTTCTCCCAAAGACGCCCCAACAGTTTGTGATGATACGAGCTCAATCGGGACCGGGAGCGCGCCGAAGTTCAAGTTGCGCACCAAATCGCGTGCCTCCTCTGGCGTAAAGCTTCCTGTAATCGTTGCGCGTCCATTTGGAATAACCTCCTGAATGGTGGGCGAAGAAATAGGCGCGCCATCCAAGAGAATTGCAAGCTGCTTTCCAACATTTTCTTCGGTAATTTTTTTGAAACGCTGCGCTCCTTCAGTGTTAAACGCTATCGAAATTACCGGTGAATTTGAAAATCCTTGATTGCTGGTGAACTCGAGCTGCGCTCTCGAAAGATACTGCCCCGTGAGCCCCGTCGCCATAAACGAAACGGTGGAAGTCCCCGTCTCGTCGACCATGGGATCGTTCAGAAGCATAAATTCGAGCAGCGGTGTTTCGCCAATAGCACCTACCGCCTCTGAAAGATTCGTAATACCGGGTAGCTCAACGATGAGGCGATACTCCCCGGTGCCCGTAACACCGCCACGCTCTACTTGGACGAGTGGCTCGGAAACACCAAAGATATTGACGCGACGCTCAATCACGTCGCGCAAGGTATCCATCGCAGAAGCTATGTCCCCTTCGACGACATTTGCGGTATTCGCTTCATACAAGAGGTGCGTGCCGCCAGCCAAGTCGAGTCCGTAGCGAAATGGAAAAGACGGCTCTGGCTGAAGCGCCTCGTAGACGAACCAGCCTATTCCTGACCCAACTATGAGTAGGACCAAGGCCCCAAGGCGAATAAAAATCATTCCGGGAAGAATAGCAAAAATAGCATCCAGTGGCTAGCGTTCAGGTTATAGCTTTTAGATCTTTTTGGGGACTCAATATCACCTAGAATCTGCCCTGCATAGCAAGGTTTTTTAGACCCTTCTGCACCTGCTTGGATCTATATCCTTGAAGATCACACCAACCTCTTTATTGTCGTCGTCGACACGAATAGCGGAGAGTGTCTCAACCCGTCCTCCCTTTCCACTTTTGTGCAAACCTTTCACTTTCCATATACCTTGCTCGCCCAAAATTCTCATATAATCTCCGGGTGCAAAATTAGCATGAGAGGCTTCAAATTGCGTACCAGGTTCTCCGGATGGTCTGACCATATTGAAAAATAATGATTACCTCTCGGTACCTTTGAACTAGGACACTCCACAATGGAGTGATGAGAGAAGGAA
>CAYHYY010000050.1:0-6078 GCA_964360975.1 uncultured Candidatus Saccharibacteria bacterium | reverse complement strand
TCCTTCTCTCATCACTCCATTGTGGAGTGTCCTAGTTCAAAGGTACCGAGAGGGGCGACGTAAACAAAGTTTCCGGACAGCGCTTACTCGGACATAGATAAAATCCTATTCCCATGTCCCTCGCTCGCTTGTCGGTAGAGCGAGGGCAGTGCAAGTTTCGACTTGCATTGCCGAGCAGAGGATGCCAGAAAAGATACGAGAGGCTGCTCTCGTATCTTTATTTGACGTCGACGACGTTTCTTTTCACCGTCGAGCCATCGTAACGGATTTTTCGTTTTTGTCTGAAGGATACAGTGCCATCGGCAACCGCGTACAATGTATGATCCTTGCCAAGACTCACATTTCTTCCTGCCATGTAACGGGTGCCGCGCTGGCGAACGATAATGCTCCCTTTCTGTGCTTTTTCACCAGCGTAGAGCTTCACGCCCAAATACTTCGGCTTTGAATCCGTTAGATTTTTCGCTGAACCAGCCGCCTTTTTTGTTGCCATAATTTGTTATGAACGAAGTGAATTAGAAATTATGAGTCCTGACGTTAGGAATGGGCCATAGTGTTAGGTTACAGGTGACAGGGAGTAGGGTACAGTGTATGCCACGAACGGCATGATACAGGAAACGCTCAAGAAACTCAAGGAAGATTGGCTTCTCGTTGCAACGGTCGTCCTCGTCGGCGTGCTCGCATTTGGACTCGGCAGACTCTCCATTCTGTACAATGGGGAAAGCGATTTTGAGATTTTGTATCCCAAAAATGCTCCGACTTCCACGGGCATCACGGAAGGAGAAGTCCTTGGTACCAGTGCCGACAGCGCTGACCTCAAGGCTCCTGGAGGCGGTTTTGTCGCCTCAAAAACAGGTGCGAAATACCACTTCCCCTGGTGCCCAGGTGCGCAAACTATGAAGGAAGAGAATAAGATCTATTTTGCCACTCGGGAGGAGGCGGAGGCGCGTGGGTACTCGCCAGCAGGGAACTGTAAAGGGCTGTGAACAGTACAGTTTGTCACGTTACAATAAGTTCCATGCTCATCATCGACGTTGAATCGAGCGGCGTAGATCCACAGAAGCATTCGATACTCTCCTTGGGAGCTTTGGATTTCTACAACCCCACTAATCAGTTCTATGACGAATGCAGGGTGTGGGATGGCGCGCATATTTCTGATGAGGCGCTTACCGTGAACGGGTTTACCAGAGAAGAGGCGACCGAACCTACTAAAAAAACTGAAGCGGAGTTAATTAAAGCTTTTACCGCATGGGCGCTTGCTCTCGATGATCGAACCTTTGCGGGACAGAACCCATCGTTCGACAGGGATTTCGTCATTGCCGCTTCGAGACGTGCGCATCTCGATTTTCCGTTCGCACACCGCACGATAGATTCCCACTCGCTCGCGTATATGCATATGGTGAAGCATGGGGTCGTGCCACCTTTTGACGGAACGCATCATCGTTCGGCGTTAAATCTTGATGCCATTCTAGAATATGTCGGCATTCCGGAAGAACCGTCACCGCACAACGCCCTCACTGGCGCGCTATCCCATGCAGAAGTGATTTCTCGGCTTCTGTACGACCGGATGCTTTTGCCGGAATTTGAGGTCTACCCCATTCCATGGACGGTACCAAGGAAGCCATAGGGTATCTTCTGCTGGTACCCCATGGAATGTTCAATGGATAAAACGCTAACGGTTTAGCGTTTTATCCGGTCCCGCGAAGACGGGAATCGACGATGCCGAGTCTGCGAGGCAGTCGATAGGTGGAGTGTTCCTCGGAAGCCGTAATGTTGTTCCCTGTCCTGGTGTTACAATTTATTACATGACCGAGCCGAAACTAACTATTGTAGAGCCTCATACACACCGTATGGAAGGTGAGTTGAAGGTATGTGACCCAGAAAAGACCGACCACACAAAGGACATGGAGTCCTGGAGAGTTTTCAAAATAATGGCGGAGTTTGTCGAGGGGTTCAATTTGCTCAGAAAGTACCGTCTGGCAGTAACCTTCTTCGGCTCAGCGCGAACCAAAGAGGGAGATCCCGTTTACGATGGCGCACGAAAACTTGGGGGACTCCTCGCGAAGTCAGGTTTTGCCATTATCACGGGCGGGGCAAATGGCATTATGGAGGCGGGTAATAGGGGAGCCTATGAGGCAGGAGGGCAATCGGTTGGGTTAAACATCCTTCTGCCTACCGAGCAGGGAGTCAATAAATTTCTAACTGAAACACTCACTTTCAATTACTTTTTCACGAGGAAGGTGATGCTTTCATTCGCTTCAGAGGCGTACGTGGTCTTTCCTGGCGGCTTCGGCACCCTGGATGAGTTTCTAGAAATACTGACGCTCGTCCAGACAAAAAAAATCAAGCGCGTACCCATCATTCTGTACGGAAGAGAATTTTGGACGCCCTTGTTGGAATTCTTTCAGAATAACCTCCTCGAGAAGCATGGGACCATTGATAAGCACGATCTGGAGCTTATGGTGGTCGTCGATTCTCCCGACGAGGCATACGACACCATACTTAGATTAGTGGACTGCTAAATGAAAGTTCGGGGTCGACCATTTCGTGGCTCAATAGAGCCACCAGTAGCGCAATTTTGATTACACAAACTTGACAGAGTAAGTCAGGCATGCTATCATCAAATGAAGTCGGCATTGGCCGGCTTTTTTGTTAGGCGGTCCACCATTAGGCTCTAGGCCCTAACAAATCGCTGACATGAGAGCTTGATTGAAGCAAAAATTAGAATATATATGTTAATCCCACTATTATTTTTGATTGCTGGCTTTTCGTTCGGCGCTCCGACGGTTCTCGGTGAGGACATGGCGCATGAGCTTGCCAGAAACCCGGAGACTATGAGCGCGTACGTACGCCAGTACTATGCGCATGAGCCGATTCTTGCCGATATTGCGTGGTGCGAATCTCGCATGAGACACCTCGACACGGACGGTGAAATTTTCCGCGGTGAGGTGAACCAGAGCGATGTCGGCGTCATGCAAATCAATACGTACTACCATGGCGAGAAGGCAGAAGAGCTTGGTCTCGACCTTCATAGCTTGAACGGTAATTTAGCCTACGCGCTGTACCTCTACGATAAGGAGGGTACCAGACCATGGAATTCGTCTCGACCTTGCTGGGGCAAGCTGGCGCAGAAATAAACTATATAGAAATGGATAGTAGGCGGTTGGAAGGCCGCCTATATTGGTCACCTCCAAGAGGCGACGCCTCTTGGAGGTGACCAAAATGTCAGAGTGTTGCGTTTCAAGGTGGAATTCATGAAGAGTGCTTGACAGAATTTAGTCGCCGGTATACAGTGATTTTGACATGAAACAAAAGCACTTCCAGATGATCTGCAATACGACCTCTAACTCGTCTCATTGCTTGAGATCGTCTGCGAACTTTGGTTTCACCACTCCGAAAAAATAGGTAAGAAAAACGAAGGTTTCCAAGCGGTCTCAAGCGAGACCGCTTTTTACGTTTAAACCCGCGCTCCATCACTAACTAAGATCACCTATGACCAACTTTGAACACCGAGAAACGCGCCCCGTCATCACGTTTGACGATGGTGATGGGAAGCGGAAGATGAACTTTTGGCAGGCTGAGTCGTACTGCAATGCCCTCGTCACAAAAGTGGAGGGAAAGTGGCCGTTTGTAAGTAGGACGAGGGACCCATTGGCCTTTCACATCTGTATGCAGGATCAGGGTCATCTAGTGATCGACCGCGACTAGTACCCTCGGACGTACGCGAGAAATAACAAAAAAAAATGAACCACCATTACTCTGCCAACTCAAAGACAACCATCAATCCTCATTTCTTGAGATCGTCTGCGAACTTTGGTTTTCCCTCCTAATCCCCGCTCAGAGAACAAAGGTTTCCAAACGCCCTCAAGCGAAGGCAGCGTTTTACCAATGTTTTCTAAAGCAATAAACCACTTATGTCATTCGATCGACCACAAGTAGAACGCGTTATTTCTTTTGACGCGGCGAGTCGCAGACAGCGCGAACAGCGCATCGAGCAGCTCAAGGGAGAGGTTGCAAACCTTCGCGCCCAATCTGATAAGGAGGCTCGCGAAGCTGCAGAGGCGCGTGCCAAGGCGACGGCAGCAAAGGAAGCAGCCGTAAAGGCCGAGACGGCTGCAATTAGGGAAGAAGGAGAAGCGGCTGAGGCGAAGAGGAGACTGGACGTGAAGATAGCCGAGCTTGCGCGCGCTCAAGGGACTCCAGCAGCTCCGGCACAGCCAGCGCCAGTACAGCCGCCACGAAGTGGAATAAGATAAGGAGGGGAAATTGAGCGGGGAACTCGCTTCAAGGAGCGAGGGGAAAGGAAAATACGAACCAATTGGTTCGTATTTTCCTATTAATAATATAATTTTACTAAATGTAACCCTCACGCACCGTAAACAAACCAATAGCTTGAAAAGCCCTAATGAATGTCCCGCTAACATCTCGAATTCTTTTTTCATCAGCTCACTCTAGCAAAGTGTCCAGATTCATCTGCGGATTCGGGACGGGTCACTAAGGTCTGAAGGATACAATGAGGCGTACATGGAGCTTGGAGGTAGGGATCCACTCACCATTGACCCCGTTCCTGAGGGCAGAAGGGGAATTGAGCATTTCGATAACTAGAGTTATCGAGAGAGGTAGGTCTTCGACAACCATACGAGCTCGGTAGCCGAACGACGGTCAGTAAACAATCTCTAAAGTCGTGCCACGGTATTACCCCCTCATTACCCAATAGAATATTTGAATGAAAATATCTGAATGGACCCATTCTGTATGATATCATATATGATATCATACGCATCCAGAGAAGGCACGAAAAATATAGCGGACATTTTCAAAGCCTGAGCGCTAGTGAATATATAACTGCATTAAATTTCTAGCGCGCTCGCTACTCGTTCTTACCAAAAAAAGATCCTGCGTCCTCACAAATGACTCCTCAGATGTTTATCCTTCCATAGTATAGAGTTTCTGTATATCGGATTGTGAAAGATGCCCAGTGACTATCCTGACCTTGTCGCCAAGTCGGTGGCCCATAGAATGGTCATAGAAATCAGCCTCTGCCTTGTCACGACTAACAGGCTTCTCCAAACAGCTTATTTTGACCCGTCATAGCCTCTCTCCGTGGCTCACAGGGTAGTAAAAACATCGGCTCGCTCGGATCCCCGCCGCAGAGCGGACGGGGCATTCGGCGAGCCGAACCGGGTGTTTTTGCTGGCAGCGGAGCGCCCGCCGGGCGCACACACGGCGACGATTCACCCCCGTGCCAGAGGCACGGGGCACTCTCGTCGTCCAGCCAGTAGAAAGGGAAGATATGACGCCTTCAACATAGAGGCTCTTAATTGTAAAGGCGGCAATGCAATCGTTAGCATCTTCACACTTCTTTAGACGAGCATCCAGTTCGCCCCTGCGCATATCGATCGAAAATTATACTTTTGAAATTTGAAATGATGTACTCGGTGAAGCGTGGGGGTACGGGAAGGGAAATGGACTGATGTGTTCATCCACCTAGTCTACCGAAGTGCGCACAATATACCTTTTGCGCATATTTATACCCACATACTCGGCTAAGCCAGAAATGCAAAAAGCCCCCGAATGAGGGCTTCTGCAGACTCAGGAACGATACGCGCTACATCATTTGACCACCTGCCGAGCAATGCTTGCAGTCCTTCATGTGCGTTGCGCCGATGTAGACAGCTGAAGCGCCGACCAAGAGGTAGACGATCATTTCAAGGGACGGGACCGACCCAAGGATCATGTTCACGACATTGAAACCAAGGCCCGTGAGACCCCAATTGAGACCGCCTACAACAAGGAGGATGAAGGCGATCACGTGTAGATACTTCATAGCTTTAAAATTATTAGTAATGCGTTGATAACGGGAGAAAATTGAGTCTTCTCCACTGGCTATAGACATTGAACTACAATTTTAAGCCACTACCCCCTCCCCTGTGGAGAAAATATTAAACAATACGCATGCAAGCCATGTCAAGTATCCGATACTTGACATGGTGTACACATGTAGTATAATGCGCTGCCATGGATACACCTCTCCGCACCCCTCAACTAGGACAGCTCGTTAGCTAATAATACCTCCTCTGC
>CAYHYY010000049.1:0-6194 GCA_964360975.1 uncultured Candidatus Saccharibacteria bacterium | reverse complement strand
TCAACCGAGCCGTATGAGCCTGAAATCAGCCTGATGGATTTTCCTTTAAATCAGAAATTTCCTTAACCAATCACTGAATCCACTTGCAAGAACCTCCTTGCGAGCAAAATTCTCTTCTGGGTTATCAAAGCTCATATATGTAGCTTACAGCTCCATGCTCATTTTGCTATAGTGCCCCAGTGAATAAAACAGACGTCGACTTTACGAAAATCCCAGATACTCCTGGTGTATATAGGTTTATTGGGAAAAAGAAAGAAATTCTCTATGTTGGGAAAGCGACGTCTCTCAGAGATAGGATACGCAGTTACTTTGCGAATGGTCTCGCAGAAATACGAAGCTCGCTCATAGCGAAGGTCGTTCATGACGCCGTCTCGATTTCCTGGGAAAAAACCGACTCGGTGCTGGACGCCCTCATTCTGGAATCAAAGCGTATTCGAGAATTCAGACCAGTTGGCAATACCGATCAAAAAGATGACAAGAGTTTCGCCTACCTCGTCGTTACCAAAGAAAAATTTCCGAGATTTCTAGTTTTTCGCGAGCGTGAGCTTTCAGTAAAAGCACCAAGAACATTGCGGAAGGCGCTCTATGGTCCTTTTATGAGCGCAGCACAGCTCAAAGCCGCACTCAAAATCATTAGAAGGATATTTCCTTTTTTCGATACGCCTTTCCCTTTGGACGAAAATATGTCGAGCGCCAATGAAAAGATGCTTCGATTTAATCAGGCAATAAGCCTGTACCCCAAAGAGCTGAACGAGAGGGCGTATAGGAAATCAGTCAGGAACATCATGCTGCTCTTCGACGCTAAAAAGAAGTCATTGCTTCGAACGCTTGAGAAAGACATGGTGAGGGCGGCGCGCGCTGAACGGTTTGAGGAGGCGCACCAATTGAAGCGTCAGCTCTTTACACTGAGACACATTCAGGACATGACGCTCATTAAGGACGAACTCCGCGCACCGAACTCAGCAAGCTTTAGAGTAGAGGCATATGACACTGCGCACATTCGCGGTGATGCTCCTCGTGGCGTCATGAGCGTCGTCGTTGATGGGGAAGCCCATCCGTCCGAGTATCGCACCTTCACCATTCGTACGGCAAACGCAGGAGATGACTATCAAGCGCTTGAAGAAATTATTCGTAGACGCGCAAAGCACCGCGAGTGGACATTTCCACAGCTCATCGTTATTGATGGAGGACGCGCGCATCTTTCACGCGCAAAAAAGGTGCTCGAAGACGTGGGAATGGCCGAAGCGGATGTCGTCGCTGTCGTAAAGGATGAGAAGCATAGACCGAGAGAAATTCTTGGCGCAGGTACGAGTAAACACATTCACGAGTCTTCTATTCTCATTGCAAACGCCGAAGCGCATCGATTTGCGATAGGGCGGCATCGGAAGGCCCTCAGGAAGAGACTGCCACTCGGCTGAAACTAGGGTAATTTCTGGGAAGTATAATGAAGACATGTTAGTTGTCGCAGTGCTTCGTGGCGGCCCATCGGAGGAGCATGCTATCTCGCTTAAGACGGGCGCTGAAGTGATTTCACGCCTCGATCGCGCTCCCTATAGGGCGATAGACGTATTTATCGACAAGCAGGGCGTGTGGCATGTGCGGGGTATCCCCATGTCGCCAGCGCGCGCGCTGTCCTCAGTCGATGTCGTTTTTAATGCGCTCCACGGCGCGTATGGAGAGGATGGCACGGTGCAAAAACTGCTGTCGAGGCTCGGCGTACCGTTCACGGGGTCAGGTGCGTACGGAGCTGCACTCGCACATAATAAGGTGCTGACAAAGCTGATGCTCGAAAAGCTCGGCATTCGTACTCCGCGGCATGCGCTCTTACGGGTTACTCCCGATCTTATGCAAGAAGCACTCAAGGCGTATCGCATGTTTTCTCCCCCGGTTATCGTCAAACCTACCTCATCGGGTTCATCGCTTGGCATGACACTCGCCAAAGGCTTTGAGGAGTTCTGGGAAGGAGTAAAAAGCGCATTCAATTCGTCGACAGAGGTCATGGTGGAGGAATTCATTCCAGGCAGGGATGCGACCGCTGGCATCATCGAAGGGATGAGGGCCTCGCCGTACTATCAGATGCTGCCCGTCGAGATTCATGTGCCCACCTGGAAGGCCGTAGACTTTGACGCGAAGTACGGCGGAAAAACAGATTTTGTTGCACCGGGAAATTTTTCTAAAGAAGAGTCGAACGAGTTACAGCGACTCTCTCGGGCTGTCCATGAGGAATTGGGACTACAGCACTACTCTCGTTCGGACTTCGTCGTGTCGCCGTACGGCATCTATTTCCTTGAAGTGAACTCGCTACCCACCATTACCCCCGAATCATCTTTTGTAAAATCACTTTCGGCGGTCGGAATTTCCACGGATGAATTACTCGACCATGTCATCGGGTTAGCGCTGAAGCGGAAGTGATCATGGCGAGCGTAAAAGAATTAGTAATAAGGGATCTGTTGGTCACCTACGTTCAGAGCGGCGATGAAGTAGGAACGGAGACCGTAATTTTTTTGCATGGCTGGCGATCATCCAAGGAAGCGTGGAGCCGCATAGGGGAGGCGATTACACCTCTCGGGTACCAAATCTATGCGTTAGATCTGCCTGGCTTTGGGAACTCGCAAGCTCCGCGCGATGCGTACGATGTGACCCTCTATGCGGGGCTCCTGCGAGAATTTATGAAAAAGCTAGGCATCCAGAAAGCCGTTATTATTGGGCATTCTTTTGGCGGAAGAATTGGCATTGTACTTGCCGCGAAGCATCCAGAATTAGTTTCGAAATTAGTGCTCGTTGACAGCGCGGGTATTCGCGCAAGTCAAATGCGGCGGGACGCGCTTCGCGCCGTTGCAAAGGCAGTGAAACCATTATTTACCCCGGCGTTCATGCAACCATTGAGACGTTCGCTCTACCTCATGCTCGGAGCGGAGGACTATCTGGCGACACCCGAATTGAGAGAAACGTTTGTGAAAACGGTGAACGAAGATCTCACGCCCTACCTGTCTCGGATTACGGTGAATACGCTTTTACTCTGGGGCGAAAATGATAAAGATACTCCCGTACATGATGCCGAGCGGATGATGTCGCTTATTCCAAACGCGCGCCTCGTGGTTATCCCAGCGGCTGGACACTTTAGCTTTCTCGATGCCCCCGATACATTCATTAAAGAGTTGCATTCGTTTCTAAAATCATAATTCCGTATGAAAGGATTCCTCTTAGCGCCCTATCGTCAGCTCTACTATCTTCAGCTCGAAAATTACGAATTGTCTCGTTTTTTGAGACTCGTTATGAAGAGTTTCAGCGCAATAGAGACACGCACCGCGCTCAGATGGACTCCAAAAATAATGGCAGTGACGCTGGTCGCCTGCGGACTGTCAGCATTGTTTGTCGTTGGAGCCATCGCGCTCCTCGGCATCGCACTTGGTTTATTAGCGCTCATGGTAGTGTATGGAGCTTTTTTTGCCCCACTGGCGGCGGCCGTACTCATACTTTCGCCGCTTGATGCCCTCGCGAAGCGAAGCGTAGCGACACGCGCCTCATTATATTTACGAAAGTTTCCTCGGATCACCGTTATTGCTATTGCGGGCTCGTATGGAAAGACGACGATGAAACACGTGCTCGCCGAAGTATTGCAGAAAAAGAAAAAGGTAGTGGTGACGCCAGATTCATTTAACACCCCGCTTGGCATTTCTCGTACCATTTTGCATGAGGTGTCAGCCGATACGGATGTTTTGATACTCGAGCTCGGTGAACACTACCCCGGTGATCTGGCATTTCTTACCGGAAAATTTCCACCCGATATAACTATCGTGACAGGCATCAATGAGGCCCACCTTGAACGTTTTAAGACCATGGAAGCTTTAACGAAAGGGATTGGTGAGGCTATGGTCGGTACAAAATCCTCAGGTCTCATTGTATTGAATGCTGACTCTGAACAACTCATGCAAAATTTCGCCACATATGTAAAAGGACAAGAAATTGCATTCTTTAGTTCGCATAGTAATCCGAAATCCACGCTTCAGGTTTCTCATCATGTATATCACTCAGATGGAACGGGCCAGGGATTTGCGCTTGTAGAAAAAGGTATTCCTCAAGCGAATATTTCGATCTCATTGCTTGGGGGCTATACGCCGGGCATCGCATCAGCCGTGTTCATGATCGGGAGGAGGCTTGGTCTTACGGCAAGCGATGTTGAGGAAGGGCTTGCGCTGGTCAAGCCTGTGCCGCACCGCTTAGAGCCTATACGAACGAATCCGTCCGTCTTGGTTATCGATGACAGTTACAACGGGAATCCCGAGGGCGTACGGCATGCCATCGAGACGCTGGCGCGATTCAAAGAGAGGAGAAAGGTGTATGTGACACCCGGTCTTGTCGAAGGAGGTGTTCGTACGGTCGGACTCCACAAGGATATCGGCGCGTCATTAGCCAAGGTTGCCGACATCGTGGTTCTAATTAGAAATAGTGTCACTCCCTACATAGAGGGTGGACTCCTGGCAAAGGGATTCAAGAAGGGACACATCTACTGGTTCGACACCGCTGCTGACGCGCATGCGCACATGAAAGAGATCGTCCGACCAGGAGACGTCGTCCTGTTCCAGAATGACTGGCCGGACAATTACCTATAAACTGTGACCATGAACTCGAAACCGACCGTTGGAGTCTTCTTTGGTGGCAGGAATCCTGAGCATGATGTCTCTATCATTACGGGGCAGCTCATCGTATCGGGTTTAAAGAAACTCGGCCATGCGGTGGTTCCCATTTATATCGGGCAGGATGGTGTATGGTACTCGGGCGATAAACTCGGGGAGCTGAAGTTTTTCACGAGCGAATCTCGAAACCTGAAAGGTCTCGACGAGATCTTCCTGGATATGAAGTCTTCGAGAGGGAAGATAGTGTTTAAGAAAAGCGGACTTTTCGGTGGAACGGTCACGATAGATATTGCGTTTCCCGCGCTTCACGGGCAATTCGGCGAGGATGGAACACTACAGGGGATGTTCGAGATGCTCGACGTACCCTATGTCGGGTCTGGAGTAGCTGGTTCTGCTATCGCGATGGATAAGTACCTAACAAAGAAATTTTTCGAATCGGGTGGGGATGACATTCACGGCAAACCCGTGCATCCGACCACACGATTTTTTGTTCAGGGTAAATCAACGTGGGATGAGAATCCGGAAAGTCTCATTGAGGCGTGGGACGCAAAACTCGGGTACCCGATGTTCGTGAAGCCCGCGCGTCTTGGGTCCTCGATTGGTGTCGCGAAAGTGAGAAATCGTGACGAATTGAAACGAGCCCTTGAAGTCGCGTATCACTACGATACGAGCGTCATCGCTGAAGAAGCCATCGAGGACGTCATGGACGTTACCTGCGCGGTGCTCCAGCGAAACGGCGATCTCATGACTTCAAAATTGCAGGAATCCACGTTCGCAGCCGACTTACTTTCGTACGACGACAAGTACCTCAAGGAAGGAGGCACGCAACTCGGAGGCTCCAAGAAAAGCATCGTCATTCCAGCATCGCTTGATGAGAAAACAACTGCGGACATTAAATTGTGCGCATTGAACATTTTTATCGAGTTGAGACTTTCAGGCACGGCACGCATCGACTATCTCTACGACAGAACTGCAAAAAAATGGTACGTGAATGAGATAAACACCATGCCCGGTACGCTTTACCATCATCTCTGGAAGGAGAGTGGAGTAGAACTACCGGAACTTTTAACAATCCTCCTCGAGACCGCCGAATGGGAACACAAGCGAAAAAACTCAGTGACACGCACATTCAAGTCGAAGCTCATGGATCTGGCGAAGTCAGAAAAACTGCGTATAAAGGGCTCATGACGGTATACCTGACACAAAAGAAGTGCGTTGCATGCGAAGGGGGTATTCCGCCACTTACCAGAGAGGAAACAGATACGCTGTTGCCCCAGATACCGCTCTGGAAGATAACTGATAACCGCGAATGGTTGCAACGAGAATTTTCCTTCAAGGATTTCAAAGAGGCGCTCGCCTTCGTGAACAAGGTGGGGGAGCTTGCGGAGGAAGAAGGGCACCACCCGAGTATCAACCTTTTCGACTACAAGCACGTCCTCATTTCCCTTGCGACCCACGCCATCGGCGGCCTCTCCGAGAACGACTTTATCCTTGCCGCGAAGATTGACCTAATTCCACAATAGATATTTGTGGTATAGTAAAGGAACTAAGCCATTA
>CAYHYY010000048.1:0-6311 GCA_964360975.1 uncultured Candidatus Saccharibacteria bacterium | reverse complement strand
GCCGCGCATAATGCCAAAACCCGAGACATGCTCGGGTTTTGTTGCAGTATGCAGCGGACTGTGGGTGCTGACAGCCGGAGGCGCGGGTCCCCACAGCAGTGGGGTGCCGAGGCGGGGTCGCGGAAATTCGTGAACAGAGGTGAACGAATTATCCGTGACCGAACCCATCAGCCGCGCACATAGTAGCCCCGAAAGGGGCTCTTAGTTTGTGCCGCTGAGGCGAGCAAACTGCTTTGCTCACGCTTGGTGCTGACGGGTTCTGCTATGTATTTCGTAACGGAAAACTGCAGAACCCCAGCCCAAAGGGAGCACCCATCAGAAACGCAATTAATCCTATCCAGGGTATAGACTGAAACTATGGTCGGCGAAGGGATATCGACAGTAGAAAATACGATTGTCGTATACGAAGTCTCGCGTCCAAAAGAACTCACTAGTGAACTTCTATCGAAAATTATAGACTGCGCGAAAACCGTATATGCAGGCGGACAACATGTAACAGAGCGCTACTACATAAGATTGATAAACAACTACAGAGCGAAAATACGCTACACCCTTGATACGGAAGGGAACGTAACTGGTTTTATAGTGACGCGGAATGCGAAGAAGAACATCTTACCTGGTGCGGAGGTGCTAAAAATCAATCTGGTGGTAGTTAGAAAAGAGAATCATAAGCTCGGTATCTACCGAGAACTCGGGTTCAAAGCGGTCGACGAAGCGATTTTAAAGAAACTCTCAGGCATACGGTTGATTACACACAATCCGCGAGTGGAGTTGGGCTTACACAAAATATTACAGAAATTCATAGCACAGGGTGTATTAAAGGGCTTTACTGTCCTCCGAGATATTATTCTTGATCCCGTAAGGGATTATCGAGATAAACCCGAAGTGTCTGGAGTACGCGAAATCGATGAAGCGTATTTTGGAAAGGACGGCAAGAAGAATTATACCTACTCGATTAATATCAATTTTGCGTATGTTAAGCAGTAGAGCTTTCACACGGCCGTATCTATGGGCGTAGATATTTATGGTTTGTTTAAATAACGACCTCTACAGTTTCCCAGAGTGCGCAATAAATAAAAATTTAACTCGACACTTCTACGCGAATACAGTGTCGATATGAGTGGAGAAACACGAAACCTGTTCAGTTCGCGAATCGTGCGACTAGCAGAAGCTACACGAGGTTGAGGCTGTGATGTCTGTACAGGGTGCACGAATACCGATTTAGGTCCAAATGGGGTTTGCAGCTCATGCAATGGAGGTGATCACGGTGGAACCGTAAAATGAGTCGGCGAGTGTATTCTAGAGCGCCATCGTCGCTGCAGTAACGAGCACATAGATGCCAACCATGTCGGCGATGAAGGCGAGATAGAGAAACGCATCCTCTTTTATCTTAGTGCTCGCCATGATGCCGATGCCAATCTCGTCGGGGAGTGGTGACGCGACAACGAGTGCTCCAAGTGCATCACGGAACCATCGTTCACGAAAAACGGGTGTCGCGCCGAGTCTTTTCATGAGCGGAGCCCGACCAATGCGAGCGACTTCCTTGTGAAGGTCATTTCTTACCAGCTTGAAAATCGTTACGTCCGAGACGAGCGAGCCGATGCCGCCAACCACCGCGATGAGCCCTGGTGAGTAGTCGTTGGCGATAGCGACGATCAAGAGCGCGCCGATTGATGCCGTAAAGCTGTAGGTGTAGAGCATCCCTGCAACAAAGATGCCGAAGATTCCAAATGGGAGTATGAGATCCTCGAATACATCATGACCAAGGAACGTGAGGAGCAGAAATGCTGCGAGGTATGACAACGCGACCGTCGTGAGGCGAGGGAAGTGCTTCAGCATGCGTATATGCTAGCAATAAAAACCGCTTTGCGGTTGGGTGATTTTCGGATAGTATGACTGACATCCGCCGATGTAAGCGAAGCTTTCATCGGCGGCGTTCTGACAATATTTGCTTACTCTCTTTTGCTCATACAGTCGGAATATAAGCAAGCTTCCATTCCTTCATCATGAGCAAAAGACGTGCTTCGCACTCTACGTAAGCAACGTGCCGATGTAAGCAAAGCTTTCATCGGCTTCGCTCGGACGCCATGGAAACAAGTTTCCGCGGCGCTCCTCACTCGCCGATGTAGCTCAGTTGGTAGAGCACGTCCATGGTAAGGACGGGGTCGTCGGTTCAATCCCGACCATCGGCTCAAGAACCCAATAATATTAATCTACGACCACGGATCTCATTAATCACTGGTCGTTTTTTCACGGTATACTGGTGCTATGCCAATGCCGCGAAAACCCAGAGTGCCCTGTTGTATCTGTGGAAAGGAGCCAGCGCGTCCAAGTTATAAATACTGCAGCAATGCATGCCAAATTGAGTACCAATACCGTACGTACATCAAGGAATGGAAAGCAGGAGTCGAAAAAGGACTTAGGACAACGGGAATTGTTTCTCGCCCTGTAAAACGTTATTTGAGAAGAAAGTATAATAATAGATGTTCGTTATGTGGGTGGTCAAAGATAAACCAAGTGACAGGTTTTGTTCCGCTCGTCGCCGATCATATTGATGGAGATTGGCGTAACAATAGTGAAAGAAATCTCAGACTAATTTGTCCTAATTGTGATTCGTTAAGTCCAACATACGCCGCACTCAATAGAGGGAAAGGGAGGAGTGGGAGAGCAAGAAGTCGAAGAGCTATCATTGCTCAGACGCTTAGCTAATATGCTATTATCTCTCTCGCTTGCCAGCGTAAGCAATGCTTTCTCTGGCTCGTTCGAAGAGTGTGGAAATGCTAGCATTTCCACGTTCCTTCTCACTCGCCAGCGTAGCTCAGTCGGTAGAGCACGTCATTCGTAACGACGAGGTCGTGAGTTCGATCCTCACCGCTGGCTCAAAATGAATCCTTCTCATCTTACGTTCTTGATTTGATTATCGTATCAAAGAAAGAGAGACGGGAGAGAGATACCCATGTCCCCTAGGGCCGGGGCACGTCCATTGGGTAATTGGGCAGGGGGGGGAAGGTCTTAGATTACAAACGAGGTGCGGAAACGCGCCAGTTGACAGCGAAAGCGCAAGCCCTAGCATTAGGCTGAGGGTTAAGCAAAATCCCGACAGTACCATATATGGTACTGTCGGGGGCAGAGCAGGCCACGGGCTAAAGCCTCCACAATGGCGAATTAAAGTCTAGTAAAGACTAAACCATAGTGGTTTGCTGGCACGCGATTCATCTTGTTACACTGAAGTTCAATGACCCCCGAAGACGCTAAAAAACGTATTGTAGATATCGAGACCGCGATGGCATCGCCAGATTTTTGGTCAAACGTCGAGAAGGCGCAGGCGATGATAAAGGAGATGAAGGATCTCCATGATGTTATTGAAGGTCCTCAGCGGTATGACAAAGGGAGCGCCATCATTTCAATACTTGCGGGAGCTGGAGGAGACGACGCGGAAGATTTTGCCGCAATACTCTTTCGCATGTACCAAGGACACGCGGCAAAAAAAGGCTGGGAAGTAATTTTTCTCGACGAAAATGAAAACGACCACGGAGGGTTCCGCTCAGTCGCGTTTGAAATAAAAGGCAAGCACGTTTACGGACGCTTGAAGCATGAGGCAGGCGTGCATCGCTTGGTGCGTATTTCGCCTTTCAACGCGAACGCAAAGCGGCAGACCTCGTTTGCCCTCGTCGAAGTATTACCGAAAATAGGGAAGGAGGACGGCGTCGAACTTAAAGACGATGATCTCGAGATTCAGTTTACGCGCTCCGGCGGAGCGGGCGGGCAAAACGTAAATAAAAGGGAGACCGCTGTTCGCATTGTCCACAAACCAACCAATTTGTCGGTGCGCGCGTCGAGCGAGCGATCGCAGCAGGCGAACCGGGATCGCGCACTTGAGATGCTGAAAGCAAAAGTTTTTGCCTTCGAGGAAGAGAAACGTTCCGCAGAAATGAAAGGCCTCTCTATAGCAGCGACCACCGCTAATGAATGGGGCTCGCAGATCCGGTCATACGTGCTGCATCCCTATCAATTAGTGAAGGATCATCGCACAAACGTTGAAGTCCGAGACACAGACGCCGTGCTGGGGGGAGAAATTGACGCTTTCATTGATGCATTTGATGTATCGTAGCAAAATACCGAACGAAGCGAGGATATTGTACACGGCCTAGCTCCTTCTCTGTTTGTTCGGCTCAGTATCTGCGTTAGAATACATCACGTGAGTGTTAAGCTACTGCATGATAGAGCCGAGAAAAGGGGCTGGGTCATGATTTTCTAAGTCTCGCTTGCGCTCTCACAAGAAAATCTATGATCTATTTTGATCGCGTATCAAAAATCTATGGTGGGCAATCGGTTGCTCTCGAGGATGTGACGCTCTCCGTTAACCCGAAAGAGTTCGTCTCAATCGTCGGCCATGCCGGAGCGGGGAAGACGACACTCTTAAAAATGATACTTGCCGAGGAGACGCCGACCACAGGGGTTGTCTTTTTTGAAAAACAAGACGTCCACCTCATCCCTCGAAGCATGCTTCACACGCTCCGCAGGAAAATAGGAACCGTATTTCAAGATTTTCGTCTCATTCCACATAAGACTGCGTATGAGAATATCGCGTTCGCCATGGAAGCGTCTGGGAGGAGCGACGAAGAGATAGCGGCCGATGTGCCTCATGTTTTAGAACTCGTCGACCTTGCCGATAAGGCGTGGAATTTTCCACGCGAGCTTTCCGGTGGCGAGCGCCAGCGCGTAGCGATTGGCCGCGCCATTGTCAATCAGCCGGACGTGCTCCTCGCAGACGAGCCAACCGGAAATCTCGATCCAATAAATACGTACCAGGTCGTTGAAATCTTAAAACGCATCAATGAACTTGGCACCACCGTTATTCTCACGTCACACAATAAAGGAGTTGTCGATTCTCTTGGGAAGCGTGTTATTACGATGGACATGGGACGTGTCGTTAGAGACGATAAGGAGGGAAGATACGTACTATAAATATGATCTGGGTAAACGTTAAACGAATATTTCGCGCGGGTACTATCAATGTGATGAGGAATAGCTTCGTGTCTCTCGCTGCAATTTTTGTCATGTCGATGACCTTGATTATTATCGGGCTCTTAATGTTTCTGAATGCGCTCGTCAATGATTTTATTTCCTACGTCCAGGACAAAGTTGATGTCAACGTCTATTTTGCTACAGGAGCAGACGAACGGTCCATTCTTGATTTGAAGGCGTCTGTTGAGTCACTCCCAGAAGTCTCATTCGTGACCTACATATCGAGGAATGACGCGCTCTTGCAGTTTAGAGCCCGCCATGAAGAGGACCAGCTCACGCTCCAGGCACTGGACGAGCTCGGCGAGAACCCATTCGGGGCGTCACTTTCGATTAAGGCGAAAGAGCCGTCGCAGTATGAGGGTGTCGCGCAGTTTCTTGAGGGACGATCCACCGATGAAAACGGAGTTCCTTTTGTAGACACCGTCAATTATGCCCAAAACAAAGCAGTCATTGAACAGCTCTCTGAGGTGACGACCTATGTAGAGAGGTTTGGTTGGGCGATCATTATTATATTTGGACTCGCTTCCATTCTCATTACGTTTAATACGATTCGACTCGCCATTTACACCGCACGAGATGAAATTTCGGTGATGCGTTTGGTCGGTGCCTCTAATCGGTACATTCAAGGCCCTTTTGTGGTGGAGGGGACCCTCTACGGAGTACTTTCAGGCATCGTGGCACTCATCCTATTCTTCCCATTGTCGTGGGCTATGCGTGGTTCATCGCTCGCCATGTTTGGTTCTGACATACTTGAGTACTATTTTTCCCACCTGTGGCTCTTCTTCATTGTGCTCCTCGGCGCAGGCATGCTCCTCGGCGCAGTTTCTTCATATCTTGCAGTTCGCAAGTATTTGTCGGTATAATAGCTGGATATGGTAGCTACCCGATCATTAAAAAAAGGATCGGGTACGAACCCCCCGCTAAACCGCGCCAAAGGCGCGGTCGGGCGAACGGCAAAAGCCGTTTTAGCCAAAAAGCACAAATACATCTTTGTGGTCGGCGGCGTGATGAGCGGTGTCGGGAAAGGTATTGCGACATCGTCCATCGCGCTCATCTTGCAGTCAAAAGGTTACAAGGTGAACGCGGTAAAGATTGATCCATACTTGAATGTTGATGCGGGAACCATGAACCCCACCGAGCACGGTGAGGTATTTGTTTTACGCTCCGGTTTGGAGACCGACCAAGACATGGGGAACTATGAGCGATTCCTCAACGTCTCGTTGAAACCGGAAGATTACATGACGTCCGGCATGGTGTATCAATATGTTCTGGAGAAAGAGCGG
>CAYHYY010000047.1:0-6386 GCA_964360975.1 uncultured Candidatus Saccharibacteria bacterium | reverse complement strand
GTTAGGACACAAGCTTTTCAAGCTTGGAACCCGGGTTCGATTCCCGGTGGGGTCATGGGTACTTTAAAACCAGAGCATGTCTCTGGTTTTAAAGTACCCACAGGGTCCAGACGGAGAATCGAACGACGGAGGCGCAGGTTCCCGCGTAGCAGGGACGCCGAGTCGGTGCCCAAGCTAAAACGCGAAGCGTTTTAAGCTGCGGGCGATTCCCGGTGGGGTCATGGCACGAGGTATACGGGCGCTTTGCGCCGCGAGTGACATGACGGGCGGAGCGCACGAAGGTGCGCGAGCCCTGGGATCACAAGCCGAGTCAGCAGACTCGGACGAGTGACACGTTCATACAACGCGATTGCATTTAAGATTTGTGACAACCTCAGCGATGTCCCGACGTATCGTCGGGACCGCGAGACGACCAGACTATACAATCTTCAATGTGTGCAGCAGGAAGAATCCGGCAATAGCACACACCGACAGGATGACGACGATCGCCTCGATTACAATAATCGTGGAAAATTTCAACATGTTTTGCTTCAACCGGAGCGTGAGGCCGACCACGGTGAATACTCCAAGCGCGATGGCTCCCTTGCCGAGCCAGTGGTGATAAAACGTCGCCTTGAGCCAACCTTTCAATGCAGGAATCTCTTCTGCACTGACGATGAGAATGGCCAACATCAACGACGTCGCCATGACCGCAATAGCGACTGAACGAATCCATGCGGTAAGTGGTGATTGCGTCATATAGAGCCTGAGACAAGAATACCTGATGCGGCTACTACCGCACCGATCACGAGAGCGACGAGTGTTAAAAGCGCCGTGCTTTTTCTGAGCCCATCATCCGCATTGACCCGCAGGTACGTCGTGCAAAGCGCGATTGAGATGGCAACAAATGGCAACACGAGGAAAATATGCTCCTTGGTTTCCATAAAGAATGTATGCGCAGAGGGCATGGCTCCCTCAAGAATTCGCGGCTTGACCGCAGTACCGTAATACGTCACGTAGTAATAAGCCGAGGATGCAAAAGAGAGGATGAACGCAAAGACAGCTGACCACGCCAGGCGTGACACAAACACGTAATTCGGAGATTTCTTGAGAAGGTGCATGAGAACGACATTGTGCATACCTATGCCAGTAATGCCTGTAATGACATGAATGATGAGCACGGTAGCAAGTGTGGTCGTCATATTTTTTTCGGCGCATGGAAGCGCGCGCGTATCAATCGGAGCGAGATGCCTACAACCGCGACGGCAACAACGTAGTACATGAGTATTTCAAGATAGGTGGCGTTCGTTCTTATTATCACACCGAGGACAAGTGCCGCATACCACGAGGTCAACGACACCGCCGCGCCAACGGCAAAGGGCATTATGCGCGCTTGAAGAAGCCATGCATTTCCAACAAGAACCCCGACGATGGTCATCTTGGCCCAAAAAGACGGGCTGGTGAGGAGTTCAACTTGCTCGGTGAGACGCAAATAGAGTAAGAAACCAAAACCTGAGAGGACGAGAAGAAAGAGTCCGGCCCGCATGACCGTGTACGTTGTCGCCAGTGTCTTCCGTTCGTCGTCGGTGATGATATCGTCGCTGTTGAAACGCGTGTAGTGAATTTCTGCAAACGTAGCCGCGCCGACTCCAAGAACAGTTCCAATCACGTGCATGATCACCAATAGTTCGTATATCGTCATATGCCTCGTGACCCAAGCTCTCGTACCTCTGCCAACCACGCGTCATGCTGCGCTGTATCGGTGTGTTCGCACGGTCCCATTGCCGTGACATCCACATCCATGCCCGAAAAGCCGAGAATGCCGCGCGATATTTCATTGGTGTAGTCACCGTACTTCAATCGTGTCATAAAGGGACTGTGTGAACCGTCTGCGACAATGACGCGGGCTGACTTTCCTTTCAATAATTCAATGACGTCCTGCGTTTCCTTGTCGAAATGAAATGCGAAGCCGGGAAGCCACATGCGGTCAAACATACCCTTCAGGAGCGCGGGCATACTCATCCACCAATTTGGATACAGAATCACCAGGTGTTCGGCCCACTGAATGTTCTCCTGAATCATCACCAGGTCTGGCTCAAGGGGTTGGATTTCATCATACCCTTTGTGAAGAATAGGATCGAATTGTAACTCGCCAAGATGCAGACGTTTGATCTCATGACCCGCTCTGCGAGCGCCATGTTCGTACGCGGCGCCAAGCTCAACCGTAAACCCTTCTTTTTGAGAATGCCCGACGAGTATGAAGATTTTACGACGTGAGTCCATAGCGACAGTCTATTATATAATGAACGCGTGAAAAAAGTATATTGGGAAATATTAATGAGCATGGTCCTTGTACTGGGTGGTACGTATGTTGCGTACGGCTGGCTCGCTCATAGTGCTGCTTTTTGGGATGCACAAAGCATTTGGAGCATAGGATTGATTATCGGCTGGAGCTTGGTTGCGATCGAGTATTATCGTCAAGGCTGGATGATCCACCACGCACGCACATTGGTAAACGTTGACGCACTTTTGCCATCAACAATTTTTGTTATGGAGTGTATTTTATTTGTGAAAGGCGTCTTTTTTGATGATTGGTCGATGGTCGTCAGCGCCCTGATTGTAAACTCGGGGATTGCCTTCTACCTCTACCAAATTATTATGATAAAAAGAAACCCGACCCTTTCAAAGTGAGAAACCTCCGCACTTTTTACTTATTATTATGAAGTTACGTGACACGATAACGACACTCATACAGGGTGACGCGATCGATGACGCGGACACACTGAAGAAGTTTAGCCGAGACACGAGCATTTTTTTGAGAACACCGTCACTCATCGTCCATCCAAAGAACGCGGACGATGTGGCGGCTCTTGTGAAATTCACGACTGAAGCGAAGCGGCGAGGCGAGGTCATTTCACTAACCGCTCGCGCAGCCAGCACGGACATGTCGGGAGGCCCACTCACCGATTCGATCGTCGTGTCGTTCACAAAGTACCTGAACCGCATGATTAAGATCGGCGACGACTATGCCATTGCAGAGCCGGGAATGTACTATCGTGATTTCGAAAAACAGACTCTCGCGAAAAATGGAATGATCCTCCCTCCTTACCCTGCCTCGCGCGAGACCTGCGCCCTCGGTGGCATGATCGCGAATAACGCCGGTGGCGAACTCACCTTGCAGTATGGAAAGATGGATAGATATGTGCGCGGACTCGACGTCGTGCTCTCCGACGGCTCGCAGGTGACTTTTGAACCCATCACCATACAGGAGCTTACCGCAAAGAAAAGCGAGCAGACTCTTGAAGGCGAGATCTATAGAACAATGGACGAGCTCCTCGTGAAAAACAAAGAAATTATAGCGGACGCGAAACCGAACGTATCAAAGAATTCCGCAGGCTACGCTCTCTGGGACGTAGTTGACGAGCAACGCGGAACGTTCGATCTCACGAAACTCATCGTCGGCTCGCAGGGAACCCTCGCTTTGATAACGCAGGCGCGTCTCTCGCTCGCAAAGCTGAAAAAGCATCATGCGATGTTCGTTGTTTTTCTCTCTGATCTTACGCTCCTGCCTGAGGTGGTGCGTCGCGTGCGCGCGCTCCAACCGGAATCGTTCGAATCGTATGACGACCACACGTTCAAACTCGCCACGCGGTACGGATATGAATTCCTAAAACACATAGGGCTCATGCAGTCTCTTGCACTCGCATTCGCGTTTCTTCCCGAAGTGTGGATGACACTGACGCGTCGGGTTCCAAAACTTGTGCTTCTCGCCGAATTTGCCGAAGATACCGACGACGAAGTGATACAGAAGGCCCATACAGCGCGCGCTGCCCTTCACGATCTTCCACTGAAAACGCAAATCGCTCGTGGGGCGCAAGAAAAGAAATACTGGAAAATAAGACGCGAGAGCTTTGCACTCCTACGCAAGCACATACACGGCCTTCATGCCGCGCCTTTTATCGATGATATCGTCGTCCACCCGGACGATTATCCACGATTTCTTCCCGAATTAGGCGCCCTTCTTGCGAAATACGACATCATGTACACGATCGCGGGGCACATCGGCGATGCGAACTTCCATATCATTCCCCTCGTTGATCTTTTGCGGCCGGAGCATCGGAAAACGATCATGGAGCTGACTCCCAGAGTGTATGAACTTGTCGCAAAGTATAGAGGCTCGATAACGGGCGAGCATGGCGATGGCATTATACGCACGCCGTTTCTCGGCATGATGTATAGCCCAAAGATGCTTGAATTATTTGCGGAAACTAAACACGTCTTCGATCCGCTCAATATTTTTAATCCGGGTAAAAAAGTAGGCGGCACCATAGCCGACATCGAAAAATTCATGATCCGCCCATCAAAGCAGTAGGGAGTGTTTTCTTTCGGGGGGGGTCCCGCCGCATCACTACCATATATGGTAGTAGCGGGGATTAAGGGTAAACCAGTATCGGCCTGCCCGAGACGGGCCTGCCCGGCCAGGGCGGTGGCTCGCGCAGGGCGACCACACTTGGATTCTCTACGACGTGGTAGTTTACTATCTGTTAGCTATAGCTAACAGATAGTAAAACCCGGAAGGAGTTTTTTGCTCTATAATGAAGCTTATGGCTCTTTTTGTAGATTTTTTCCGTCTAAAAAAAATACCGCACTACCACGGTGATTCCATTCGACAGATATTCGTAGGAACTGCGCTCTTATGGCTCATCGCAACACCCATCTGGGGAGACATCCTTCCGTTCGGCTCGCTCTTCTCGATTCTTTCAGCGCTTGCCCTGGTCCTTCTTGCCGCGCTCACTAATCCGCGCAGTTCGGTTCCGCTCATTGCCGATGCATTAATTTCCGGAGCGGGTGTCTTTCTCTTAGAGGCAGCGGCAA
This sequence comes from uncultured Candidatus Saccharibacteria bacterium, assembly GCA_964360975.1. Taxonomy (GTDB): domain Bacteria; phylum Patescibacteriota; class Minisyncoccia; order Phycocordibacterales; family Phycocordibacteraceae; genus Phycocordibacter. Next base: position 1,532 of record CAYHYY010000047.1, on the reverse strand, counting down.
TCTCCTTCTATGATACCGACCCAATAGTTTTGCTTGTCATTAGAGAGATAGCGGCAATTGCTCTCATTATCGCGTTTTATATGAGCGTCAAAACCGCTCGAGCAATGCTTGAGGGAAGCATTGGAGCCTACCCTACGGTCAGTGATTCCCCAGAAAAATAACTACACGGAAAATATCTCTTCTCTCGAAATTGCCCCCTCCCTGATAATAATCGGCGTCTCCCCGCGCGCATCAACCACGGTCGATGGCGCGCTCTCTGGCAATTCGCCTAGATCATAAACCTTCGTTATCCAACTCGCCTTCTCACCGAATTGAGCGAGAATTTTTTCTACTGAAGACTCCGTTTTTTGACCTGAGACGTTGGCACTCGTTGCCGTAAGCGGCCTACCGAGTTCTTCGACGAGCCGTACACAAAGCATATGCTTAGGGATACGAACCCCAATCGTACCCGTACCAGCAGTCAACTCTTCTGGCAGGCTACCTTTGACGTTCAAAATAAGAGTCATTTTTCCAGGTAGAAATTTTTCGATGAGACGATTCGCAAGCGGTGTTACATGCGCATACTCTTCGAGCATATCGATATCCTTCACCATAATGGAAATAGGCTTCAAGTCTTCCCTGCCCTTCAAGTCACGAAGACGCGAAACGGACTCAGGATCGGTTGCATCGACTCCGAGGCCGTAAACTGTATCGGTCGGGTAAAGAATGATGCCGCTCACGTTGGATTCGGCTAGCGTTCGTACAGAGTGACGAGAGCTATCTGTAGGTTATCAAGACTCTTCGCAAGAAGGCGCGCCAGAAGCTTCTGCTTCCGCCACGACTCCGAAACCCGCGTCCTCCTCCGTCTTCAGGCTTATCATTTTTTGCTAACAATTCGGTGCCCAGGCTGTCGCTTCCTGCGTCCCGGAACGCCGTTTCACCACCGAAATTTCCCATATTCATACGTAAGATGGGGTAAAAATAGTAATAGCTATCGAACCTGTGTGAAATGTACGCCTCACCAGACCACATGTCAATACAATTTTAAGTTGAAAATGAGGCGTAAAAAGGCTATTCTCAGTCGGTTGCGCAGTAAGGAAACCTTGCCGCGCGGCACCTTGGAAGAGAGCGCGTCGAATCACGTGTACCTCATTTCTCGGCTTGGGCGGTAAGGAAACCTTGCCGCCCTGCGCCTCGAAAAGAATATTGAAGCAAGCTTCATATTCTCTTTCTCGGCTTGGGCGGTTAGCTCAGTTGGTAGAGCATCCCCTTGACGTGGGGAGGGTCAGAGGTTCGAATCCTCTATCGCCCACAAAACAAAATCCCCTTCGGGGGATTTTTTGTTGGTGATAAGCGAGCCAACTGCTTGGCTCGCGTGAGGATTCGAACGCCGGAACGATGTGAGCCGTCTCGGCGAACCGTGAGGCGGTGCCCAGACCGGATGCGAACAGGGGTGAGCATCCGAGTCGAGGGCGAATCCTCTATCGCCCACAAAACAGGTTTAAAGGACTTTCTGTCAGGCTGTTTTGTCTTCTCCTGAGAGGATTTCAGAG
>CAYHYY010000046.1:0-6679 GCA_964360975.1 uncultured Candidatus Saccharibacteria bacterium | reverse complement strand
AGCCAGTAGGAAATGAGCGGTTTCCAGGTAGGGGGAGGTTTCCGGACATGCTCTAGTTTGTTGGTGTCGAAGTTGCCTTTGGTGAGGCCAGTAGAGCGATCACGTCACTCGCAGATATAAACGAACCGGTGCCCGAAAGCGACTGTGTTGATATGCCGACTAAATCTCCAAATACATTCACGAGTGGTACGCCCGGCACCAAAGAAGTCATGATATTGGTATCAATAGTACGAACGCTCATTGGTACCCCGCTCTTGCCGGTAACCTCACCAAAAGGCTGTTTTGAAGTCACCGCGCCAATCGCCACTTTCTCTTGTGTCACTGAGGTAAGCGCAACCGCGGTTTGTCCAAGTTTTACTGCCTGAGTATCTCCGACCTTAAAAGTATTGCTGAGATTCGTCGACGTAGACACTAACGAAAGAATCGCGATACCAATCTCATTGAAGCGATCAGTCACTATAAATAGGTGCAGTGCATTCCCCATGGCAACCAAGTGTTCTCCATCGCTGATAGTTCTATCGGTAATCAAAGTCCCCGGTCCAACCGCCGCCGCCAGTCCTACGATCGCCGACGATGTTGCCGTATCGGCGAAGACGCGCCCCGTTTTCGAGAGTGAAGAAGCAATTGAATCAGTGATCAAGTCATCCTCTTTCACGACCACGGTTGTCTCTTTTGTCGTGATGACCTGGGTACCCGAGTCTTTCGGCACGATGGTCTCCACGGTTCGTTCGACTACCCTATTTACCGTTTGTGTAACGGCAGGGGGTGCTTGCGCCAAGAGTGAGACGGTCACAATGCCGGTCGCTATTGAGGTAACAAAAGAAACCAAAAGTACCAAGAGTACAATTTGTGTCGTGGTCAGTTCTTCGAGATCCATCCCGTTTAGAAATAGGACGCGAACGCATATGCGCCAGCGCCTCTTCCGGCTAAGTGAGTAATATTCATGCAGAGTGTGATTATACTCTTCTGATTCTCGCGTCCGCGATTTCTAACGGGATCCATGCAAATAGTATACCTCGTATCACTTTCAGACAGAAAGCGATACGGGGTATAGCAAAAGGTTCTATGACTGCAGGCGCATGCGGTGAACCGACCTCACCAGCGCGGAAACCGCGTTTTCAATATCCTTTTTAGTGGTCGTGGGGCCAAGCGAAAAGCGAATGGTGTTTCTCGCAAGCGCGTCGTCGTGCGTTAACGCGTGAACGACGTGTGACCATGCGCCGCCGGAACCCGAACACGCTGAACGCGGTGAAACCGCGATCCCTTCCGTGTCCATGAGAATGGTGAGGTAGTCTCCATCGACACCGGGAATAGTGAAGTGCGCATTATTGGCGATGCGACGCTTCGCACTGCCAGTAAGCGAAGCGTTCGGCAAAGCTTTTACGACGCGCTGAATAAGCTCATCGCGGAGCGCTGCGACTTTTTTTGCGCGCGCTGCTCTTCCATCTTTTGCAAGTTGAAACGCGATTGCGGTGCCCACGATACCTGCAACATTTTCAGTGCCGGGCCGTATCCCCCGCTCTTGACTACCCCCACCGGTAATCGGTGCAAGCGGTACGGAAAAATCTCTGAACAAAACGCCGAGGCCTTTCGGACCCAAAATTTTCTGCGCGTCGTACGAGACTACATCTGCCCTGAGCGTGTGGGGGCCTGCGTCGAGATACAGAGAGGACTGAGCTGCATCGACATGTAGCACCGGAAACCTTGTTTCCGGTGCTGCCCGTGAAAGAGACGAGCTTTTTTGGCCTAGCTTCATCAGCGCGACGCCAATTGCGGTAATCGGCTGTACCGTTCCTATTTCAGAATTTACGTGTGAGACGGTGAGAAGCGCGGTGTTGGGACGAATCGCTGCAATAATATGCTCGACGGACACCATGCCACTTGGTTCAGGGTCAACCAGTGTCACTGCCACCCCTTCTCGCTGAAGCATGTGGAGAGTCTCCAGTACCGATGAGTGTTCAATGGAAGTAGAAACAACGTGTAGATCTTGATACGTGAGACCACGTCTTCGCAATCCTTCCACCACGCCCCTGATCGCCATGTTGTTAGACTCCGTTCCACCTGACGTAAAAAGCAGTTCTTCCGGCTTTACGGAGAGAGATCGAGCAATGGTCTGACGAGCACTTTCAACGGCCGCCTTTGCGGTTCTGCCCTCTTCATGCGTCGCGCTCGGGTTTCCAGGGAAAATCCGCATCGCTTTTGAAATAGCTCTCTGCACAGCCGCGTGTATCGGCGTTGCCGAAGCGTAATCAAGATAAATGCGCCGTTTCTTCATACCGGCATCATAGTCGAGTGTTCGATATCGTGCTATACCCCGTATCACTTTTTGCCCGAAAGTGATACGGGGTATACTTCTTCGCATGGCAGCAGAAGCGGTAATCGAATTTCTCACTGCGGGGGCGGTGGCTAATCCCATAGTGAGTGGGCTCGCCATACTCGTGATTTTTACGCTGGTACAGGATTTTTTTCTTTTCAGGCGATTACGCAAATTTCTACGTGGTGGTGACGGAAAAAGTTTGGAAGGAACAATCAAACGACTCCAATCGCAAGTCAGCACGCTTGAAGCGCACGCGCAAAATACGGCGCACATCCTTAAAGATGCAGACGCGCGTCTGAAGAGAAGCGTCCAGAGCATATCGGTGAAGCACTTCGACCCCTTCCAAAACGCTGGTGGCCAGCAAAGTTTTGCAACAGCGCTCGTGTCAGAGAAAGGCGATGGCGTGGTGGTGTCGGGTATCCACTCTCGAGACGGCGTTCGCGTGTATGCGAAGCCAATCGAGCGTTTTGAATCAAAGCGCGAGTTATCGAACGAGGAACACGAAGCTATTCGCGACGCAAAGAAGGTTCTCGATACACCCTCGTAGCGTTACGACCATATACCGCAGCGCTTGAAACAAGCGCCAGTTCGTGGTTTTCTTACGATATGACCGCAAAAGGAAACATCTGCAAGCAACCCGTCGTCGCCATAGTGGGTCACATTGACCACGGAAAGACGACGCTCTTAGATTACATACGAAAAACGACCGTCGCCGCGCGTGAGACGGGGGGCATAACCCAGCGCGTCTCTGCCTATGAGGCCGTCCATGAGGGCGCCGAAGGCGCCCGAATGATTACCTTTATTGATACTCCCGGTCATGAGGCTTTTCAAAAAATGCGGGCGCGCGGCGCGAAAGCTGCGGACATCGCCATTCTGGTGGTGGCCGCCGACGACGGTGTGAAGCCGCAAACACTGGAAGCGTACCGCGCGATACAGGATGCCAAAGTTCCCTTCATTGTCGCTTTCACAAAAATAGACAAGGACAGCGCCAATCTTGACCGCGCGAAAGAGAGCGTCATGAAAAATGAAATTTACCTTGAGGGGCTCGGTGGTGATGTGCCCTATGTTGGCGTCTCGGGAAAGTCGGGTGCTGGCGTACCTGAACTTCTTGACCTCATCACGCTCGTCTCAGACCTCCACAACATTTCGTGCAACGCGGATTCGCCGGTTCGCGCGACGGTCATCGAATCGACTCGCGATGCAAAAACCGGGCTCAGCGCAACCGTGATTATTAAGGAAGGAACGCTCTCAGTGGGCGGCTTCGCGGTTACCGGAACCGCGCTCGCTCCCCTTCGCGCAATCGAAAACTTCACCGGGAAAAAAGTGAATGAAATTCAGTGTGGCAAGCCGGCGCGCATTTTTGGTTTTACCGAAGAACCCGCGGTTGGCGCAATCGTCACCGTCTTCAAATCTAAGGCTGACGCAGAGAAGGCAGTGAAAGAGAGCGAACGCTCATCGATGTCGCCGGACAAAGAGCGTATCGAAGAAAAAAGTGGGCGCGTCACCGTGCGACTCCTCCTGAAGGCTGATGCAGCAGGCTCGCTGGAAGCACTGCAGCACGAAATAGCTAAGATCTCGGTAGAAAATATTGATCTCTATGTCATTGCGGAAGGCGTTGGTCCTATTACCGAAAATGATATTAAGCCGCTGATTGGTTTTGATAAGACGATAGTCTTAGGCTTTAACGTGAAAGTTGATACTTCTGCGAAAGATCTCGCCGAGCGTCAGCGCATTACGATTGAGGCAAAACCTATCATCTATGAGCTGGCTGAATGGTTGTCGAAGGAACTGGTGCAGTATCAGCCAGAGCCTAACGCAGATGCGGTGACCGGTACGGTGCAAATTCTTAAACACTTCTCGACGTCAGGTTCCAAGCATGTGGTGGGCGGACGGGTTACCGACGGAGCACTCTCCCTGAGTGATCGAGTTACCATCGTCCGTCGTGGTATAGAAGTTGGTACGGGGAAAGTAACCAATCTCCAAGCGAAGAAGCTCGATGTCTCCGCAGTCCCTACGGGCACTGAGTTCGGAGCGCAGATTGAAACGAAAGCGGACATCATTGCCGGCGACATACTCTCTGCGATGCACAAGCGATAATGGGATTCCGAAACGAAAAAGTTCGCGCGGCGCTCCTTCACGCGGCTCAAGAGTACGTCAATCGCGAATCAAACAGAACGTCGCTCATCACCGTAACGCGAGTTGAAATGTCTGACGATGCCGTCGCCCATATTTTTGTGAGCGTCTTCCCTCCCGAAAGCACCGGTTCCGCTATTTATTTCTTAACACGTTCGATCCCTGAATTTGTCGATTTTTATAAGAAGAGTATCCGCATCAGGAACGTCCCCCACATTACGTTTCTTGCAGATCCTGAGATGGGAGCCGTTGAGGGAGGGCCAACAACGTAGTATTGTTCTCTCGTAGGCCTGGAAAGCAAGGCTTGCCAGACACATCGCTCGGACATCATGAGAATTTTCAATTCTCGCGATGCTCCTCGCTCGGCCTGGTAAGCAAAGCTTGCCAGACGAAAGTTCGGACGCCATAAGAGCAAGCTCTTGCGGCGCTCCTCACAAGGCCTGGTCGTCAAGTGGTAAGACAGGAGTCTGCAAAACTCCAATACGCGGGTTCGATTCCCGCCCAGGCCTCAAAAGACTCGCTTCGTGCTTTTGAGAGCTGGGAGAAACGTGCCTGCGCATGTTTCGTCGGAAATCGAACGCCGGAGCAATGTCCCGACGTAACGTCGGGACGGCGAGGCATCGCTACGCGACCGGCTAGCGTCTGCCGCAAGCGGCATCGACGCTCACCTTCGGCACCGCGTGAATCAGTATTACAATACTGATTCACCCCAACCCGAGGAGTGCGACGGCACGACGAGAGGTGCGGGCGATTCCCGCCCAGGTTTCAAAATGCAGAAAATACTACTCCTTCTCATTTTCGTTCTTATCTCTGCATCGATTATCTTCATGATCCCTTCCGTACTGAACGAGACACAAGGGGAGGCACCGCTAAAGACAGGTGTCGTGCGTATTGGCGAGATCGCCATACCAGTGGAACTGGCAGATTCAGCAGGGGCACGTGCGCGTGGTCTTTCGGGTCGCCAGTCACTTCCCCCCGAATCAGGAATGCTCTTCATTTTTGATGAGCCAGACCGATACGGATTCTGGATGAAGGATATGCACTTCCCCATTGATATTATTTGGATAGATGAGGCAGGCCGCGTCGTCGACATCACCGAGCGATTGCAGCCGTCTACCTACCCAAACTCATTTTCGCCAAGTTCCCCCGCCCGCTACGTTCTCGAAGTGAATGCGGAATTCGCTATGACCCATGAGATTAAACGCGGTATGCGCGCAGCTATAGAATAGAAACCCATAGAAAGTGGACGTGAAGTGAGTTAAGCTTCTAGCAAGCATAGGCGATGTGGTGATGCCTGCGCAATGTCGGAGTGGCGAAATCGGTAGACGCGCGACACTTAAGATGTCGTAGGCCTCACGGCCTTTGTGAGTTCGAGTCTCACCTCCGGCACAATGGCTACAACAATATTTTTCCTTGCGTTGCTCATCGTGAGCGTCATTTTCTTAATTACCACAATCTCCATTGCGGTGATGATGCTCGCCGCGTTATTCATCACGGAAGTTCCGTTTCTCCCCGTTCCGAAAGCTGTTGTTGATGCCTCTTTGTCACTTTTCAAGTTCAGTGATGCCCGTCCCATATTTTATGATCTCGGCTCTGGTGACGGACGAGTGGTACTCGCGTTCGCGGAAGAACACGCGTCAGCGGTTGCCATAGGGTACGAGATAGGCCCCTTCCCCTACCTCATTTCGAAACTAAAACGGTGGCGATTACGAACAAGAAATGCACATTTCCTATTTAGGAATTTTTTTAATGATGACCTTTCTGACGCAACCCACATTTTTATCTACTTATTCCCTAATACGGTAGAAAAACTGCATGAAAAGTTTTTAAAGGAATTGAAACCTGGTACCCAAGTAATTTCGTGCGATTTCCCCTTCAAAACAAAGGAACCAATCCTAAAGCATAAGCTCGGAAATGGTCTCTCGAAACACACGCTGTATATCTACGAGTTCTGAATATGTCCGCCCGGTAGGTAAAGGGCTCTCTCCCTACGGGAGCCGTACAGGACCGCGCATTCACTTCGCTCATATGCTCGTCCTTTCTCGCCCTACACGCGAGCAAAGCAGTTTGCTCGCTCCAGGTATGTTAGTCGTCACAAATAATTTCTCGCCGTCGCTCGAAATTTTCGCGACCCGCCCCTCGCCATCGCTCGAGGCTCGCGATATGGCTGCGGTCCGGACCAAGTAATAAAAATGCCACGCAGGTGGCATATTTTATTCTTGGTCCGCC
>CAYHYY010000045.1:0-7122 GCA_964360975.1 uncultured Candidatus Saccharibacteria bacterium | reverse complement strand
CCACGACCTCTCGCGTGACAGGCGAGTGCTCTACCGTTGAGCTACAGCCGCATTAGGATGTGATTCTAGCAAATATGCCCGAAAATGACGAGTACCGGAGGTAGGACTTGCACCTACGACCTGCGCCTTATGAGTGCGCCGCTCTAACTACCTGAGCTACTCCGGCAGGCACCATTGCCTTGATGAGGCCGAGGATACGGTACTGCAGATTGGTGCTGTTCCGAACCCTAAGCGATAATACACCATAATACGTTTCTCTGTTTTCGTAAACTTTCTTCTGCCTCGTCTTCAGGAACGTTGGCCTATAAAACTGTCTCGAGGGAAGACGAAGAATATGTTGCCAATGACGTTGAACTTTTTCATAGCGATCGCGATGACTCTCGTTAATGGAAACTCGAACCAGAAAATCTTGAGACTTCACATCAAGACAAACTTCAAACCATTGTTTGATGAATGAAAGCAATTTCGGATCGGAGTTGGAAAAGTTTAATTTTCTTCCTTTGCTCCCTTCACCCCAGTAAAGTCCTATACCGGCGAGCAACACATCGCGAGTTGAGCAGCGTAGAATTTGATTTCGAGCCCATGTTTCTGCATCTTCCACCCTTAGAAGTCTTAACCTCTTATTCGACTCTGCACCAGAGCGTTGAGCTAGTATGTGCTTGTTTCTCGTTCGCTTCTCCATCTGCCGTAAAACCGAAACCGAAAGCTGAATATCTGAACACCACAAACTAATAGTTGATTTCGAAACCGAGAGTTTCTGAGCAATCTCAGTTAACATCATTCCCCGACGCCGCAACAAGCGAGCATTAATCTTCTTGCCGAATTTAGCCATAAGGACATTATAACCCTATAACTAAAATCCCCTCCCCCTATTTTCCGATTTTCTTCAAAAGCTTTTCTGTTGGCTCAACGTCCTCTGGATAGGTAATGGTAATCCATGATTTTTGCTTCATGACCTGTATTGGGTGCTCCTTCATGACACCCCGCAGCATGTCTACCACGTAGTGCTCTCCATTTTGATGACGGATCATCGGCATCGAGAATATTGCAGGTTGCAGAATCATCGAGCCCGTCGATACAACGTTTGTTGTCGGATGCTCTGGCTTCTCGATGATGTTCTGAAGAGTACCCTCAGGCGTCATCTCCACCACACCAAACCGCTCAGGATGCGCATCTTCGGCTACAAAGAGCACATATTCATGAACCAGTCCCTTTGTAAATGATTCTTTATCACCTATGTCATCACTGTTGACCAGCATAAACTTCTCAGGAAGATGTTCTTTCGCCATCAAAACCGCGTGACCCGTTCCTAGATACTCTTTCTGCTCGACGTAGGTAATGGGGCGTCCTTTGTATGACGTGCCAAAATACGCGCGCACTTTGTCTCCGTGGTAGCCAACAACAATAACGAGTTCGCTAATCTCATCCGGGAGTTCATTCATGACATACTCAAGAAGCGGCTTACCGTTCAGGAGTATCATCGGCTTCGGCCTGTCATTGGTGAACGGGCGAAGTCTTTTTCCTTCGCCTGCCGCGAGGACCAGTGCTTTCATCCCGTTAAAAATAGGACGCGGACAGATATGTCCTACGCGCTATTTGATTGGCGTAAATAAAATCGACCTTGGAGATGCCCATGAGACCGAACGACATGCGTCCACGATTTCTAACAGGATTCATGAAGTCCTATCATACCTACTTTGCTGAAAACTACAAAGTATCGCTTGAATATTACGCGTTTCCGGAGTATAGTTTCCGGTACCGTATCGCGGGGTAGAGGAAAAGTACCTCGGGAGGCTCATAACCTCCAGAAGCCGGAGCGTTACCGGCCCCCGCAACAAGGAGCTTTGCGACGCAGTACTGAGGCCGGAAGGCCGTACGTACAAGTGAGCAGAGCGAACGCAGTCCCGAGTCCGCGAGGGACAAAAAGGCGAATGTGCTGAGCAAGGATAGAAATCTATACATGTCGCGTGAATATCCTAAACTAGTCGCCGCAGATAAGAAGTGCCTTCTTGGTTGTGTAAATTTTCTTTACGAAAAAGACCCAAGCGCCGAGTACGGCACGAGAGATATTAAAACGTGTATAAAATGTGGTTGTTCTTGGAGCAGGTGGAACAATGGTCCTTGGCGGCGGCGTGCGTAATTACTGGTCGTGCTCTAACTTAAATAAACTTAAACTCTTCGAACACCTGTTCGTATAGTTTTAAGACACGGAATGCTTCTCGCTGCGTGAGGATGTAATCAGAAGTTCGCCCGGCAACAAAATTTCTTACGCGATGCGCCTCCCATGCTGCTGGCAGTGTCACAAACGCCCCTTCAGCAACGATGCGCATTTTATCGGTCGTTGTCGACCCCTGATACCCTAATTTTTCTAATAGTTCCCCCAACATCTCGTCGGCAGCAATAATACCCTCCTTCCAAAGTTTTGGATCCGTAGACATGGCGTGATCAAGGAGCTCCTGCCACCTCTTTTTCAGAGGGTGCTTAGAAGACGGGCTCCTCGGAAGGGTTCCGTAGAGCGCCATTTCCCTATAACGAATAACCATGAGTCCTGCGAGCGAAGAAAGAATGAGCATTAAAAGCAGTCCCGAAACAGTATAGGCGAGCGCGCTGTACATAGCCCAAAGCAACACAAACGCTCCCCCAATAACGGTCCCCGCAAAAGTTATAGTATCGATAAGCGTCTGGAAAAAACCCTGGGTCCCTGAAGCTAATCCAATATCAACCGGCAAAACTCCCGGCAACGTCGACGGCGTGGTGGTGCTTCCCACGCCTGCGATACCATCTATGGTGCCAATGCCTTGGCTATCGAGATCAGTAGCGCATTTTCCTCCAAACAAGGAGTATATAACACAAAACACGTACTCAAGATTCAAAAAGCGTATGTATTCGATATTCATTTTACGCGGCTCAGCGCGACTGGATTATTGTACCGCCTCGTTGAGTACATCACGCGCAACGGCAAAGAGCGATTTCTCGGTTCGTTTAGGACTCATGAATTGAATGCCGACCGGTAACTGCGCATCATCACGTGATAATAATCCTGCGGGCACAGAAATAGATGGAACTCCTGTCAGGTTTGCGGGCGCTGCGAATATATCTTCGAGATACATAGAGACGGGATCGCTTTTCTCTCCAATTTTGAATGCTGCGCTCGGTGTCGTCGGTGTAGAAATAAAAGAAACCTTCTCAAACGCGGCATTAAATTCATTATTAATGACCGTTCGAAGCGTCGTTGCCTTGCGGTAGTAAGCATCGTAGTACCCATGGGAAAGAACGTATGTTCCGAGAATAATGCGCCGCCTCGTTTCAGCGCCAAATCCCTCGGCGCGCGAACGCTCATATTCTTCTCGCAAAGTTCCTGCATCGACGTGGTGACCGTAGCGCATACCATCGAGTCGTGAAAGATTCGTCGATACTTCTGCTGGCATCACAATGTAATATGCCGGCAAACAATGTGGCGCCGATGGAAGATCAATATCGACAATATCGTATCCCTTGGACTTTAAATCCTCGAGCCGCTTTTCAAAAAGCTCAATAACGTTTGGCACCGCTCGCTGTACAAAATCTCTCGGTACACCAATAACTTTCCCCGAAACCATTTTTTCTCCAGCATCGGGAAGCGACGTCCCATCAAGAGGGTCTTTCCCTTTCATCGCGTCAAATACCAATGCGGTATCAGCCACTGTCCTCGCCATTGGCCCAATTTGATCCAAGGACGACCCCATTGCAATAAGGCCCGAACGTGAGACGGCGCCGTACGTTGGCTTTAATCCAACAACACCGCAGAGGCTTGATGGATGGCGGATGGAGCCGCACGTTTCAGAACCAAGAGATACCGTTGCCAAGAATGCGGCGACCGCTGCCGCAGAGCCGCCAGACGTTCCCCCGGGCACACGCGTTATGTCATGCGGATTTTTTGTTGGACCATAAATTGAATGCTCCGTAGAAGAACCCATAGCGAATTCATCCATATTCGCTCTGCCAAGAAACAGTGCCCCTGCGTCTCGTAATTTGGTTATGGCCGTCGCGTCATACGGAGCGACGTAATGCTGCAGCATCTTCGATGCTGCGGTGCACTTCTTCCCCTTAATGAGAATATTGTCTTTAACCGCAATAGGAACACCGAGAAGCGGCTTTCCCCCATCGGGATCTTGAAGAAGCGCGCTGTCTGACTCTTTTGCCGCCTCAAGCACATCATCAAAGACTTCCAGGTACACATTCAATCGCTCATTTTCTTTGCCTATCCGATCGAGGTGCGCCTTTGCAACGTCCACCGCAGAAAACTCCTTTTTCCGGTAGCCTTTTCCAAGTTCAGTCGCCGATAAGTCTGTTAACTTCATAGGTTATGGGAGAATTTTTCGTACTTTGAGGTAATTACCCTCCCGGTGCGGAAATTGCTTCACGATGTCGTCGGTATATATACCTGCCTCGTGGGGATTAACATCGTCACGCAAAACATTTTCCTCTTCTAGGTAGGGGGTTGACGCAGGAACTTCAGGCAATTGAACTTGTTGTATAACATCTATGTACTCAACAATAGCGCCGATCTCCCCTCTGAGGGTTTCTATTTCTTCGGATGTCAGCGCCAAACGGGCAAGCCCTGCGAGCTTTTTTACGTCGTCAGCGCTTATCATTGGGCAATGATAGCATTTTCGACCTGAAAAAAACTACACCTTTTCTATGACGACATCCTTCCTCAGAAGGTACCAGCCTCCGAGCGGCACGACCTTTGTCGGCGTAAGAATCATCACTTCTCCGGTGCCGGCATTAACATCGATTCGCTGAAGATAGCCTTCATCGACGCGCCTCGTATTCCTCGCATCTCCTTTATCATAGACCCTGAGCTTCAGTGTCTTTTTTGCAAAGATTCCCTCTGCATCGAATGCCAGGTCGTCGTGCTCGAAGCCGGCAGCCTCGATTTTCTTAAGGACTAATTTGGTATCCGTCTCCCTGTTTTCATTGCCCCTCGCAATAGATACATCGCTCATGCTGTCATTCTATACCAGCTTCCTACCTTTGCAACAAACCGAGAAAATCCTGCTCATCGAGAATACGGACCCCGAGTTTCTTCGCGGTATCGTACTTGGAACCTGGCTCATCTCCCGCAACGACGTAGTCTGTCTTTTTCGAGACTGAGCCCGAGACTGAGCCGCCTCGCGCTCTGATGTTCTCTGCCGCCTCATCTCGTGAAAGCGATGCAAGTGTGCCCGTAATAACGAATGTCTTCCCCGACAGCTTCCCCCCACGAGGCGTCTCCCCTTTCAAGACCTTCCCTTGGTGCAAAAGTTCCCGAAGGAGTTTTTCGTGTTCCGAATCGCGAAACCAGGCATGCGCTGAACGCGCGACCCCCTCACCAATGCCAGCTACAGTCTGCAATACTTCGACATTGGCCTTCATGATTTTCTCGATACTGCCAAATCGTGTGGCAAGATCACGTGCAGTCTCTTCCCCTACCTGTTCGATTGAGAGCGCTATTAAAAAACGATCGAGAGAAATTTTCTTTCTCGTCTGAATACCCTCAATGAGATTTTTTGCAGCAAGTGCAGCAAATCCTTCGAGTCCCTCCACATCTCCCACGGTGAGGGTAAAGAGATCTGCGTACGAAGAAATAAGCCCCTCATCGAGGAGAAGATCAATGGTGCGCGGACCACACCCTTCAATATCAAAAGCGTGTTTCCCCACGAAATTATAAAAGCGACGCCGTTGTTGCGCCACAGAATTTTTGTTCACGCATCGCCACGCGGACATGCCGGGAACGCGTTCCACCAATCCATCCCCTCCGCATTCCGGAACATGATTCGGAAATACATACGGCTTTGCGCCCTTCGGGCGCAATGCTGGAACAACTTGTACGATTTCGGGAATCACATCACCAGCGCGCTGAATAACTACCGTGTCGCCGATACGAACATCGAGTTTCTTTATTTGATCTTCGTTATGCAGCGTTGCGCGCGACACGATGACCCCGCCGACATTCACTGGTCTCAAATGCGCGACAGGGGTCAATATCCCTGTTCTTCCTATTTGGAGCACAATATCTTCGATCACGGTCGTCGACTGCTCCGCTGCAAACTTGAATGCGATGGCAAATCGCGGCGCCTTGCCGGTGTAGCCGAGAGCCTCCTGATACACACGCTCATTGACCTTTACGACAACGCCGTCAATCAAAAAATCCCGCTTCTCGCGTTTTCCAGATGCACGCTTCCAATAGGCGATAACGTCATCAATAGACTCATAGAGTTCCACGTCCCTATTAACTTTGAATCCGAGCCGCCTCAAGTATGCAAGCTCTTCAAATTGCGTTGTCGGGATCGCTCGATCACTTTTAGAAAGATCATATATGTACGTGTCGAGCTTTCGCGATGCGGCGACCTGAGGATCAAGTTGACGAATTGATCCTGCTGCAGCGTTTCTGGGATTGGCAAAGATTTCCTCATGCTTCTTTCTTCTTTCTTCATTCAGCGTCATCAGCGCTGATTTGCCCATCCACACCTCTCCTTCAACCACCACATCGCGAGGTTCTTGGAGCGTGAGCGGCACTGAATCAATCGTGCGGATGTTCATAGTGACATCCTCGCCAAAAACCCCATCGCCTCTCGTGGCGGCGTTCATGAGCGTGCCTTTCTCGTACGTCAGGACTACTTTCAAACCATCAATCTTCAGCTCGCAGGTGTAGGATGGTTTCACGTTCCCAAACTGCTCTTTGAGTCCTTTCTTTACCCGCTCATCAAACGCGCGAATTTCATCTTCAGAAAATGCATCGTTAAAAGACCACTGTTGGATAGCGTGGCGTATTTTTTTGAATTTGGCGAGAGGCTTTCCCGCAACGCGTTGCGTTGGCGAGTCAGGGGTTACCAGATTTGGATATTGCTCTTCGAGCGTCGCCAGCTCGTGCTTCAAAGAATCAAGTGCTTCAATCGGTATGTCTTCTTTATCCTCAACGTGATACAGGTATCGATACCGGTTTATAGCGGCACGAAGTTTCACCACTCGCTGCATGATTTCTGCTGACACCCCTTTCATAGGCTGTATCGTAAAGCTTAAACCTGAAAGCCTAAACCTGAAAGCCTCCTAGAGCATGTCCGGAAACCTCCCCCTACCTGGAAACCGCTCATTTCCTAC
>CAYHYY010000044.1:0-7510 GCA_964360975.1 uncultured Candidatus Saccharibacteria bacterium | reverse complement strand
CTCCGCGCGCCGCTTCTGCAATAGATGATGATTTCCTTGTTTTTCGCGTCTTGCCCAAGTCCGATCTTATGAAGGGTCTCTGGCGACAGCTCTTGCACTGGCAGAAGAAGCGCGTTTTTGAGATGAACTTCGGCGTATTCTTCCGGAGTTCGCACATCAAGCAGCACCAAATCTTCTCCCTGCTTGATTTTTTTCACCACATCACTGGGATAAATTTCATACTCCTCTACAACGTCACCATTTTCGCGATGCTCGCCCTCCGCACTACTGTCCCCTGAGAGCATCAGTGCAAAGTACCCACCGACCAGAAGGAGGATGACGACTCCGCTCATGATAAGCATTATTTTCATATATGGATATAATGAGTGTCGTGATCACTAGAATCACCTGCGTTTAAGATCGTTTGGCTCGCACACAGGAGACTTTGTCATGTGTTGCGCCAACAGATACGTTGCATATCCCAGGAGGACAACGCCGAGAATGCCGAATTCTCCTCCCGCGAAAGGCAGAAATGCCAGCACGCCAGTAGCCCCGGCAAGAGTGGCGATGCCCGTGAAGAGAAATGAGCCGCAGGCAGCACACCCTATCCCAAGAAATCCACTGACCACGCCGAGAAAACCTGCCGCTACTCCACTTTGGCGCACATCGACAACCCGGCGCTTGAGGTGGTACGCCACCATCGCTATGTAGACCCCGAAGAGTAACGATATAGCGATGGTGTACGTGGCAGAAAGCGCGGTAAAGTTTGTGGTAATTGAGCCGATGAGACTAAAGGGTAGCGCAAGTTTCTCATAGAGCGACGCGTCTGAAGATCCAAGAACGCTTACAATGAGACGAATGTTCGGAATCCATGTCGCGAATACGAACGTCAGAACGCTCGTCAAAACCGCAAGCGCAAGGTACGCCGGCCTGCCGAATACCCGCTTGAGAGTCTCAAACGCCATGGTGTGCTACTTCGCCTTTAATGCTACCTCGATGAGCTGTTTCACCACCTCGTAGGGTTGCGCGCCGGAGAGCGGGTACTTCTTGCCGCTTTCCGTGACGACAATGCTCCAGGGCGTTCCATTGCCACCCGTGGCGAGTGCGTCTTGTACATGAGCCTCAATTTTCTGCGCATACTTGCCGCTCGCGAGACATTCATTGAATTTCTGAGTATTGAGCCCAACGTATTCCGCGATTTTTGGAAGTTCAGCAGCGTCGAGACCGTTATTGGCCGGAGTGATTTCCATGAGACGATCGAGGTAGGCCCAAAAGACATCATTACCGCCGAGTTGAGCGGCGCATTCCGTCGCCTCAGCTTCCTTGCGAGCCTTCGGATGCAATTGGTCGAGCGGGAAATGTCTATACACCCAGGCGACTTTCCCCTCTTTGCCATACTCATCCATAGCCTGTTGCATCGTCGGATGGAATCGCTTGCAGAATGGGCACTCTGTATCTGAATACTCGACAATTTTAACTGGCGCATCGGGATTGCCTCGAATATGGTCCGCCGAAGTTACGGACACCATGCGCTCTAACGCGCTATTGTCAGTCGGCTGAGGCTGGTTGCCATTAGTTTGCGATGACACTCCCCCACTCGCCATGTAGAGCGCTGCGGCAATAAGCGCGCCAGCAATCACAATGGCAATCGGGACATTGAGATTGTTATTTTTCACTTCGTTTTCCATGAATATATTTCTATACAATTAAGTAAGCGTCACCACTCATGAGCTTAACTCATGAGAAAAAATATATTTCCACATGAGTAGGTCTTAGGATTTAATATTCCACTTGAAAATAACTCTCGCATAGGATTTTCCCCCCTATAATCATTAGGAAAATAGGAAATCAGAACGTGCCGAGGTGGATCAGCTATCTTCGCATATGATAAGGGCCGAACCGTCACTGCCAGCGCAAGAATAGAAAGCAAATAAAGTATGGTTGCGAACAGACCCTTGTCGAAAGTTGCTGCAAACATTCCCTGCCAAGCTGTAATGTGTTCGAGCGGGTTCATGATGCATACGCGCGCCTCCTCTGACATAAAAAAACAATTGGTCATCTGTCCTGTCGTCATATCCATCCCAGCGTGCGCGATTGGTAAAAATCCTACTAAAAAAAACGCCGCAACCCCGGAGAAAAGGAGCGCTGGGGCGAGCGCATAGGTAAATCGGCTGCTCATGTAACAAGTATATCCTTTGTTGCGTACATCAGCACGCCACGTACTGTGTCATTCCCTCCAAATGAAATACGCAATAATAGAAGAGAGCAAAACAAGTCGTCCGCCTAACCCCCGCCCCTTTGGGGCGGGGGTAGCAAGATGTCCTGTTTTACTAGGTTTCAATGCCCCGCGGCTACGCCGCGGGGATTGAGAGTAAATCAGTATCGGCGGCGGCCGATTCTCTGCCTAGAAAAACACCCCGGTGCCGCCCGCGAATACCCCGTCCCCTTTGGGGCAGGGTCAGACGGGCGGCCTGTTTTACTGCGCCATCCCCTTCATATGATCCTCGGATGACATGCCGGCATTCTCGTCCTGATACTTCTCGCCGACCGCCTGTAAATCTTTCCCCTGCTGTATCACGGCGTCATCTTGGTATTGCATACCCATTTTTTGCATGGACACACCGCTCTGTTTCATCATCTCGCCCATCTGCATGATGGTTGCGGATTGGTCATTCATCATAGCGACCGCCTCTTGTAATGCACGAGTGTCGACTGAAGAGTCGACAGTGTTCGCACCCGCGAAGTACCCGCCACCGCCGCCGATAATGAGCGCTCCGATAACGACTGCAACGATTGTTGAATTGTTCATAGGTTCTTATGTTTTATGTAGTGTCATCTTTTCTATGTGATGCTCATACTGCACTCCGGACGTTCGGCGCATGTATGGAGGTTCCCGGTTGTGGTTTTGGTATTTCATGAGTGCTTAAAATCCTGATGATGCCTCCCGTGTCTGTCGCAACGCTGCCTCTTTGCCAAATCGGTAGAAGAGCGCCGGTGTGAGGAAGAGTGAGATGATGGTTGAGGATATCAGTCCGCCGAAGATGACGACTGCAAGCGGGTGCAGCATCTCTTTGCCTGGCTCGCTGCCGTAGAGAAGGAGCGGGATGAGAGCGAGTGACGTCACGAGAGATGTCATCAGAACGGGTACGACTCGGTCGAGCGTTGCCCTCACGATGGTCGCCGGCTCGAACGGCAATCCTTCCTGCCGCACGAGCGAAAGACATCGACCGATGAGCATAATGCCATTTCGAGAGACAATGCCGGCGAGCGAGATGAATCCGACGAGGTGCGCGAGATTGACCGAGCCGCCGGTGAGCCAGATACCGATCATGCCTCCAATAAGCACGGTCGGGATGTTGGTCATAATCAGCGCGACGAGCGACCACGATCTGAATGCGTGATATAAGACCGCAAGAATGAGCGCTATTCCTACGAGGAATACAAGCAGCAACCGCTCCGCGCTTTCTTTTTGGCTCTTGTAATTTCCCTCGAACGAGAGCGTAACCCCGACCGGCAACTTCTCTGCTTCGAGCGCCGATTTAGCGGCATCGACGGTACCGACGACGTCCGTACCTTGATAGTTTGCGGAGACGACAAGCACGCGCTTGCCTCCTTCGTGATCAATGCTGTTGCGCCCTCCTTCAACCCGTACGTCGCCTACGCTCCCGAGTGACTGCGCGCCCATGAAAGGGAGCGCAATGTCGCGTATCGATTCCATGGAATCTTTCGACTCTGGATCAAAACGAGCGACGACGTCAACCGATGCCGGACCGAGTCGGATTTGACCGAGCTTGTCTCCCATGAGTCCCATCTCAAGATCGCTGGCGACTTCTCCTGGAGAGAGTCCCTGTTCCGCCAAACGATTCGTGTCCACATATATCCGGAACTCGGGCACCACCGTGTTCTGCTGGATCCGCGGATTCGCAATCCCTTTTTGCTTCTTCAATGCCGTGACAACCTGTTTCCCCGCGCGTTCCATGTCGCCCGGATCGTCACCGAATATTTTTACGACGACCGGCGCGCGTACGCCAGAGAGAAGCATTTCGACGCGGTGCGTGATTGGTTGCCCAAGACTGAAATCCGCTCCACCGATTTGATCTAAGACCGCCTGAATGTCGCTAAAGATGCGATCGCGTTCGCCAACAGATCCCGGCTTAAGCGCGATCTGCACCTCGCTCGAATTGGTATTGCCGCCGTGCGGATCGGCCAGAGCGCGTCCGGCGATATTGCTCACCTGTGCCACGCCATCCACCGCAAGAAGCGCCCGCTCGAGCTGTGTGACGTAGTCGTTCGTCGTCGAGAGCGCTGTTCCCGGCGGCAGAAAGAGCATGATGACCATAGAGCCCTCATTGAACGGCGGGATGCCTTCTTTGCCCGAGATCGCGTAGAGACCGACGGTCATCACGAGCATCGCCACGACCGCGACACCAACAAATCGCACGTTCGTAATACACCAACCGACCCACGGCGTTATGATCGTCTTTATTTTTTGTACAAGGCGTGTTTCTTGCTCATGTCCCCGCAATGACGCACCCTTAAGGAACAGCGCGGCCAAAACCGGCGTGACCGTGAGCGATACCACCATGGAGGCGGAAAGCGAAACAAGATACGCCGCACCGAGCGCGATAAGAAGTCTTCCCTCGATGCCGGGCATGAAGAATATTGGCAGAAACACGACGACCACGAGGATCGTTGCGTACACGATCGAGTTCCGCACTTCAATGGAAGCAGCGAGAACTACGCGCTCGCGGTCTTCGCGCTCGCCGTCCAAGAACCACAAACGCAGTCTGCGGAATACATTCTCGACGCCGACGATAGCGTCGTCAACGAGCTCGCCGACCGCTACCGCGATACCGCCGAGCGTCATGACGTTGACCGAGAATCCGAACAACTTAAACACGATAGCGGTTGCAAGAATGGAAAGTGGTATCGCGATCAGCGTGATAGCCGTCGTGCGTACGCTCATGAGAAACACAATGAGCACGACGACGACGAGTAGCGTACCGTCACGGAGCGCGTCCTCAACATTGCCAATGCCTGCGCGAATGAATTTTTCCTGCCGAAAAAGATTTGGGTGCAATTGAACGCCCGGTGGCATGCTCGCGCCAAGAGACGCGAAGGTCGTGTCGATGGAATCGGTCACGGCAAGCGTTTCCGCATCGGGCTGACGAATGATACGCACGATGACACCGGGCTTGCCATCAATGGCCCCGCTACCGCGGATCGGAGAGGGACCTTCGACGACCGAGGCGACGTCAGCGAGACGAACGATGCGCCCGTCCATGGCGCTTCTGCCTACCGCGATGTTTTCCAGATCGATGACCTCTTTCGGTGCAACCATGATGCGGATGGCATATTCTTTCTCGTCTTCAGTTATTACCCCGCCGCTTTTATTCACCAGAGCGCCTTCCACTTTCATGCGGACGTCATCCACCATGAGATTGTAGCGGCGCATGCGCTCCGCGTTGAGGCGTATCTGCCACTCGCGCACATCGCCGCCCATCACGAGTACGTTCGCGACACCCGGTACCTTGAGGAGCGCGGGGCGTACAGTCCAATCGGCAAGCGTGCGCAATTCCATCGGAGTAACATCCGGATTCGTCGAGCTGATACCGACCCACATGATCTCGCCAAGAAGCGAGGTCGAGGGGCCTAAGACCGGCTTGACTCCTTGCGGCAGAATCGCTTGCGACAGTCTCTCCTGCACGATTTGCCGGTTGCGCAGCGTGTCGGTGCCCCAATCAAACTCCATGTTTACGGTCGCCTGAGCGTAGGAGGCATTGCTCCGTATGCGTGTGACGCCCGGAGCGCCCAAGACCGCAGACTCGATGGGATTAAGGATCAAACGCTCCACTTCCTCCGACGCCATGCCGGGACTTTCTGCGAACACGGTTACCGTTGGCTGGTTGATGTCTGGGAGGATGTCAACTCGGATCGTGGCAATGCTCCATATACCGCCCACGGTTACAAATCCCGCGGCTACGAGCACGGCAATTTTGTTGCCAAGTGACCACGCAATGATTTTGTGAAACATAGTGGTGGCTACATTTCCATTCCAGGGTAATGCCCCTCATGACCGGACTGTGGTGTCGGGTTCCCCTCCGGCGCTCTTTGCGTCATATCGTCGAGCACCATGTCTTCATGCAGGTCAGAACTCGGACGAATCACGTAGCGATCACCACGCTTCAATCCCTCATACACCTCAATGGAAGAGCCGAGCGTGCGGCCAAGCGAGATCTTCTGCGCAAAGATTCGCTGCGCATCCGACACGCGCCACACGTACGGCATACCATCTGCATCCCACCATACCGATGAGAGCGGAACGGTCGGCGTGCTTGAGTCGTTTGAAGCTATCACGCGCACCGACGCTTCGACTGGCCAATCGACACGATCGAGAAGCAGTGCGTCTGCCATGTAAGAACCCGTCGCATCCAGCGACGAACCCACGCCGATCAAACGTGCCTGGTATACATTCTTCGGAAAGCCCGGGCGTACAACCGAAACGGTGTCGCCCATCAGCGGTTTGCGAACATTGCTGGGAATATGCATGCGCACTATCAGATCGCTCGTGGTACTCCCCGCAATAACCGCAACCGACATTTCTGGTCCCACGAGGTCGCCGACCTTTTGGTAGATCGCCGAGACCAAGCCCGCGCGCGGCGCATAGATGTACGCGCTCCCGATAATTTCGTTCGAGACCGTCTTGTATGCCGCTTCAGCTGCTTCTCTCTCCGCATGTGCCATTGAGCGATCTTTTTCAAGCATTGATAATTTCTCACTGATCATGAGCTTGTACTCCGTTTCTTTATCAGCGACCATCGCCAGCGCATCTTGGTATTCGGCGATCATATCCAAGAACTCTTCCTGATCCGCCGTGGCCATGGTCTTGAAATCGGTCGACATGTCAGCAGACGTACTGTTACCGAGGCGGACCGCAAGATCGAAGTAGCTGGTCGCATCGGCAATGGGCAGATCGGTCGTACGCTTGAGCGTGTCGATGAATCCCACTAATGCTGTTTCGTAGCTGTTCCGTACGTTTTGGTTCAGCGTCCCATACTCGCCCATTCCGCCATAGCGAACGTTTCTCCAATCGCTGAAATTGGTGACAAGCGCGACATGGTTCCCCAGCGCGCGCTCGACGAACGAACGCGCCGCCCTCTTCTGTATCTCGGCCGCTGTCCGTAAACTTTGGATTGCGGCAAGAGTCATATCGGTGCTCGCGCTGGCGTTAGAGCCGTTTCCGATAGCGTCACTGAGTGCATTGATGCGCACCTGCTCTTTCCGCGTGTATTCGTCAATCACCCTTACCTGCGCTCGCGCGCGTTCGACCGATTCCGTCTGTTCGGCGAGCATTTGCGTCAGCTCGGGAGTATGAGGCGGCGCTGATACCTTTGCCAGAACCTGACCCGCGTAGACTGATTGCCCCACATGCACGAGCCACTCGGTAATCACTCCTTCTCGTTGCGGCTGCACCTGCGCGATATCTGAGGAGATCAGCTCGCCAGGCCACGAATTATTCGGCCCGACATTT
>CAYHYY010000043.1:0-7748 GCA_964360975.1 uncultured Candidatus Saccharibacteria bacterium | reverse complement strand
TCCTCGCTTTTCTTTCGTCTGAAGACCATTTCTTCGGTGTCGTACAAGGTGGTTCGCACGAGGTCAGGCGCTATGACGACGAGTGCTTTCAGGTATGGGTATGCATCGAATCGTGAAAGGCGGAAACCTTGGCGAATCGCCTTTACGTATCCAAACAGCCATGCTCTGGTGAAAGAGTAGAGCGCGTCATTCATTGCTTTTCTCTCGCCCCTCATATAGAGACCGATAAGATTCGCGTGGAGCGCTAGATACATCCTTACAAAACTCTCTCTGCCGCTTTGACCTGCTGGATTCACCAGAATAAGTCGACGGAACAGATCGGGTCGGAGGAATGCAGCGATGAGCGCGTATGCACCACCCTGGGAGTGCGCAATGACATCGGCCGATTCTCCTTGCTTTCCCTCTGCAACCTTCTGCTCTATAAAGGTAATGAGCGTGAGCGCCTTTCGTAACTCTGAAATTGGCATTTTCTCGAAAAGTGAATCAGCTTCTTTTTTGGGGAGTTTTCCTCCGTGCGACGTGAGCCAATCTTTCTTTATCCTCTCTTTTTCGATGAGCAGTTTTTTCTTTTCAATCCCAAGCGTGGGGTGCGTTATCGCGAAGACGTCATGTCCTCGCGACGCGAGTGCTCTTGCAGGTTCTTTGAATGAGCGCTCTGCGGTCTCACCAAGACCTGGTGCCAATATTACTTTCGGCCCCTCAGCATGCTCATGTTCGAAACGGATGAATGAGCCGATGCTCCCTTCGGTAATATCAAACTCCCCCGCGCTTTCACGCAGACTCCCTGGCGCGCGTTCTTGGCGCGGTTCCCCCATGGATGAATCCTATGCTCTCACTATGCGAAGAGCAATCAAGATTGTGCGCACATGGGCGGTATACTTTCTGGGTGAACCTCGAGGAACTCAAACGAGAATTTCTAGAATATATTGAAATAACGAAGGGACGTTCCGTGAAAACGGTCGAGAACTATAATCACTACCTGGGACGATTCTTGGAGCACACGAAGGTTACTTCCCCGGCTGCTATTTCAGACGATGTCATTCGTGAGTACCGTTTGTGGCTCAATCGTCTGCCTTCAAGGAACCCTCGTACATCACGTCACGCGGGGCGCCCGGCAGAGCAGTCGCGTTTTACGGGCATGACCGATTCACTGAAAAAAAAGACACAGAACTATCACCTCATAGCGCTGCGCGCATTTCTCAAGTACATGGCGAAACGCGGTGTTGAAACACTGACGCCTGAAAAAATTGAGCTCGCGAAAGTTCCCGAGCGCTCTCTCGATCTTATTACCGCGCAAGAACTCGATCGATTGCTGAACGCGCCTTCGAGCGCGCTCACCAAAGAAAAAGATCCTGCAAAACAACTAAAATTGCTCCGTGATCGCGCCATACTGGAGCTTTTCTTTTCTACTGGTCTGCGTGTCTCAGAGCTCTGCGGATTAAATAGTGATATTGACCTTTCGCGCGACGAATTGTCGGTACGGGGCAAAGGAGAAAAGGTGCGCGTTGTATTTTTCTCCCCTGCTGCGAAGAAAACGGTCATCGAGTATTTAAAAAATCGGAAGGATATGGAAGAGGCGCTTTTCGTAGAGGGGCGCACAAAGAAATTGCATCGCATCACGCCACGCGATGTGCAACGGAACATTAAAAAGTACGCGGCGATTGCGGGTATTACCTCGAAAGTAACTCCACACGTGCTGCGTCACGCGTTTGCAACGGACTTATTAGAGAATGGCGCTGACTTGCGCTCCGTGCAGGCGCTTCTTGGGCACGCGAACATCCAAACAACACAGATCTACACACACGTCACCGACCGCCACCTTCGCGATATTCATAAAGCATTTCACGGTAAGCGTCGAAGAAACTAAGATATCAGATGTAGCTATCTATGATGACATTTCGATTTCACTCATCATCTTCTCACTCCCCAGCACACCCATATATGGGTGTGCTGGGGGCAGTGGGGCATCCGCCTGTGGTGCATTATCTACACCGCAGGTCGGTGGTGTTGAAAGTATTATAAAACACTCGTATGAAACCCGTGCCGTGGAACGTGAACGGAATCCACGCGGTTCATAACAAGCAGCTCTTCGTTTCATGGCAAGCGTCGGCGTACATAAGTGAATGAGAAGTGAAGACCGCGAAATACTGTGGTCATTAGCCGAAGTACGGTGGACTTCATCGTGCTTGATTACATTATGTATTTTGAGGCCACCTCCTGTAGCGATCAAGATTCTTGTTATCGATGTCTGGGTGCACATCATTTTTTGCACCAATACGCCTGTCGATCTCTTGTGCTGTTTTTGCGTCGAGAAAGTGAGTTTGCTGAAGCTCAGCATCAATGCCTGCAGGTTCGTCTCCCGCTGAAATGATTTCTTGGAATGCTAATCCCTTTTGCGCGGCAGCTGCCCGTTGCGCTTCTTGCACTTTTCTCAGATGATCCGAGTTCGTGTAGCGGAGCTGTACGAGAATCGCCCAGGTTTCTTCATAGAATTGATCCAACGCCTCCTGCTTATTCTTGTCTTTTGCTATTTTGTGCTCAACCGCATTCTGCTCATGATAGCGGTTGAGAAATATTCCTGTTTTCATACTCTGTTCCGCAATAGCTTTGACGAGATTTCTGCCTGTTGATTCTCCGACAGTGAATTTAGAAAACGGACTTACGTCATGTGCTATTTCATGCACGAGGACAGCGCGGAGCTGTGCGTCAGTAAAACCTAAGTGTCTCTCGCTTAGCTGAATCGTATTACCCCAGTCGCCACTCTTTCGGTGGGCTTCCTTACCACGGATCTTCTGTATCTCTTTGATGCCTAGGTAATTGAGCGATATGGTCGTGATGAGTCGTTCAATACGCTCCTTTTCTTTTTGAGTGAAGCCGGTGTAGCGTCTATATTCGTGCAGTTCTCCCGTCAGCGGCGATTCCGTCATTCAAAAAGTGTATCACTCACCGTTTTGGTCTGCGCCTACACATGATGAGAATGCTAGTAGAATGGGCGTATGAAGCTCGTATCGTGGAATGTAAACGGCATCCGCGCGGTTCATAACAAGCAGCTCCTCATTCCATTTGTGAAGCAGTACAAGCCGGACGTCATTTGTCTTCAGGAAACAAAGGCGATGCAGGGGCAAGCAGTGATTGACTTGCCGGAGTACGAAGAGTATTGGAATTCGGCGGAGAAGAAAGGCTACTCAGGAACTGCAATTTTTACCAAGGTGAAGCCCAAAGGGGTCTTTTTGGACATTCCAGACCCTCTAGCAAAGAAATATTCACTGAATGGTGACGGGTATGGTCATCCGAATAAGGAAGGGCGTGTCATTGCAGTGGAGCTTGACGATTATTTCGTGGTGACGGTCTATACGCCAAACGCGAAAGATGACCTCTCCCGTCTCACCATGCGCTCTAAACACTGGGATCCCGCATTTCTTTCATATATGAAAATACTTGAGAAGAAGAAGCCGGTTATTTTTTGCGGCGATTTAAATGTGGCGCACGGGCCTGATGATTTGGCGCATCCAAA
Organism: uncultured Candidatus Saccharibacteria bacterium; assembly: GCA_964360975.1. Lineage (GTDB taxonomy): Bacteria > Patescibacteriota > Minisyncoccia > Phycocordibacterales > Phycocordibacteraceae > Phycocordibacter. The sequence goes on along the minus strand of CAYHYY010000043.1, from coordinate 4,234 downwards.
ACAAAACGAAGGAGAGCATGGGTACACCAAGGAAGAGCGCGAAGGCATCGATAAGATGATTGAGGCAGGTTTCGTGGACACCTTTCGCCTGTACACAAAAGGCAATGGACACTACACATGGTGGAGCCATTGGTCGAACGCGCGCGCGCGAAATGTCGGCTGGAGAATCGACTATTTCTTCGCATCGGGTGCATTGACAAAGCGTATAAAAGATAGTACAATACTGCCTCAAGTACTAGGGTCAGACCACTGCCCTATCGTGTTTGAGATTGCATGAGTGAGGGATTCACATCTGAGCGTCAGTCATCTCCAAAAGAGATTGCTCTATTGAGCAATCTTGCGAAACCGCGCATTGCATTCGCTATCGAACTGAAGAAGTTCGAGAAACACGGGTTCAGAAGAGGGGCGTGGCATCGTTATAGTCCTCGAAGGTCGTTCAATGAAGCCGAATTCATTCAGGATTACCCGGAGTCTGAGTTTGCAATTGCAAGAAGAAATTATCTTGCCGCGCGTGATTTATATCTCGATTGTGTAAAAGTAGAACGTGGCGAAAGTGCTGCGCGCATGGCGCACATGCACGAAGCGTCGGAACTCACGGTTGAAACGAAAAGGTTTGCACTGACCCGCTTTGCAGGAGGAATTCTTGTACCTATTGTAAGAGCTGCAGGTGAAACTGCGGTCGGGCGTTATGCAGCTGCACGTGCAATAGCAGGCGGTAAGTGGATCATCGAAAAGATAAAGAACAAAAAAGGAACATCAGTTGCCGTCATAGGAACGATCGTGCTCACTGCGTGTATCGTGCTCCCACCGTACATCTTGGCAATTGGTGCTGGCGTTATCGTTGGTGGCGGAACGTCGTTGTTGTATCGCGGCAGAGCATCAAATGTCGCTGAAGGGAGTGCGCTTGCTGCACTAGAACGCGGAGACGACCCGGAGACCGTCGGCAAAAAGCTTGGCGAAAGGAGGAGTGATATCAAAGTATCGTCTGTCGTTCTCGGTATCTTTCTAGGACTCGGCACACGCTTAGGACTTAGGGAGGTGTTCATTGAGTTCCTTGGAGTGTCCACTGCTGAGGCGGCAACAACAACAGACCAGCCCGTCCAACCTCGGCCGAAAGCTGCGGGGGATTTCAATGAAATTACGCCTCAGGAAGCGAGTGGCATCCGTAGCATGTTTGCTGGCATCGACGCGCGTATTGCCGATGTAGAGAGGATGGTCCACCAGTTTGCGTCGCAGAAAATTGCGTTTCTTGAGCATATTGAATCGCAGTACGCGGATGCGCCGCCTAATATTCTCAAGCAGAAGCTTTTAGAAGCGGAATTCAATTACAATCAGAAGCTGTTTTTCTTGAATGATCGTGTCGATGAACTGAGAGCTTTTAGAAAGACCGTTGGTCAGTACTTGCGCTTCCTTGCCGAAAGTCCGGAACAGCGCGAAGCGGGATTGTTTCCACAGCAAGTTGAAATTTACCGTAGCGAACTGAGTAAATTTGATGCGTCATTGAAGGAACAGATTGCAGATTTCGAAAAATATATCAGGACCGGTCGCATTGTTATCACGGGTGTGGAACTTCAGAGTGACGGAGCGTCCGGACAATTTCAAACGCTCGAACATGGAGCTGGCAGCGGGGTCTCGGTTCCGCTTGTTGAAACCGCGCCATCTCTTGATGCGCTGATTGATCGTCTTGAGGCAATTCCTTCTTCTGTTGCCGATGAGCAGTTTAAGGTAGTTCGGTATGTTCAAGAGCTCCACGATTTCGAACACAGTTTTATCGCCGCTCGACCGGAAGATCCGTCAAGTGGCGCGTTCTCGAAATGGAAAGGCGTCTTCGAGAACGACTATCGACATCTTCTGAATCTTGAAGAGAAGCTCAACAATTTTCAAACTGAATTTGGTGAATTATCAGCGCGCGCGGAAGATGCCGCATTGAAACTTAAGGAAGGAGACATAACCCCCGCTGTTGCGCAGAAGGAGCTGGTGGATATTCAGCGCGATTTTGATGCGCTCAGCAGGAAACGGGCAGGGCTCATTGCCGACATAGAGAAAGCGAAGAAGGATATCTCTTTGAAAATAAAATTGCCGACAAGTCCAGGAGAGGGTGGTGCTGAAGGTGGTCCCCGCCCTGAACCGGAAGGTAACGAACGGCAACTGTCGTATGATCAGAACGATGAACAATGGTCACGAAAAGCTTTTATGCTCCTTGAACAGGAACGCCTTGAGCTCGAAAATTTCCGTAGGGATGCTGCCACTCTCGCTGACCAGATGCGTCGCATGGCACCAGAAGATAAGGGACCATTGTGGCAGGAATTATTCGGTGACCTTTCGCTCATCCAATCACAAATCATCGACCTAAATCTGAGTTATATCGAGCTACAGAAGCACGTACTTGCGGGTGATTTCAATGGAGCGGGTGGAAAGCTCGATGCTCTGAGAGAATCTATCGACGAGCTACAGCGACAATTCCAGGCGAAAAAAATGGAGATTACGAACACCTTTGGCAGGAAACTCCCGTTCCCTCTTACGGGACGGACGTATCTGACAAATCTTTCAATTGGCGCTGAAAACGCGAACTTCGAGGGTGGTGGAGCGGTTCAGGAGTTCGCAGCGATGACCATCGACGAAATAAAAAACATACCGGATTTCCATAAGTACATGCGTGCGCTTGGAGACAGCGCGCGGGTTCGCTTGGAGGGCGTTCTTGCAAATGTGGACATTAGCGTTGATGGTGGCGCGGGCTCTGTTGTCACTGGTCCCGCGGGCGAAGCCATGCAGAAGAAGATTGAAGCTGCAGTCGCGCGCATCGAAGAAATCGTACGTTTCGCAAATGATCAAGTGATGCTCGAGCAGCGTTATGCCGAAGAGTCGGAGGCACTCCGCGACTTCGCGAAGAAAATGGCTGCAGACATCAAGGCAGAAGAAACTCGAGCTCTGTCGAACTCTACAGAGGTGTAATACCGTTATCTAATCAACACCTTGGACGCACTTTGAGTTAATTTCTGGAGTGGTGTGTCCAGGTTCAGCCCGAAGTGGTGGCGCTTCTCGTTGTACCAGGGAAGGTACGCCTTGAGAGCGAGGTTGTACGCGTAGACGGTGCGAGGCTGTGCATCCAAGCACTCCTCCTGCACCGTCCGGTTGAATCGTTCAATGTGCGCATTGTCGTTTGAACGACGCACGCGGGAGTGTCGATGACGTAGTGAGATCCGTTCGGTGAAGTGGGTGCTCCACTCAGGACCGTTGTCAGTTTGGAGACACTCAAACAGGAATGGTGCCGTGGTCTGGGCACGCTTCACAAAGGCAAGCGCGATGCGTGCATTCATCCTCTCGTATGCCCGCGCGTACACCCACCGTGAGTGGAGGTCGATCAAGGTGAACACATAGAACTCGACCTTCCCATCAATTGGGACGTGTATGGTATCGGCCTGCAAGAGAGCCCCCGGATTGGTTGCCACAGGTCGTTCGAACGAAGTGTGCCACCGCTTCCAGGGACTTCGCTTCTTTAAGAGTCCTCTCCGATCCAGTGTGCGCTTCACCGAGGGGAGTGACACCGCCACTCCATCCTCAACGAGTGCACGATGAATCACTTCAGCTGATCGCTTCAACGTGAGCCGCTTTGCCACAATGAGCTCCTCGTTCTCCTTGCTGATCTTGTGCGGGCACGAGTGGGGAGTCGATGACGTCGTGGGAATGGGATTGAACCCATACACCTTCGCTTTCTTCACCCACTTCGACACCGTACTTGAGCCAACTCCAAACCTCCGTCCCACTGCTCGGGTGCTCCACCCTCTCCTCACTAACTGTGCTGCATCTCTCCTGACCTTGGGCATGTGGGGATTTAATGTGTATGGCATAAACTAAGGGTACTGCGTCCAAGCTAGTGAACCATAACGTAATACTTGCTTTTTCTATATAACGTATTATAATACTCTTCGGCAGTAACGGGTCAAAATGGCTGACTCTATGGGAGAATTTTCACCAGAAAAAGCAACGAATACTATCGTCACTGAAGCGCGTGCGCAGCTTGGTACCGCGCGTCGCGAGTATGGAGAAGCATTCCGCATTGAGAATAACAGAAGCGGATTCTCTGTGGGGTTTGGGAAGGTAAAGATCAAGAACATACGTCTGTTTCGCTCAATCAATCCAGACTCTATTAAGGATGAAAAATTTCAGATAATTCGCACTCACTATGAAGCCGCAAAAACTGCTTTTATCATGGCGGTATTAGAAGAACATGGTC
>CAYHYY010000042.1:0-7970 GCA_964360975.1 uncultured Candidatus Saccharibacteria bacterium | reverse complement strand
GTTCGGGTACCGCGGGTTTCCGGACATGCTCTAGATCACCCTCTGGTGCCACCTTTTGTGTCACCGTAGTACTACGGTGACACAAAAGGCTGTATATGTTCTGATAGAGCGGCAAAACCCTGGTGCCGCGCGCGAAATACCCCACCCCTGTGGGGCGGGGTAGTTTACCGTGTGGGTTTCGTCTCGTGAGTTAAGACACGGCCCTCAAGTCCCCTGAAGACCCTTTTCTTTCGCGATGGCGAGGAGCTGCGACGGATCCGAAGTTATGATTTGATCCTCAGTGTACGAGGCAATGATCTTTATGGCGACATGCTTTAACCCGGCAAAGAATATCCCCTCACCCACATCAGACTCGAGCAGCAGATATTTTTCCTCATCCGTTAAGTTAAACGTTTTCTGAACAACGTCGATCGACGTAGGCGATTGCTTCAGAAGGATCTGAATCGATGAGTTAGTGAGCATCGGGGTGCCGTAGGGACTCTTGAGGAAGTCCTCCACGTCCTGGGTAATCGTGGCGAGTCCCAAATAGTACTTACGGCCGCGTTTTGCCATGGAGTAGAGGAAGGATGCGGTGTCTTCGGATTTCATCATCCACCACGCCTCGTCAATGACGAGGAGGCGCTTTTTTAATTCTTTTCTGATGGCGTTCCAAATAAAGTGCGTCACGATATACATGGCGACCGGCTTCAATTCGTCCTCCATGTTTCTGACCGAAAACGCCACAAATTTTTTATTGATGTCGACATTGGTCGGACGATTGATGAAACCGGACCAGGTGCCCTTGGTGTACTTGGTAATTCGCTGCACCAGTGACTCCGAGCCTTCCATGCCGGCCAAGACCAGTTCAAAGTCTGACAAGAGCGGCGGTTCCATATTTGAAAAATCATGTGCCCCGGAAATGTCCTTCAGCGCGTAGGTCTCGGTTATGGCGCGGTCGATGATGGCATCTTCTTCTGGGGTAAGCCCGCCGAGCATAATACGAAAAAGACCGACGAGGTTGATGATGTTTGAACGGAGGACATCAGCGGGAGATTCATCTTCACGTGCCACGGGCAAATCGAATGGATTGATGCGGTGCTCGGAGGAAAGCGAGATGTTAAAAAAGCGACCACCGACGGCGTTCGCGAGGTACTCATACTCGGATTCCGGGTCTATCACGATGACCTCCGTCTCGAACATGAGGGAACGCAATATTTCAAGCTTCGTTGCGTAGGATTTTCCAGAACCTGATTTTGCAAACGTAACAGAATTGTAGTTTTCAAGAGAAAAACGATCAAAGAGTATCAGCGAAGAATTGTGCCGGTTAATGCCATAGAGGATGCCCTTATCTGACGTGAGATCGAAGGACATGAAGGGGAAAAACGATGAGAGCGGCTCAGAATTGAATTTTGAGTTGATCTCAAGGACGTCTTTTCCGACCGGGATGACGCTCTTAAATCCCTGTTCTTGCTGGAACAGCGCCGGTTTTACGTAGACAAGTTTCGCGTCGAGCGATGAGCGTATTTCCGATTCCGTTTTATCCAGCTCATCTTGGCTCGTTCCGTAGATAGAAATGTAGAGGCCCACATCAAACACGCGCTCTTGCGCCTGCTGGAGCTTATCGCGCAGTTGCTCAATGTCCTGGTACGCGGTGTCGAGGATGGGGTCTCTGACGAGTCCTTTCTCTTCCCTGCTCATAATCTGGCTCTGAATTTCAGCTACTTTTTTCTGAAATTTGCGAAGGACTCCAGCGGTATCGATCGGGTGCACGAAGAGTGAGATATCAAACACCTTGTCGAGATTGATGATGGGCGAGAACCACGAGTCAGAGAGGAAGCGCGGGTACGAGATAACGTAAAAGGTACGGACGAGCTTATCGCCCAGATTCATTTCGCGCGGCGTAATTTTTAGCGCCGATGGCGCGATGATGTCAGCGAAATCAAGTTTTGCCGCTTCATAAATGTCTTTTGGCAAAAACGGCGTTAAGCCTTCTTCCTTTTTAGTCGTACTGCCGCCGAATAGATCAAAGATTCCCATGTTTTTATACGCGCGTTCCCCTGACCGCGCCTTCCGTTTGCTCATTTGAGAGCGCGATTGGTTTCTCTAACTCGCCGGGATTGAACTCCTTGTAGAGGAGCTCTATCACCTCTTCGGTGCCAAGAGGAACCGAGCGGATTCCACAGCGGACGAGGCCTTGCTGTACTATCGACAGGCGCTGTTCGAGTTGCGTTTTGTGTTCCTCGAACCCCTTTTCTTTTTCTTCTGACGCCGAGAGATCTTCCCCGCCGAAGAACCGTTTTTTTATCGCCTTTTGAACATCAATGATTGGAGGCGTGTAGGGCACGATGACGAAGAAATGTTTTGACATTATGTTCGCGCGGTCGGTGAAGAGCTTGATGAACTCAATGTACTCACGAATTTGTATCTGCATCAAATCTTCAACCTGAGCGGACAGGCGTGTTTCAAGAAGCGCGAGGTACGGGCGGATGTCGAGTCTCCGGGACTGCACGAAAAACTGAACTGAAAAATCGAGCGAGTTCAGGAAATTTTGGAATTGCGCGATAATGGCGTCCTGCTCGTCTCCCGACTTCAGCGCGAAATTTACCGATGAAGCCAAGAGCGCCCCGACGAGGCTCCCATCTTTCATGAGCATGATGCCGCCGCGCACCTCTTTGATAGGCACGAAGTCTTGCGCGGCGGCGGATTTCTTTTTCCCTGCTGAATCAGCCACGATAGTAATTGTAGCGTACTAATAAAGCGCTATTTCTGCTGCTCCTTGTTGTTGTAAATGCTTTCATGAATGTCCAAGCTCCACGCAAGGTCTTTTATTTTTGAACCGGTTGCTGCCGGAACATACTTGGTCGGGTCTTCGGCGGTGTCACTCGCGAGAATAATATCTCCTGCGGAAGGTACCCCAACCTTTTTCTTCTGCCAGATGTAGAGCTTGGTTCTTATGACGTACATGAAGGCAGACTCTAAGATCGTAATGAAGGGTCGCTCATTTATTTTTAGAAATGCCAGCGCGATACCAAAACCCGCAACGGGACCGCCTATGAGGATGGCGAGCCACAGCGGGAGTATTATCCACATCGCGACGAGAAACCCGATACCGCCGACGAGGTACACAAACTGCCGCGCCGTGAGCGGGCCAAATATTTTGTCTTCAACTTCTATGAATTGGGGTACCTGGAATCGCATGTGAAGAGATTATAGGGCAAATGCGGAGCTTTAAGCAAAAAGCCTATCGGCATTATACCGTTACTAGGTTTCAATGCCCCGCGGCTTGCCGCGGGGGCATGACGGACTACCCTCAAAGCTTCTCGCCTATTCAACGGGTTCGCGGTATGGGTCGGTATCCCCTTTTAATCTCGGCGGCGGTTTGAATGCAGAAGGTTCAGGTTTGGGTGCCGCCGACTGTGGCGGTGTAGTTTGCGTTTCTGTAGGTGTTACGACGTTCAGTTTTAGTTCGACTGGTGGAGCGGATTTCGATTGGTTGGGCTGCACCGGAGCTGATTGTAACTGCGACTCAAATGGCATCGGGGGGTTTGTCGATTGAATTGGGGGTTGGGGAGGCGATGGCGTAGAGATTTTTGTTACACGCTGTATGCCGGACGATGGGGGTTGTTCGAGTCTCGCATTTTTGGGGAAATCAACGATTGGCGAATCCATTTTTAACTCAATAGGTGACTTGGCGGGGGAAGCGGGCATGTTCGAAATAATGTTTGCAGTCTTGCTTATCGCGGCAGTCCGTTCTCCCATTTCATTTGTTGTCGGCCCCCCTTCTTTATTGGCTGCAGCGGTTTGGGGTATAACTGGTCCTGGAGGCGGTTTCCCGCTCACCATTCTCCAATATTCGTCCTCGGGTCCGAATTGTTTCTCGTCCCACGCGGGTTTTGGTGTCGTTATATTCTCACGGAGTCGTCGCTTCGCTTCTCTGAAAATACTGTGGTTGTTGTGCCCCCCCAGCTCTCGCGCCCCCACATTCGACAACTCATGCAACCCCTGATGGATGTTCGTCTCAAGCGCGGTTTCCGATTCAAGTCCGAGCAAGGTAACGTAGGTGATTTCACTCACGACCATGAGTTGCCGTAAATCGAGCGAATGTTTTTTTCTCAGTCCAAGGTAGATACGCGATAATTCATCAGACGCAAGGTAGTCTTGTATTGGTTGAGGCAACCGAGCAAACGCATTTTTTCGTTCTGTCAACGAGTATTCCTTCATATGCGCGTATATTCCATGAATCTATTATTTGCTCGGCTCTTGGGTTGCACCTGGATAGCGTGGGCGATCCGGCACGGTCGGCTTCTTGCCGATCTTTACGCGCTGCGCATTGATTTTCTTAATCGTTTCGCGATCGGGCCAGCCGCCAAAGCGGTCGATTGTCTGCATGTTTGATGCAAATGCATCAATATCTGCATCGTCCTTGTATACGAGTGCATTAAACATGAGCGAATCGATGTGACGTATGTCCAATCCTCCCTTTTCCGCGATCTCCGCCAGTTCACTAAACGAGTATCCTTGGACCATGACAGGACTGTAGGCGTATTTCGGCCAGTCTGGAATGGCCATGACCTCGTTGATGTTCTTTCCTTTTCTCCAGCCCGGCATGCCTGAACCTCCTGTCATGCCTCCCTCAGCGTCAAATATGCGGGATGCGATAAGTCCGACGTTGCTCTTCTTAATATCATCATACGCAGCCTGCTTCTGCTTGCCGCTCATGTTCGAGTCGCGAATTTCTCTCAGTTTCGCTAGATTCTCGGTGACGAGGTTTACCCTCTGATTCTCCGGCACCCCGACCTTCGATGGATCGAGAACCATTTCCGCAAATCGCTTTCGCTCTGTCGCAAGCTTTCTATCATCCTCATGCGCATTCTTGTTATCCAAGACACGTTGCGCTTCCTCTCTCATCCGTTCTGCGTGCTCGCGCGCGAGCTGCGCAGAATGGTAGTTGTCCGAGCCGCCGATATCCGGCAACTCTACGTCGCCCGGTTTCGCACCCAATATCATCTGAGCTCCGTGCCAATCGTTGATATCGTCGGTAAAGGCGCGCTGCTTCATCTCCTCAACCTCTCGTTTTTCTGTCGGACCGAGCTTCTCCTTGAGGAGCATGTATTGGCCTGACATAGACCCGCCCCGCCACGTTTCGTTGTACTTTCTGAATTTTTCAAATGGCCCAGATTGTATTCTGTCGACAAAGCCTTCCTTTCCAGGACCGAACCGTTCAAATCGACGGTACGGAGCCTCGAGCAGTTCGCCGTATTTTTTACTTCCATATGCGATCTCACCTCTCTGCACACGATTGTGCACATCTTCAATCATGCCGAATGTCTGCCCATCGCGGAGTTCTCGCATTTTATTTTTAACATCACGTCTGATATCTTCGCGGCCCATTACTGTATTAAACTCTGTCTCCGGAAGAGCCTCCGCCCACTCAAGCAAGAGTTCCGGGTCGCGGTCGTACTGTCGCTTGAAGAAGTCTTTCGGCAATGCACTGGCAATTGCTTGCATCTCACCTCGCGAATACAAGTGTCCGGTCAAGTTATCGAGTCGCTCATCATATGCAGCCAAGTCTTCGCCATCTTTCCTGCCCCACTCCACCTTATTTCCGAATTCATCGACGGTTGTTCGCAGAACCTGGCGCTCCTTGAACGCCTCATCGGACTCTCCTTCTTGTTGAATGCCCTTATAGTATTCATCGCTGTGTTGTTCTTTTGCGGCTATCATCGCTCCGTGCCAGCCATTGTTCTTTTTCGCCAAGTCAAGCATCTGGAGCTCTCGTTGTTCGGCACCGGTGAGCTTCGGTTTCGATTTGAGTTCGTTGTACCGTTTCAAGTCATCACCACCAAAACTCTTCGACCTGTTCCACAGATTATTCTCGCGCTGGACTTCACCAAGTTCTATGCCGCGCGCCTTCTGCGCCTCGTGCTCACCGTGGTATGACTCGTATCCAAAAGGTTTATATTCCTTCAACTGTTTGAGGCCAGATTGAATGTTTCGATCGAGGCTCTTAACAAACGGGATTCTACTTTGGTCCAAGCGATATTTTGCAGCATAGTCTCTGTAATAGGGTTCCGCAACGTGGGCAAGTCCGCCAATGCCGTATCGCCCCAAGACTGCCAGCGGATAATTGACGAGCGGCGCGGTGTATTTGTAGATCTCCTTTAGTTCGCCGACTTGTTCGGACATGCTCTTCGCAATGCGGAGACCAGCAATCATAAAGCCGATGGTAATAAGAAACGTGAGTATTGAGCCTATGCCGCTGGTCACGATGCCAGCCCCCCCGCTTACGTTCACCGTGTTAAGCGCTACCGCTGCTTGTCTGAGCACCATAAATGACAGCGCAACCATCAAAAAGTATATGGGCGCAAAAAATGCTTGTGTAAAAAGCGCGGTCCACCATTTAGTCGCATAGCCACTGATAAACGGTATGGCAACACCCGCAACCCCAATCGGAGACGTAATTAAGAGAAGTATGAGTGAAACAAAACGACCCACGAGAAGCGCCATGGCCATAATCATCACGTACATCAGGGCAAAAATGAAAATGAGTGTCAGAAGATTATAGACAAGAGTCTGTATGCCGTATGAAGCCCCATATTCCACGAGCGCATCGGTACGGTCCACAAAGGTCGGATCTGAGGTCTGATCTGAGAGTGGGTCTTGATTTCCCGAACCTGCCCTCCAGCCTTGGAGTTTTGTGATGACGATGAGTTGCGCTGCGATGCCACAGCCGCTCGTAAAGCTGGAATTCTTCGTCCAGTTCGTGACAGAGGTCACGCTCGAGCAAACGCTTGCGGGGCCATTGGCGACGATCATGTTTTTGTAGATCGTATTTGAAAGAAAGTTTGATGCGTCAATAACGGCGCCCGCAATGAAGTAGCTGAAGTTGATGAGGAGTGCCGCGATGATTATCTTTGCGAGGAACTTGCCAACGTTGTAGTTTGTCGACTGGATGATGGTACCGATAGCGGTCGCGATGAGCGCGCCAATGATGCCGATGTTTGCAAGATCGCGTATGACGACCCACGCCACGCGGATACCATTGGCGGTATTCGAGTTTACGAAGAGGCTCATTTTGACGACAAAATTCATTACGACAAAATCGAAAAGAGTCCCGATGATTGCCAGTATGGCAAACGCTACCCATACGAGGATCTGAACGAGAAAGCCTACTATCCACGCAATCAGACCGATGGTGATGCCAAACATCCAACGCAGTCCTGTTTGTGAATTTGTTTCTAAAGCTTCCGCAGCATCAGCGATGGGTGTTGTGCCTGTAACGCTTTAAATAGCGGAGTCCGCACCATCTGCAGTAGCTTTCACAGCGCAGAGAACGCTTGAGCCCGGTATCAAATTTGCTAAGCCCGGTACATTACACAGCGTAGACAAATAGGGTCCCAAGGTCGACGAACTTCGCGCCGGTGCTGTAGCGGGTGCCGGTGCTGTAGCAGGTTGCGCTGCGGCATCGATGGTGAATCCCAAGAGGCCAATAGCTATTGAAACGATGAGAAGCGTTGCGAACGATGATCGATAGACGACGTTCATGTGTGTCATAGTGCTTGGCACTCGGCGAGTTGGGTTGCCCCTAGGTTTTGAAGCGATTGGAGCGTGCCACTCATGGTGGTTGCGTCACTCGCAAGGAATGAGACGTCGGTCGTGGTGTGTACGACGCCTGAGGAGAGTAAAGACTCGTACGCCGCAGAGACTGCATTCACCTGTTCAGGACTCACCGCGATGGCAGCAGCGTTCCCCAAGCTCGCGAGTTGCGTGACGATGGCGGAAGAATTATCAAGTTCTCCCTGGTATGCGTACATTTGAGGTCCAAAGAGCGCGCCAACCGTCGTCGATGCGGCGTTTGCTCGCTCGAGCGCTATGGCGGACGTTATGCCTGTCGGTGGGGATTGCGCGAGGTTTTCATAACAGGATTGAACGGAAGAGAAAGTGCCAGCCACCGTATTGAGGCTGGACAAAAGTCCATCGAGTATCTGGTG
>CAYHYY010000041.1:0-8580 GCA_964360975.1 uncultured Candidatus Saccharibacteria bacterium | reverse complement strand
TACGACACCGAAGATATGGTCTTCAGACGAAAGAAAATCGAGGACGCCGCCCGAGTAGCGCGCGGCGGACAGACAGAAGAATCCGCTTTCGGAAAACGCGAAAAAACTAAAGGAAAGGGCCACTACGGGCCCGTCACGCACCCTGAAGAATATGCTGAGATGTTTCATAAACTGCTCACCACCTAAATCAAACTGCGAAAAGGCTCCCTAGCATCTATGCGTCTATAATGAGTACGACGCCATGAAATTCTCTTTTCTGAAAAAACAGACTAGCCCATTTGAAGAATCTGGAATTGAGCAGAAAGAAATACGACGAGGACGAGTAAGGTTCCGCATTAAGTGGCCCTCTCACTCCCAAGAAACACTCGATACCGCTCGACCTGCTTCAGGGAATGTTCCACCACAGGAATCTCCAGAACCAAAACCCAGCCAGGCAACATTTCGAATATCTTCAGATTTTAAGCAGCCAGAGCCACCGCCTCTCTCAGAGGGTGTCGCTCTGCTTGGCCGAGAAATGCTTGCCGCTGGTGAGCATGTGGCGAATACTACAGTGCACACAGCAGCAGAAGTCGGAGGAGAAATCGGGCGTCTTGGGACTGAAGCGCTTTCATCATTTGAAATGGCGGGCACCGATGTCGTTGATTTTTTAACTCCAGAGAAGGAAGGACAAGAGGGAGCGAAGCCAAAAGAGGCGAACACACACCACGTTTCTCCTCATGAACGACTCACACTAGAATCTCTGCCGATTGGGTGGAATGCCCTCAGAGAATTACGCAAATTTTCGCTCTTTGGAAATCGAGACATTGCCGACATCCGACCGTCGGAAAGCCTCTATGTTTTTATTCCGATGGTTGCGAGCGTCGTAGCGAATAAATACGATCCAAAGCAAGAAATGCGCTTCCCTACATATGAAGAAGTGCTGTCAGGCGCATCTACCCAGTGGGCGTTGCTTAAGATATCCGAAAAAGTGTTGAACCTGCTCTCAAAAAAATGGCTGGCACAGTTCAAAGCAAATGTGGAAGAGGCAGCTCGTCTGCAAATTGTTGGCGTAGGCTCCCGGATTGCAGAAATCGGATTTTTAATGCGTGAAGTGAAAAATCCGCGCCAGCAATGTTTAAAAGAAATTGAGATGCTGTACAAAAATATTGCAAAACCTATCCGGTTAGGCGGGGAAGAAGTAAAGATCGAAAACAAGATCGGTGCGCTTCTTTCCGCCTTTTGGCGTATTAAACAAAATCCAAAAGTATTTGACAATGTGCAACATCCATACGGACTCAGTAGCCGAGATTTTCCAATTCTTGTCCGCCTCCTCCCATTACTCAATCTGCCACCCGAATCAATACTTGATGAAATGGATGCTAAATACAAGGTGAGTGCTGTCGGGTCAGAAATAATGCAGGGCACTGAGACTTTTTTAAGGACGAAGGGAGTACAAAACGTGCCGGTCGCACCACGCAAAACGGAAGCGACTATAGCTGACCCAGATACATGGGTTCGTGGGATGGGGGAGGCCTTTGCAGGAGACACCATTGCTCGCGTGCGTACAGAACTGCCGCGCATTCTTAGCTTGCTCGTCGATGTACTACCTGAAAATGGGAAAGAATTCTCACAAAGTATTTTCGATCTCTCTCTTTCAATCCTCAATAAGAACCAAAAGGGCGCTTCTTTCCTCGACATTGGAAGAGATCTATTTAAGGGGCGCCATACGGAGATGGTGATATAGGGTCCCCTATAAGTTGCAAAAACGGCTTAACCGTGGTATTTTACGAGAATGCTCACGAAGACCCAAAAAACTCGGGTTATGAAGACCGTCCAAAAGCACGACACCGATACCGGTTCTGCGGCTGTACAGGTGGCTCTTTTGACCAAACAAATCACCGAATTGACCTCACACTTGAGGAAGCACGCCAAGGATAAACACTCTCGCCGCGGCCTCCTCCAGATGGTCGCTAACCGAAGGACACATCTCAAATATCTCGAAAAAGAGGACAAGAAGGAATACAACAAAGTAGTCAAGAATTTGGGTCTTAAGAAATAGTTCGAGAGTTTGCACGTCTTCTTTTGTATCCTCCGTGTATCCGGGGTACTATTTCATGAGTTCTTTTATAAAGCCTAAGAAGTAATTTTTAAACAGAGCGACCTTTTCGCTCAAAATTTCATAATTTTATGTCAATAGTGAAACACAAAGCGCAACGAGTCGGGGTATTTATCGACACGCAAAACCTCTACCACTCAGCAAAAAATCTCTACCGAACGCGAGTCAATTTCGCCAACGTGCTTAAGGAAGCGCTCGACGGGCGCACGCTCATACGCGCCATCGCCTACGTCGTCACGACCGAATCAGGGGAGGAGAAGGCCTTCTTCGATGCGCTGACCAAAATCGGCATCGAGACGAGAACCAAAGACCTCCAAGTCTTTTATGGCGGCGCAAAAAAAGCCGACTGGGACGTCGGCATGGCAGTCGATGCGGTGAAGATGGCACCACGTCTCGACGCGGTCGTCTTAGCTACCGGTGACGGAGACTTTGTCCCGCTGGTCGAGTACCTGAAGAACAGCCACGGCGTGCAAGTTGAAGTGATTGCGTTTGGAAAATCCGCATCTCAGCGCCTCAAGGAATCTGCCGACGACTTCATCGACATGTCGCTCGACGCGAAAAAATTCTTACTCGGCCCATCCCGCTTTGCAGGCATTCCTTTTATCGGCTCAGCCGATGAAGGCGAAAAAGGACAGGACGACATCGCACCAAAAGTGGTCGGCTCCGACACTGACGATCGATAACGGCGCGTAGAATAATGCTCGAGAAAATGTTACAGTAGCGCCATTAGAAAGCGTGAGGTTTTCAGATATGCAGACGCACTATGCGCCTGAAATCTGGAAGTCTCGCACCATAATAAGCAGACTTCATGCAAAAGAAATCATTTGAATTAGAGGTAGGCGGTAAGAAACTGACGGCAACATTTACCGACCTCGCTGACCAAGCACACGGTTCCGTGATGATGCGCTATGGTGACACGATCGTCCTTGCAACCGTCGTCATGGGCAAAAAAGATCGGGTGGACATTGATTACTTTCCGCTTTCGGTCGAATACGAGGAGAAATTTTATGCCGCGGGACAGATTCTCGGTTCACGATTTATCCGCCGTGAAGGGAGGCCGTCCGAAGACGCGATTTTATCAGGTCGCGTCATAGACCGCACCATTCGCCCGCTGTTTAACAACAAGCTCCGTAAAGACGTGCAGGTTGTCGCTACCGTACTCTCCATCGACCAAGAAGATCCTGATGTCGTCGGGGTCAACGCCGCGTCACTCGCGCTCGCGACGTCTCACATTCCGTGGGGCGGACCGGTTTCATCGGTACGCATCGGCAAGAAGAAGGGGACCGATGACTTCATCGTGAACCCGACGTACGCCGAGCGAAATGCGGAAGATTCAGAACTTGACCTTTTGCTCTGCGGCAAGGACGGCACCATCACGATGATTGAAGTTGGCGCGAAAATTGTTTCAGAAGAAGTAATCGAACGCGCGTTTGTGTTCGGCATGGCAGAAATAGAAAAAATTCAAGCATTCCAAAGAAAAGTAATAGCCGAGATGGGTAAGGAGAAAGTGGCGATTACTGAGAAGCCAATGAATGAAGCTGTCAAAGAAACCTTTGCAACGTTCGCCGAACAATTTGAGGGCGCGGTTTTCTCGGGAACCCCCGGGAAGGAATCCATGAGTGCTCTGAAGGATCAATTTCTCGCCAGCATCAAAGAGACGGCCCCCGACGACGTAAAAGAGGCGGATGATTTCTTTGAAAAAAGGGTTGAGGCACTGATGCGTCGTAAAGCAATTGACGAACAGAAGCGCGTCGACGGGAGAGCGATGGACGAAGTGCGGCCGTTGTCGGCAGAGGCGGGAGGAATTTCGCCAATACTCCATGGCACGGGCATCTTCTATCGTGGACAGACGCACGTTTTGTCCATATTGACGTTGGGCGGACCAGACGATTCACAAATTATTGACTCGATCGAAGGAACTGAGGGGGAAGAAAAAAAGCGGTTCATGCACCATTACAATTTTCCGCCATTCTCTGTTGGTGAAACAGGACGATTTGGCGGCATGAATCGTCGCATGATTGGCCACGGCGCATTAGCAGAAAAAGCGCTGCTCGCGGTCATACCCCCAAAAGAAATTTTCCCGTACACCATCCGCGTCGTCTCGGAAGCGGTTGCATCAAATGGCTCGACCTCAATGGGTTCCGTTTGCGCATCAACCTTGGCACTCATGGATGGCGGCGTTCCCATAACCGCGCCAGTCGCCGGTATTGCGATGGGTATTTGGTATGACAGCCCAACACGGTATGCAGTCATGACCGACATCCAGGGTCCGGAAGACCACCATGGCGACATGGACTTCAAAGTCGCAGGAACAAAAGATGGGGTGACCGCGATCCAGCTCGACGTCAAAGTTGACGGCGTCCCGGTCTCGATAATGGGAGAGGCGCTTGCTGCGGCAAGGAAAGCCCGTCTCCATATTCTTGAAACCATTACAAAAACGCTCCCTGAGCCAAGAAAGGACCTTTCGCCGCGCGCGCCGAAAATTGTTTCACTCTCTGTTCCGGTCGATATGATTGGCATGGTCATCGGCCCCGGAGGAAAAAACATCAAGAAGATCGAAGAGGAAACAGGTGTTTCAGGAATTTCTATCGACGACGACGGCACCATCTTCGTGACCGGCAAAGGTGATGCCCCTGAAAAAGCCGCCCGGATAATTCGTGACATGACTCGTGTCTTTAAACCGGGTGATGTGGTTGAGGGACCCGTCACACGCCTTATGAATTTCGGCGCATTCGTTCGTATTGGAGGAAAAAATGAAGGCCTCGTACACATTTCTGAAATCGCTCCGTTTAGGATCGCCACCGTCGAAGAGGCACTCAAGGTCGGTGATGTCGTGAAGGTGGTGGTTAAGGAAATCGATGACCAAGGTCGCGTGAATCTCTCCATAAAAGCAATTGATCCAGAATTTGCTACAAGAAAAGGACTCAAGGAGTCAGAAATGCCGCATAATGGGGGAGATGGCGGACGAGAACGACCAAGAAATCAAGGCCCCCGAAACTACCGCTCACAATAGCGAACCGAAAGAGGCAACACCAACCCCGCCAATACCTGGCGGAGTTCTTGGCGTTTCGCCACAATCACCTCCTGCGCCCCTCAAAGTCGATAGCGAAGCTCCGCAGAAAAAATATGTCGTCCCGCCACCAATTCAGATGCCAAAACCTCCAAAGCCACATGCTACAGAGGATTCGGTGATTCAAAAAAAATACCCCACACCAGAATCGCTTTCGTTACCGAAAGTTGACCTGCCCCCTATTCCTTCTAAAGTTTCTCTGGCTGATATTCCGCTCCCTGAATCGATGAAGGGGCCACATCCGGCAGTAGCGGCAACGCTCGGTCTTACTGACGACGCCAAGAAAGGGATGGATCCGCTGCTCATGCACGCCATTGATACCTCTGGCTCGCGCGCAAAAATTGATGGAGCGAATACGTTTGGGGGAGTCACGGGCGAACGAGGGCGAAGAGAAATCGGCATGGAAGTGAGGCCTCACCTAAAGCCCGACATGAAGATCGTCAAGGTGAACGAGACGATGAAAACGGAAGTGGGAGATGATGGATTACCGCGAATCAGAACGTACGCCGCAGACTTATCAGATGAAATAAAAAAACGCGGGGCGAGTCTCTCAACAATCATCGGTGCTGAACGAGAACGCATGGCGGCAGATGAGACGAGGCAGCGCGAGCGAGAAGCAGATGCGGCGCGCGAGCGTCGGCGCGCGCTGTTTCTTGGCGGCGGCGCCGTACTCGTCGTTCTCGGCATTGCCGCACTCGTCGTCGCACTCTGGGCTTCTTCACGCGAGGACATCGTGGCGCCGCCGCCGAGCATCATCCCGACCAACGCGAGAATAATAATTCCTATTGATGAAAACCCTGTTACCTTTTCAAAACTCCTCGGTGACGTCAGGCTCAACGCAAAGTTGTCGCTCGGAGAGGTCGAGGAACTCATCATGACTGAAGCGGGAAGTTTGTTGCCACCCGATGTCCTCGCTACCAAGCTCGGATTTCCTTCGCAACTCGCACGAAATACTGCCTACGCCATGATTGGCGTCCACGCGTTCGATCGCAACCAGCCGTTTATTATCTTCCGCGTGAATTCATACGATCTGGCATTCGACGCCATGCTCATCGCCGAAACACGACTCGCTGAATCATTGGGGGCATTCTTCGCGCCACTCAATGCGCCGATCCGCATCCCCGAACTTACTTTTTCGGACAAAATATTTCAAAACATCGATCTGCGCACTGGTGGTGGCGAGTGGCCCATCTTGTACGCATTCCCTGCGCAAGACATACTGATCATCACGACGAACGAATCCACGTTGAAAGAACTCATTTCGCGCCTTTCAATTTCGGGAGGCCGTTAAATACCGACGAGGGCTGGTACGCGCGGCGTGCCCCGTGGTACGATGCCCCCATGCTCGATCAAAAACTACGCGATTCGTTCAAGAAAAGACTTGAGGATGAAAAAAAACTCCTCGAGGCCGAACTTGCAAAGCTTGGGAAAAGAAACCCTTCAAACCCAGCAGACTGGGTGCCTGCAAAACGCGCCGAGGATGATTTCGGTCCAGACCGAAATGACAACGCCGATATTATCGAAAATATGGTTGAAGATTCTGCTTCGATGAATGAATTGGAGGCGCGCTTGAACAATGTACTCAGTGCTCTCGGTAAGATGGACACTGGCGCGTATGGCGCTTGCGAAGTTGATGGAGAAGACATTGAACTTGATCGCCTCGACGCTAACCCCGCCGCATCAACGTGTAAGGCACATATGAATTAGGCGGCCTAGAGCCGCTTTTTTCTTGTGACGGCTTCCGCATTTGCACCGAGCGGGGGACTGTGGGAAGGTGTCTTTAGCTTTTCGGGAGACGAAGCGCTCTGTGTTTGCGCGCGTCTTCTCTATCCAACCCGGTTTCCCGGAATCAGATCTCGTCACCGTAGAATCCGATGTCACCAAGAAATCGCTCTACGCCTTTTCTGTTGTCGGGCTCGCCGACAAAGCGGTTGAGGAAGCGCGTGACCGTTTGAGCGCAGCGATAAAGCATTCTGGATTTAAATCACCAAAACAACACAATCAAAAAATAGTAATCTCGCTTGCACCGGCGAATATCAGGAAAGAAGGCACCGTGTTTGACCTACCCATGGCGCTTTCATATCTCGTTTCAGCAGAAGAGATTAAATTTGATCCGGAAGGAATTACATTTCTTGGCGAGCTCGCGCTCGATGGGACCCTGCGCGCCGTGCGCGGAGCGCTCCCCGCGTCAATAGCCGCAGCGAAACGCGGTTTTCACACTATCGTTGTCCCAAAAGAAAATGCATCTGAAGCTGCGCTCGTCGAAGGCATCAGCGTACTCGGCGCACGCACGCTCACCGAGGTAGTACAGCACCTCCGCAAAGAAAAAATACTCCCAGAAACACCACATCATGCGCCGATTCAAAATTCCCCCGCGCTCAACACTGATTTTACAGACATACGCGGGCAAGAAACGGCGAAGCGTGGGCTAGAAATAGCGGCGGCAGGCAGACACAACGTTGCGTTTGTCGGCCCGCCCGGAACGGGAAAGACGATGCTCGCGAGCGCGCTTTCGGGAATACTCCCGCCACTCTCATTCGACGAGGCGGTCGAAGTAACCGCCATCCATTCGATAGCAGGAACGCTCAAAGAAACATTAATCACCAGACCGCCGATTCGTTCGCCACATCACACCTCGTCATACGTCTCACTCGTTGGAGGTGGCAATACCATACGTCCCGGCGAAGTGACCTTGGCGCACCACGGCGTCCTCTTCCTCGACGAGTTCCCTGAGTTCGACCGCCGTTCACTTGAGGCGCTTCGCGAACCTCTTGAGAATCGTTCGATTTCAATAGCGCGCGCAGCTGGCTCCGCGACATTCCCTGCAAACATTATGCTCATTGCCGCCATGAACCCGCCTGGCCACAATGCTGACCCGCGAGAAATCCAACGGTTTGAAAAGAAACTTTCAGGAGCCATTGTTGATCGCATCGACCTTTGGGTCGAAGTACCGAATGTCCCGCATGAAAAATTAGGAGCGCCGAGCTCGTCAGAGAGCTCGGGCGCAATAGGTCGGCGTGTTCTCTTGGCGCGACAAGCGCAGCGCGCTCGCATGAACACGTTGGATATTCCGTACTCCACTAATAGCGAACTGCCCTCTAAATACCTCGATGAAACAGTTGGCATCTCGTCCGAGGCGAGGGACACGCTCGTGAAAGCCGCAAAGACACTCAATCTCTCACCGCGTTCGTATCATCGCGTCCTCCGACTTGCGCGCACCATTGCCGACCTAAAAGAAGAAAAGGCCGTTTCATCGGCCCATGTCTTAGAAGCGCTTCAATATCGTCCGCGACTAGGAATGAGTCGCTAAATCCTAGAGCATGTCCGGAAACCTCCCCCTACCTGGAAACCGCTCATTTCCTACTGGCTGGACGACGAGAGTGCCCCGTGCCTCTGGCACGGGGGTGAATCGTCG
>CAYHYY010000040.1:0-8820 GCA_964360975.1 uncultured Candidatus Saccharibacteria bacterium | reverse complement strand
CCGTTGAGACGCTCTACGTGACGTGCCTGGAGCAGCACGTCATCGACCTCGTAGAATCGGTCGAGAGCGCGGATATTGTAGTCCAAGATACGATGGCCTCCCCCCTTGCCGGTTCAATCGTGTCGCTGACGAATTCTGAAAAAAAAGCGGGATGCGTGCTTGCGAACATCGGCTCAGAGACGGTCTCTATGGTCGTCTTTGATAATGGCATTCCCGTTTCCGTAAAAGTCTTTCGCATCGGGTCTATGGACATCACCAAAGATATTGCGCTCGGCCTCCGCATCTCATTGGAGGACGCAGAACAATTAAAACTCGGCGCGCTCATGAATACGCCGTATTCGAAGAAAAAACTCGATGATATTCTTGCCGCGCGTTTGACCGATATATTTGAATTAATAGACGGGCATCTAAAAAAACTTGGCAAGGATCAGTTGCTCCCGGCAGGCATCATTCTTTCGGGCGGCGGTTCTGGTATCGGTCCTATCAAAGAGATTGCTGAGTCCTCATTGAAACTCCATTCGAAAATTGCGCATGTGAATATTGCTTCCGACGCCAAAATAAAAGATTCATCGTGGGCTGTCGCGTACGGTTTAACCATCTGGGGTTTGACTGGGGAGAGCTATACGCGCCCCGCGGCAAAAGAAGCGTTTGCTGATATATGGAAAAGCATCATGCGTGTGTTGCGTCAGTTCCTCCCGTAAACTACCCCGAAGCAGAGCTTCGAGGCATTAAGAAAACTGCTCTGCTCTGGGGCATTCTGGAGCAGGCCCGCAAATAACTTTGTCTTGTTTTCGGAAAATGTCAACGGTTGGCATTGACCGCATGAATCCCCTATTATGGTGAGATTCAATTAATTTTCACCATGCCACAAGTACACTCAGAAATGGAGTCAGCAGCAAGGATTCGCGTCGTTGGTATAGGCGGTTCCGGAAAGAACGCCATTAATCACATGGTTTCCTCAAAGGTGAAGGGGGTCGATTTCATAGTCATCAACACCGATGCGCAAGACCTGCAGCAGTCTCTCGCGCGTGAAAAAATTCACATAGGAAAAAATCTGACGCGAGGACTTGGAGCCGGCATGAATCCCGCGATTGGCAAACGTGCCGCCGAGGAAACACAAGCTGAAATTCAAGACGCGCTTCGCGGCTCTGACATGATCTTTATCGCCGGCGGTATGGGCGGAGGAACCTGCACCGGGGCAGCCCCCGTCGTCGCAAAAATCGCAAAAGATGCAGGCGCGCTCACCGTCGCCGTGGTCACGAAACCATTTTCTTTTGAAGGCCAGCAACGCATGCGCCTCGCCGAGCAAGGTCTCGAGGATTTGCGAAAAGAAGTCGACGCATTGATTGTGATTCCAAACGATCGTCTTCTCGCGGTGGTCGATCAGGCAACCACCGTTCGTTCGGCGTTCGCGCTATGTGACGAAGTGCTGCGCCAAGCAGTTGAAGGTGTCTCTGACCTCATCACCACACCGGGCAATATCAACCTCGACTTTGCCGATATCAAGTCAATCATGGAGGACGCTGGTTCAGCACTCATGGGTGTCGGGCTCTCTACGGGCGACAAACGCGCCGAGGAGGCAGCGCGCGCGGCTATCAACTCTCCGCTCCTCGATATCTCAATAACCGGCGCAAAGGGAGTTCTGCTCTCAATTGCGGGCGGAGAAGACCTGGGACTCCTTGAAGTACAAGCTGCGGCTCAGATTGTCACTGAATCCATAGACAAGAATGCAAAGGTTATCTTTGGCACGTCACGTGACGATCGCCTCAAGAAGGGCGAAGTACGGGTCACCGTCATTGCGACTGGTTTTCCTGAAGAAGGCTCGGCATCACGTGGGCAACCGCTTTTCCAACTCACCCCGAAGAAAGAAAAGAAGGACGACGAAGCGAATCGAGGCAGAATATTCAGCACCGTCATTCCTTCTCCCGCAAAAGATGAGGATGATGTGCCGGCGGTAAAGCGCGAGGAGCCGGCACCGAAACCTGCAACATCTGACGAGGAAGATGAGTGGAGCGCGGTTCCCGCTTTTTTGCGTCGCGGACGCAAGGGCTAGGTTGTATGGTACAGGTGGAAGGTTGTAGAATGTAACGACAGCGTTGCTTTTTTTATGTGACTTCCCTGTCACCTGTAACCTGCACCCTGTACTCTCACCTATGTACGATCTCGCCATTATTGGAGGAGGACCTGCTGGAGCAGCCGCTGGGGTGTATGCGGCACGGAAGCTTTTAAAAACGGTGCTCATTGCAGAGGAATTTGGTGGACAAAGCGTCGTCTCAGAAGAAGTCCAAAACTGGATCGGCACTGAAAAGATATCCGGAAGCGAGCTCGCGAAAAATCTTGAAGCCCACGTACGTGCCTATGCTGGCTCAGTGGTTGATATTGCCAAGGGTGAGCGCGTCACACTGGTAGAGAAAACGGAAAACGGATTTTCAATAACGACAAAAAGTGGGAAAACGTATGAAGCAAAGACGCTCTTGGTAGGGAGCGGCGGCACGAGAAGAAAGCTTGACGTTCCTGGTGCGGCAACGTTCGATCACAAGGGTCTCACCTACTGCGCATCGTGCGATGGTCCCCTTTTTTCGGACATGGATGTTGCGGTCGTGGGAGGTGGCAACGCGGGGTTTGAGTCTGCGGCACAACTCCTCGCATACACGAAATCGGTCACGTTACTCCATCGCAGCGGCGAATTTACTGCAGACCCCTCAACCATAGAAAAAGTTCTTGCAGACCAAAAAATGCGCGCTGTAAAAAATGTGGAGATTTTGGAAGTTATCGGCGAAAAGTTTGTTACGGGAATCAAATACAGAATAAAGGGAACAGACACCGTAGAAACATTAGCCGTTTCTGGTATTTTCGTAGAAATTGGCATGGTTCCCGCGACAGACTATGTAGAGAAATTAGTAAAAACTGACGCGTACAAGCGGATAATTACGGATCCGACGAATCAGAGAACGTCGGTACCCGGGATCTGGGCAGCTGGCGACTGCACTGATGCCAAGTACCATCAAAACAATATCGCCGCAGGACAAGCGGTCACCGCCATAGAAGACATATACATGACGCTCAAAGCCACCTAGCCATGCGCATCATTGTTTCAGGATCACTTGCTTTTGACCGCATTATGAATTTTCAGGGTGTTTTTTCAGATCACGTTCTGCCGGACAAGATTCACAGCCTCAACGTGAGTTTTCTTGTCGAGGATCTGAACGAATCATTTGGAGGAAATGCGGGTAACATCGCCTACAATCTTGCGCTCCTCGGCGAGACGCCGGCGCCCGTGGCGCGAGCAGGCAAAGACTTCGCGCCGTATGAGAAATGGCTCGAATCCGTTGGCGTCGACACGAACCTCATCGAGAATGATGCAGAGCTCCAGACCGCATTTGCCTCAATTCTTACTGACCAGAGAGATAACCAAATTACTGCCTTTTTCCCTGGAGCGATGAAGAAACCATACACGGTGACTGACGCGACATGGAACGACGCCGGTATCGGTATCGTGTCTCCGGGTAATCCGGACGACATGCGGTCGTTTCCGAAACTCTTTCGCGAGCGAAAGATACCGTACCTGTACGACCCCGGACAGCAGATACCAGCGCTTTCCGGAGATGACCTCAAGTCGGGCATCGAAAAATCAGGAGCTCTCGTTTCAAATGACTATGAGCTCGCCATGATCGTGAAGAAAACCGGTTGGAACGAAAATATACTTCTTGAACACACTGACATGCTCGTCACGACACTCGGAGAACAAGGTTCGCGCATTCGAACAAAGATGAAGACTATCGAGATTCCGCCCGCGAAGCCGAAAAACACTGAAGATCCTACTGGCGCTGGCGATGCGTACCGAGCGGGACTTCTGTATGGATTCTTGAGAGAGTGGCCGCTTGAGGTTGCTGGACGATTCGCCGGAGTCGTCGCTTGCTATACTGTCGAAACTCGAGGAACGCAGACGCATCGCTTCACGTTTGATGAGGTGCGCTTACGGTACGAGGAGAATTTTAAGCAGCAATTACCATCACATTCATGACGTCAGATATACGCGATAAGGCTCTCGCAAAGGAAGGAACGAAGCGAATCGAGTGGGCTGAACGGGATATGCCCGTACTCAGACAAGTGCGAGACGAATTTTCGAAATCATTGCCGTTCAAGGGCATGCATTTTTCCGCCTGTCTCCACGTGACGGCGGAAACAGCCAACCTCATGAGGACGCTGAAAGCGGGTGGTGCTGATGTCATGCTCGTCGCATCGAATCCCCTTTCGACGCAGGACGATGTCGCTGCGTCACTCTCGGAAGATTATGGAATTGAGGTTCACGCGATTCGAGGCGAAGACCGAGATTCCTTTTTCAAGCACATCGAGGCCGCAATCGCGCATAATCCAGTCATCACGATGGATGATGGAGCGGACCTCATTTCTACCATTCATCAGAAACATCCCGAGATGACTTCGACCATCATGGGCTCGATGGAGGAAACCACGACGGGGGTCATTCGACTTCGCGCAATGGCGAAAGACGGTGCGCTCAAGATTCCCGTCGTTGCAGTGAACGACGCGAAGACAAAGAATCTTTTTGATAATCGGTACGGCACCGGGCAATCGACGCTGGATGGAATAATCCGCGCTACGGATGCGCTCATTGCCGGAAAGACCGTGGTGGTGGGGGGCTACGGTTGGTGTGGCAAGGGGTTTGCTATGCGAGCGCGCGGTATGGGTGCGCACGTCATCGTCACCGAAATAGATTCAATCAAGGCACTCGAGGCTACCATGGATGGCTTTGAGGTCATGAAGATGGCGGACGCGGCCAAGAAAGGCGATATCTTCTGTACGTTAACCGGCAATATCAATGTGCTCACCAAAGAACACTTCCCCCTCATGAAGGACGGGGCTATTCTCTGTAATTCCGGCCATTTCGACGTTGAAATTAATTTAAAAGAGCTAGCGGCGCTCGCAGAATCGACGACCAAAGACGTTCGAAAAAACGTCGATGAGTATGTGATAGGTGGAAAGCGTCTCTACCTCATCGGTGAAGGGCGCTTGGTGAATCTTGCGGCGGCTGAGGGCCACCCAGCATCAGTTATGGACATGAGTTTCTCGACACAAGCGCTGGCTTCTCAATGGGTTGTCGATAATAAAGGGAAGCTTACCCCTGGCGTCTATGACATTGATCCCCTGATTGAAAAGAAAGTTTCGGATTTGAAACTCACGTCTATGCGCGTCTCAATAGATACGTTGACAGACGAACAACAAAAATATCTAGCGAGCTGGCAGGAAGGAACCTAAAGACTCGCGCGCGAATCGAAGTAAGCGCTGATGGCGAGAATATCGCCAGCGATCCTTTGCCGCAGCTTTTCATCGGAATCGAACATTTCAACGCTGCGAATTTTCTCCAGAAGTTCAATTTCTATCTCGATGCCGTATAGCTCCTTAGAAAAATCATAGAGGAAAACTTCGAGAATGCCACGAAATGGGTCAGCAAACGCGGCCCCCCTATAGGACTCACCATGAATAGAGACCAGGGCGGCAAAAACGCCCTCGACGTCTTTCGTTTCAAGTTTGATATTTGCTGTCGGATAACCAAGCTCGCTCCCGCGTTTCTGACCCTTCAATACGACACCTTGGAAGCGATCCGTCATGCGAAGAGCTGTGGGGTCGAGCTCGCTATTGCAGCTGCTATAGAGTTTCCGTCCGCGCGATACCAGCCCTGATTCATGGCATATGAAGTCGCCCTACCGTTCGGTCCACACAAGTATGCAGTCATCATGAAATTTGTGCCATGGTTGTAGACGTTGGGGTTTTGAATGGTGTGGTCAATATACACGCGCACCCTAAGAGAATGTTCCGCACGCGCATCACCGAAACGGAGGACGAGATGCACATCATTGTTTCGCGCACCCGGCGCTTCATCTCGAGACGTGAGCACTGTCCATGAATTAAATCGAATTTTTGTCCGTCCTGAGAGTCCCGCGTACACTCTACACAAGAGTGTTCGTGCCTGATTCTGCGCCGTAAGGATTCGCATGACCTGCTCCTGTTGGGCATTTGCGGATGTCTCGAATTTTCTTTTCATGTGCGGTGTGAGTCGGTCTAGAACCTTTCTTATGCAAGCATTGTAAAGCTTTCTTAGCGGCCCCGCTGAGGTACTCGGGTTGGCGGTGTTATTCAGTGATAAAGGTAAAAAGTGAAATCTTGCGGCAAGTAGTCTTCTTTGATTACTATTCGTTCAGTTAAAGTTGAACAGAACTCGTAAACTTCTGGGATTGCGTAAGCGGTAAAAGTTTCATTATCCTCGTGGTATTTCGCGTTGAGCATATTGAACACCACACCGATGTTCGAAAACTCAAACATCTTTTTAATCTGTCCAAAATAAAGTTTTTTGTACTCTGGAACTTTGAACGAAAGCGCGCCCGATGAAACAATATAATCAAACTTTTCGCCTTCGTAATCACCAAAATCCATAGCATCAAATTTTACCTGAGGATATTTTTTACGAGCGGCTTCTATCATCTTTTCATGGATATCGATGCCATAGTATGAAAAGTTTTTGAAATTCTTTTCTAAAAAATCGTAGAAATCTCCGAAGCCGCATCCCATATCCAAAACAGAGCGACTGTTCATGTTACCGATTCCACACAAAACAGCGAAGCGAATATTTTGCGTTGAGTCACTAATCCAGCTCAATGCTTGTGGAGTATGCAGGCCGTTCTCTGCAATGAGATTGTCATAAAACTGTACCAGACGGTCTTTGTCTTTAGGGTCGTAATTCATATTCTAGACAGTTCTCGTTTCGGTAATTATAGCTTTGTCAGCTTTAGATAAGTAGCTCCAACCAGAACTAGTTTAAAAAATAAGAGATTCATTTTAGCTTAAATGTTTTTTCATAAATGCTCGACCTGAACCAGATTTCAGGTATTTTTCGAATTTGAAAGCTCTATATTTATTTTTAAAGATTGTGTACGTAACTAGTTCTACAGGCAGTCTTCCGGCAGTAGCTGGAACATGGCCTGAATTATGACGATTTAGCCTTTCTTCTATATTTTCTGTACAACCAGTATACAAATGTTTATCGGAACATTTTAGTGTGTAGACGTAGTACATAAAATAATTTATTCCCGCTTTCGCTCGTCTTCTTGCGGACTGTGTCCGCCGAAGCCGAGCTTCAGCGAGGCGAAGGCGGAGAGAGCTAAACGCTGTCCGAACCTATTTTCATAGCGTTCGTGCTTGGAAAGCGTTCCCTAATTTTGCTGATACTCATAACGTCTAATCGAGTTTGTGGATTCCGCTCTGGACTCGCTTGCGCGCCTCCTCAAACGCTTTCTTCTCCGTCGGAGGAGCGAATCTCACAAGATCATTATATCGGTCGTGTAGTGTCTTTGCCGCTGCGATATATTCACTATCACTCATAGGCGACGAGAAAGTATCGCGAAGTGCCCGAGCATCCTGTTTGAGAGTTGTGAAGTTTTTAGCCGCATAGAGATGGTCATAATACGATTTTAGAGGATTCAGTACATTCCCGACCGCCGCAATCACGGCCGACATCACGCTCAACCAAACAAACCAAAACGGAACCGTCCCGCTACCTACAAGTACGCCGAGCACCGCCGCGATAACGGCGGGCACAATTTGAAAACCGATCGACAGCCAATACTGCTTGTCCGCGATGATGTGGTGTGCTTCGCCGGTGTAGATACAATTTTGTTCGACCGCATCACATTCTTTTGTGCATTTGTCTCTCATACTCGTGTCGGAAAAGCATCTCCAAAAAGCTGCCTCCACCCTTCGACTTTTGCAGCATCGGTTGTCAATCGGTTGACGGCGGTTATGTGTCTTTCGATAACACCAAAGGCGTTCTTTACGCTTTGAACAGTAGTTTCGCCTATAAGAACTGCTGGCGAATTGCTCGACGGGATTTTCAAGGAAGTGCCGAGCGTGTCTTTTGCAACCGCAAAGAAAAGCTCAAGGAGATCTGGTGATGATACTTGCTCACCGCGCGTCTTTTTACCGCTGACGATTACTGGAATTATTTGCGCCGCCATGATCTCCATAGGAAACGAGCGCAGGGCCGGAAAATACTCTCGCTTGATTGCCTTGAGCATTTTTATCGCTGGCACGAGCCACCCGTCGCTTGCTGTATTCAATCGAGTGATGTGATCCGCTTCGAAGTCATAATCTGCATGCTCCCAACGACCATTTTTAGGTACCCAATATCCGCGGCCTTTCGGCGGCACGAGCTCTCCGCTTGGGGTCGTGCCGATGTTATCGATGTAGGCAGGTACAAGCTCGACTTTGATTCGGTCTGCAAAATCCAAACTCACAGTGGGAGCATCCTGTTGCGGATTTTTTGCAGCATACCGATCACTCTCCATAGCGGCCGCATGGACAGTATTGAGTGCGTGTGCGGGGCTCACCCCACCGACAGTTACCCAATTCGTGAACTCACCAAGAACAACAAGAATATCGATATCGAACTCGTCGTTTTCGCGAGGCTGAATGCGCGTCAATCGCTGCAGCGAACCGATGAGCTTCGTCTCTTTTACAGAGGGATGATTGTTCTCGATAACACTTCGTACAGCGGCATGCCGCGTTTCGATGATGCCTTTGAGCGTATCATTGAGCTCGAGATTACTGCGGAGTTTTTGGAAGTGAGCACGCATAATTTTGTGTTAGACGTGGGTAGATTGTACTCCTCGATCCGTTGCGGTGTCAACAAAAGTAAAGTATCATAAAAGCATGGCTGTAAGGGCGAAAATCATCTCCGAGGACTTTGTGAAGCGAGCGGTGATCCGCCACCTCGCAAACCTCGGGTGGAGCAAAAACATCGACTCC
>CAYHYY010000039.1:0-8898 GCA_964360975.1 uncultured Candidatus Saccharibacteria bacterium | reverse complement strand
GAGTAGGAAATGAGCGGTTTCCAGGTAGGGGGAGGTTTCCGGACATGCTCTAGTCCAAGTACCATCGTCCTGCAATGATTAACGACCTCGTATGTCGTTATACTAGGATAGGGCTAGTCTGCCAGAATTAACGACCTCCGATGTCGTTATAACGACATCGGAGGTCGTTAATGGCCATTGAGGCGCTAATCATTTTGTTTATTCCAAAACTGCCTGCCTGGATGTCTATAGACGAGGATAGGCGTGAGTACGAGCGTCAGTATCATGGCAAATGCCAGTCCGAACATGATGGTGAATGCGAGCGGTCCCCAAAGGCCGCCTGCGTTCGCGAGTGGAATCATGCCGACTACCGTGGTGATCGTCGTCAGGAAAATGGGGCGTAAGCGTGATGCTGCGGCGTCAACGACCACCTCTTCAAGAGTTCTCCCTTGATGATCTTTCATGCGGACCATAACCGAATCCATGAGAATAATGGCGTGGTTAATGATGACGCCCGCGAGCGCGATAATACCAAGGAGCGAGGGGAAAGAGAGCGGCTGGAAGGTCAAGGCGAGCCCAGCCATAACACCGATAAGTGAGAGTGGAATGAGCATGAGGAGATACCCCGCGTAGCGGAATGAATTGAACTCAAGAACGAGAATGGCGAGCATGAGGATCATGCCAGCAATTAAGGCGTAAAACATCTCGGTAAACGACTGGTCGACGTCTTCCGTCTCACCACCGATGTTCATGGTCACACCGCTCGGCAAGCGTATTTCGCCCATCGCCGTCCTAAAGGCATTCGATACTTCTGTTGCCGTGTAGCCGCTCTGCACATAGCCAGTGACTGACGCGATGTTTTCCTGATCTTCACGTGTAATGACTGCGTTCGACTTTTCAATCGTCGCGGTCAAGAGTGAGCCAAGGAGGATGGAACCGCGCGGTGTCTTTAATGGTAAATTTGAAAGACCGTCTATGGTGGTGATGGTCGCGTCAGACGGTTCTCGCCAATCGGGGTTGAGGTTGGTCGACACGACCACATCAATGTCCTCGTCGGCACGCGCTATGGTTGTCGAAATCGTACCGGATACCGCAGTCCTGAGCGCCTGCGCGATGAATGCGGGAGTTAACCCTACTTCGGATGCTTTTGCGCGATCTATAGTCAGCGCGAATTGGTTGCTGTCATTTCTGGTCGAGGTAGTTACTTCGGTCGATCCAGGCGTCTCACGCAGCACGCTTTCCGCCGTATCGACCGCACGTGACAGATCATCGAGATTCTTGCCGGAGAAGGTGATGAGGATGGGCGCGCCAGTTGGCGGGCCGTTCTGCGGTTCAAACGCGCGAACCGTAAATGTTTTGAATACGGCAAATTGTTTTCGATAGCGTTCTACGAATTCAGCCGATGATTCATCGCGTGCTTCTTTCGGTATGAGATTAACCGTTATGTTGGCGTATTTGGATCCTGAGGTGACGTCGCCGAGTGAGCCGCCGCCAAACGCCGAGGTACCACCAACGGTTGACGTAAATGATTCGACCGAAGGGTCGCCATAGAGGAGCTCTTCGACCGCGCGCGTTGATAAATCAGTATTCGAAAGTGGCGTGCCTTGGCGTTCTTCAATTTCAATAAACGCGAGGTCAGCGTCCTCTCCCGGAAAGAAGGTGACTTTAACGATTCCTGATATGGGCAACGCGAGCGCAATTACGAATGCGAACGCGGTGACCCAGAGGAAGCGGCGTTGAAATTTTTTGTCGAGGAGTACGCTTTTAAGCCAACGGCGATACCACGCGTTTACCTGCTCATTCATTTTCTCCTGCTTCTTTTCAATGGCGTTCGTCTCGCTCCGCGTAAAAGCGATAGCAATGATTGGCACCATACCGAGCGCGACAAAAATTGACGCGAGCAAGAGGAAGATGATGGTGAAAGGAATAGAGCTGATGAATTCACCAACGATCCCCGAAATAAAGAAAAGCGGGATAAACACCGCAACCGTGGTCATCGTGCCAGCAATCAAGGGCCATGAGTACTCACGAATCGCTTCCTTCGCCGCCGTCATTTTGTCGCCGAATTTTCTGAAACGCGTATGAATTGCTTCGGTGACCACAATGCCAGAGTCGACCAAAATGCCGATCGCGAGGATAAGGGAAAAGAGTGAAACAAAGTTTATCGTGTTGCCAGACGCATAGAGGCCAATGAAAGCGATAACGAACGAGAGCGGTATGGAGAGGCCGGCGACCACTGACTCGCGCCATCCGATGGTGATGAAGAGACACAGCATCACGAGCACGACGGTTTCAAGTCCCACGCTCGACAGCTCGGTAAGATCGTCTATAATTTCGTCGCCACTCGAGAAGATGACGAGCGGCGTCATGCCCGCAAGGGTCGTATCCGATAGTTCATCAAGTCGCTCTTTCACCGCGTTGGTCGTCGAAATTATATTTCCTCCCGTTTTTTTATAGACGTTGAGCGTGATAGCAGGCGCTGCCGGCTCGCCGTCAACAGAGACGCGTGAAATTGATCGTGCTTTTTCTATCCCATTCACGATGTCAGCGACGTCCGAAAGGTAAATCGGTCTGCCTGAAATCTGCCCGACCGTAACCGAGGCCAAGTCTTCCGGCTCCTCAAGCTCGCCTTGAAAAGCAACAGCGTACTCAATGGAGTCAACAGTAATCGTGCCAACCGGAATAGATGCATTGGAGGCGGCAATTGCAGAAGCAATGTCCATGAGCGAGAGGCCAAACGCTTCGAGCGACTCACGT
Source organism: uncultured Candidatus Saccharibacteria bacterium (assembly GCA_964360975.1). GTDB lineage: Bacteria > Patescibacteriota > Minisyncoccia > Phycocordibacterales > Phycocordibacteraceae > Phycocordibacter. Next base: position 6,162 of record CAYHYY010000039.1, on the reverse strand, counting down.
CGCGCAACCACAGAAACTTCTCGATCGCGCGTACCCGAGATGTCAACGCGGGCGACGCCTGGAATAGACTCAAGTTCGTCTGCTATTTCTTCACCCAATTTCGAAAATTCTGCTGGCGGCAGGCCTCCAGACAAAGAGAGGATAAGAATTGGCTGGTCGCTAAAATTTATTTGCAGTACCGATGGGTCGTCAGCATCTCTCGGGAGACTCGACTTTGCGCGGTCGACCGCATCTTTCACCTCTTGTATTGAGGTTTCCAAATTGGCAGAGGCTTCAAATTCTGCAACCACGATTGAAACACCCTCTCTTGAGGTTGACGTGAGTTTGGAAAGATTTTCTACGGTCGCCACTTCCTTTTCGATTTCTCTGGTGACGAGCTCCGCAACATCCTCTGCCGAAGCGCCGCGGAGTGTTGTCGAAACCACGGCGATGGGGACTTCTACCTCAGGTGTTGATTCCTTTGGTATGGCTACCACTGATGCAAAACCAGCGATAACAAGCGCCGCGACGAGGAGCGCGGTGAATTGACGTTTCTCTATGAAGAAGTACCAAAATTTGTGCATATGAGACCTCCCCTATGTGGATACGATGTGACTTGCTTGTACTACTCTAGTTTGCATCACCGCTTTCTGCTACCTCGATGCGCTGCCCCTTCTTCAGTCCTCGCGCGTCCTCGACAATACGCATATCTGGAATAAGCCCAGACTCAACGACGACCGTCGAGCCGCGTAATTGTCCGAGTACGACGGGATTTTCTACCAAGATGTTATTCAGAACGGTAAAGACCGTTGGACCTTCAGGCGTGATTTTCAGCGCCGCTATTGGAATGGAAAGTTCTTGACTCTCCGTGGCGATTGGTTTTCTCGCAATCATGAGGGTCGCCGATTGTCCTGAGACAAATGGCGCATCGCTCGGGATCGTTATACGAATTTCGGCTTTCTTGGTGACGGGGTCTAATGCGGAAGCAACTCTCGAAACGGTTCCTTCAGCTAACCCCGCTATAGACGCTTTCGAACCGCGAACAATTGATGGAAGATCCTGGCCTGAAACATACACGATTGCCTCAAGCGCTCGCGCATTGGCGATGTAGACCACCGGCACTGAAGCCGATACAAAATTTCCGACATCCAAATCGAGGCGATTGATCGTACCTGAAATTGGGGCGCGGATGATTGTTTTTTCAAGGCCAGCGCGCGCCGCGTCGAGCGCTGCTTCTGCTGCCAGTACATCGGCGCTCTTGCCGGTCGAACCTTGGGCGAGCGTCGATGCGGCTATAGAAACTTGCGTGCGCTTCACTTTGATATTTTCGATTGCGGAAAGGATCGCGCTTTTCAGACCGGTAATGCTCGTTGCAACAACGCTCGCGTCAGCTCTGTAGGTTGCAATGGCAGACTCAGAAGCAACGGATGTTGGTATTGCCGCATTCAGCGCGAGAATCAGGGTCGAGAGGTACTCCTGTGCCGCGGTGGTTTCGCGCGAGAGATTCTCTAGCTCATCGAGGATGGCATCGGCGGTACTCGGCGCGGCTCCCGCAGTTTCGTGGCGTGCGAGAATGGGTCTTAGCGCAGTGCGACCGCTTTCGACCGTGAGCACGAGTTGCGCGTTCGAGGTCGCCGGTATGAATCGTGGATTGGTTTTCGGATTGGAAAACAGCGCGTCAGTCTTCCGCTCTACTGCATCATTGATGGCGGCGTAGGCATTTTGGATTGTGTTCCTTCCCGATGAGAGCGCGGTCGCATATGATTCCTGCGCGCTCTCAACGCTCAGCTGTCCAGCGCCCGATGCCCCCTTCACTTTTTCAAGGGCGGCTTCGGCCTGTGCTACTTGCGCTTTCTGCACGCTATTATCGAGTTCAGCGATAATTGCTCCCGCGCCAACAAAGTCGCCGAGAGAGCGATAAACGCCACGCACGGTCCCGCTTGAATCAGCAGAGATATTTGCCTCGCTGGTCGCTCGAATTTCACCAATCACCGAGAGCGGCTCTCCGACGAGAACATCACCAACTCTCACCAGAGTTACGGTTCGGAGTCCAGGCGTGATCAGCTCCGGGGTCGTCGCCGTGAAATAGATAAATGTTCCGATCCCCACCAGCACGACGACCCCTACAAAGGAGGAAATGAGCACGTGGGTACGCGCATAGGACCAGACGATTTTACCAATCGTGACGAAGTGCTCCGCAATAATACGGAGCTGGGCGAGGATGCGACTCAGATACCACATAGCTTCAAAATGGTCTTGGGAGTCTAACACGATGAGGGTATACAGCCAAACGTGGCGGTTCCCCATATTTTTTTCCCGGCGTCACGCTCGAACGTGCTAGGATTTAACTGCGCATGCCTGGGAAACGGAAGATTTTTATATTGATGGGGAATCCCGACATGGATTCACTCACGAACGCTATGGCATCCGCGTATGAAGAGGGCGCCCTAGAGGCGGGTCACGAAGTGCGTCGGCAAAACATTCCAGAAATGAAATTTGACCCTATTTTACATAAGGGCTACAAGGTCATTCAAGAACTCGAGCCAGATTTAGAGACGTTTCAGGACAATGTGCGGTGGTGCGAGCATTTCGTCGTCCTCTATCCGAACTGGTGGTGTACGATGCCGGCTCTCCTTAAAGGTCTCATCGATCGCGCGTGGCTTCCGGGTTTTGCCTTCCAGATGGTGAAGGGGAGTTCATGGCGTTGGAAAGCGCTCTTTAAAGGGAAAAGCGTGCGCGTTATTGTTTTAGCAAACGTCCACCCATGGATCACGTGGTTTTTGTTTGGAGAATTTACCAATGAACTGAACCGTGCGACACTCGGTTTTTCCGGCATGCACCCGGTGAAGGTGAAAGTTTTCTCTCCCAGCGAGAAATCGTCCGATGAAACTCGCCATCGTTGGTTCGCAAAAGTGCGAAAAATGGGAATGCAAGCTCGGTAGATATCTTTGAATATTTAGATTCGCCATGTAGGCTACAATCCATGGGTCTCTCAATAGGCATCGTAGGTCTTCCCAATGTCGGGAAATCGACGCTTTTTAATGCATTGACCGCGAAGGGGGTCTCAGCAGAGAATTATCCGTTTTGCACCATTGATCCTTCCGTCGGCATTGTGCCGGTTCCTGATTCACGGCTCGATATGCTCACGGAGCTCTCTGGCTCAGCGAAGACCATTCCCGCGGTCATAGAGTTTGTTGACATCGCAGGACTCGTGAAAGGGGCTTCAGAAGGGGCAGGGCTTGGCAATAAGTTTTTGCAGCACATCCGCGAAGTTGACGCTATAGCGGAGGTCGTTCGAATATTTGAGGACGTTGACATCACACACGTCGAAGGGCAAATCGATCCGGTGCGCGACATCGAAATCGTTAATCTCGAACTCATACTTTCTGATATGCAGAGTGTTTCGAAGCGGCTCGTCAGCGTCGAGCGTGACGCAAAGCGAGGTGACAAGGCGGCACTGCTCGAGCATGCGGCGCTCTTGAAAATAATGAAGGTACTTGAGACGGGCCGGTTCGCGCAGACTGCAAAACTCAACGACGAAGAACGAGAAAGTTCGAAGAGTCTGCAACTTCTCACCGTGAAGCCGATAATGTATATCCTGAATAAGAAAGCAGGGGGACACAATGTAGATGAAATGAACGATGATCGCTACCAACACCTCCTTGCGTTTCTTCGTGATTCTGGCTCAACCTACGTCCTGGTTGATGCGGCCATTGAGGGCGAACTCAGAGATGTGTCTAAAGATGAGAAGCAGGAGCTGCGCAGAGAATTTGGCGTCATGGATGACGGCATTGATGATTTGATTAAGGCGGGGTACTCGCTCCTTAGATTAATAACGTTTTTCACCACCGGCGAAGATGAGTCGCGCGCGTGGACTATCCCGGAAGGCTCTTCGGCGCCCGAAGCGGGCGCCGCTATCCACACCGACTTTCGTGACAAATTTATCCGTGCTGAAGTAGTATCGTACGACGACCTCATCACATCAGGCTCCTATGCAAAGGCACGAGAAAAGGGGCAGGTAAGGACGGAGGGGAAGGAGTATATGGTGAAAGACGGCGACGTTATTGAGTTTAAAATCTAGATAGACAAAAGTTTTATATGCCATACCATATGCAGTATGATTAACTACGGTGTGACAGAATTGCGCGATATCAATTGTCTTACAAAGGGATTTTACGCATTACGGGGATGGGAGCCAGCACCAGGTGGTAGTGGTCCACCGCACCCGAAACGTGGCGATGAGACTCCCGAACAAAGACCATCGGGCAGACCGCTTGGACCAGACAAAGATCCAGAATTTAACCCTAGTCGGGAGGACAAGTAATCCACGTCATAGATGGAGATGTCATAGAGTTTAAAATTTAATATTTTCTATGTTCGATGAACATCGCGAAAGAGAATTACGAGCTGAAATACCCGGAGATGGACCGATTCCGAATAGGGGCCCTGATGAAACCTTTCATGACTGCGTGAGGCGTCTCAAAGCGGGCGGCAAGAGCGACGGCGAGGCTCGGAGGCTGTGCCACTGAAGCGAACATCCCCTGTTTCGTTTAAGCCCGCTTCGCGGTACTATTCACGTCTATGGATACTACACAACGACCTAAGGTAACCCCGAAAGATTTTTTTCTATGGCTCGGCGCAATGGTAACGCTCTACTGGAGCGCGACCGCGCTCATCCTCCTCATCCATGAGTACATTGAGGTTCTTTTCCCCGATGTCGCGACGAGTACATATTATTTCGATCCCTACTCAGGCACCATCCGCTTTGCCATAGCCTCACTGGTCGTCGTCTTTCCGCTGTATGTATGGCTCATGCGGCTATTGCATAGTGATATACGGAAAATACCTGAAAAAAAAGAGCTGTGGGTACGCCGATGGCTTGTCTATCTCACGCTCTTTGTCGCAGGACTCACGATTGCCGTCGACCTCATTGCCGTCATCTACACGTTTCTCGAAGGTGATCTCACGACGAGATTTCTGCTGAAGGCGCTTACCATCCTCGTCGTCCTTGGCGGCGGATTCTACTATTACCTGCACGAGCTTAAAGGAACGTGGGAGAAAAGGGAGAAGGAGTCGAAGATGATAGGCGCGGTGGTGTCGCTTGTCGTTCTTGCATCAATCGTCGGAGGTTTCTTTATCATCGGCTCGCCCTTCGAGGAGCGTCTACTCAAAATCGATGAGCGAAAAGTTTCCGACCTGCAAACTATCCAGTACCAGATGGTGACCTACTATCAGCAGAAGGAGGTACTTCCAACTACATTGCAGGACTTGGCTGATCCGCTTTCCGGGTTCATCATTCCAATGGACCCTGAGACGGGAGAGGCATATACCTACGAAGCCACCGGTGAACATTCATTCAACCTATGCGCGATGTTCAACGCTCCATCTCGTGAACTTCCCGGTGTCACGAGACCCGCCGGAGACATGTTCAATGAGAACTGGAAACATCCTGCAGGTGAAGCCTGCTTCGAAAGAACTATCGATCCTGACCGGTACCCGCCGTTTGACGGAAAAAATATGCCCTCCGCGTTTTGATAACCGCATAGGTCAACTAAAATACGCCGAACGGCAAAACATTTTCCGTAGGAGGTTCAATCGCACAATTGAAACTCTTAAGAGACGCTAATGGGAATCCTAGCGAACTGGTCGTCATATACTCTCAAGAGGAGGTATGCAATCCCAATCATTCGATCTAATAGGCTGATTGTTCGACTGCAGTTCGCTCAAGTATTGACCCGATTGGTTTTGACTTATAATGCAAAAAATTGTGCATGGCGAAAAACTTAGACCATTGGGGACATTTATAGAGGCGAGGCCTCTATAGTGATTTATGACACTCTATCTGTTTCAACGCGGGCCGGTACGTATTGGATATTCAATCGTTGCGCAGACTACCTCTTATCTTTAGGAGCGTGCTTTTTGCATCGCCACCCGCCGTACCAAAACCATTTGCATGGATTCTCTCCGCACCAGGGTCTTCCAGCGACATCGGATGCCGCACTGCAGCCTTTCACATACTCTACCCATCCGTCGTTCGCGCCGAAAAGTATGCTTTTCGACTCAGTCAACCTTTTTTCTATCATAGTGAGGAAGTCTATTTCTCATTAATGGAAATGTCAAGTATGCTCAGTAATGGTTACATTCCCTAGTTTCACTAGGGAACGCAGAAACGGTTACAATGAG
>CAYHYY010000038.1:0-9049 GCA_964360975.1 uncultured Candidatus Saccharibacteria bacterium | reverse complement strand
GACGGAAATGAGCGGTTTCGGTTCGGGTACCGCGGGTTTCCGGACATGCTCTAGAAAATTCGCCGCATTCCGTGTTTTTCATTGCGGATACCGCATACGAAGCGTATACTTTCCCGATGTGGATGTCGTTAGAAATCATGAATACCATGGAGACGAGCAGCTAGCGTCTTGCACAGATCGTATTCTCCAATTTATTTTTATATCCCGCGGGTTGGGGTCCGCGTCCTATTTCTAACGGTATGGATGCTGACATCATTGTCGATTTGCAGTACGGAGACTCTGGCAAGGGGAAAATAACTCACTATCTCGCGAAAACTAGAAAATACACGCACGTCATCCGATACAACGGCGGTGCAAATGCTGGGCACACGATTTTTCATGAAGGGAAAAAGTTTGTAACGCACCAAATTCCTGCGGGAGTTTTTTGGGGAGTGCGTTCTATTATTGGTCCCGGGTGTGTCCTCGATCCTGTGCAGTTTTTCAAAGAGATCGGGGAACTTGAGGAAGGCGGCGTTTCAATGAAAGGGAAAATTTTCATTGCTCATAACACGCACATCATCACGGAAAGTCACAAAACAGAAGACAGCAAAGATGAAAGGATAGGAACGACGAAACGAGGGAACGGACCTGCATACCGAGACAAATATGGAAGAACTGGAATACGAGCTGAATCAGTCCCTGAGTTACAACCGTATCTTATTGATCTCTATGAAGAGTTTCATAAGAGGGGTAACGTCACCATTTTAGGCGAGGGGGCGCAGGGCTTCGGGCTCGACATTGACTGGGGTGACTACCCGTTCGTGACCTCTTCGCACTGCATGATTGGCGGTGCAATATTAAACGGTATTCCACCACACGCGATTCGCGAAGTATGGGGGAGTGCGAAGATCTACGAAACATACGTTGGTGCGAAAAAATTTGAGCCTGATGAACCAATTTTCAAAAAGATTCGTGAGATAGGTGAAGAATATGGCGCGACGACTGGCAGAGCACGTCAGGTTAATTGGCTTAACTTTGATCTTTTGGAGCGCGCTATTCGATTGAATGGTGTCACGCACCTCGTCTTCAATAAGATCGATGTCTTGCGGGCTGTGGGGAGGTGGGGCGCCATTGCTGACGGCAAAGATATTATTTTTTCAGGGGAAAAGGAGATGAATGATTTTGTCGTTGAACGATTTGTGCCACTCGGGATCATGAAAGACAAAATATTCTTTTCAGAACACAAAGATCGCATATAGTGTATGGGTAAGCTTTTAAATTTCTTCCTCCCCTCGATTGCTGTATCAGTTATTGGTCTCGCGGCAGTTTTTGTGTACGGGGGGATTGAAGCGCTCTACATCGCCGCGCTGTTAACCGCACTTGAAGTGACACTGTCGTTTGATAACGCGGTCGTGAACGCCAGAGTGCTGAAGAAAATGAGCGCGCTGTGGCAGAAACGTTTTTTAACATGGGGTATTTTAGTCGCGGTTTTTGGAACAAGATTCATTTTGCCGATATTCATTGTGAGTGCGACCGTGTTCGTTTCACCAATCGCCATTGCCAAGCTTGCACTTTTTAATCCTGCAGAGTACGGACATCTCTTGGAGGGTGCGCGCTACGCTATCAATTCATTTGGAGCGGCGTTTCTCCTCATGGTTTCTTTGAAGTATTTTCTTGATACGGCAAAAAAGGTGCACTGGATACGGATTGTTGAGCGACATTTGACGCTCTGGGGGCGGATTGAAGCGATAGAGATTGCGCTGGTGTTAATGACGCTGTTTCTTCTCTCGTTCCTGGTTCCTCTGGAGAACCAAGCGACCGTCCTCGCGTCTGGCATTGTGGGGGTCGTCACCTTCATCCTCATGCAGGGGATTACCAGCGCATTTTCTATGGGGGCGAGGGAAGTGGCGACACAAAGCGTGGCATTGTTTCTCTATCTCGAAGTCTTGGATGCGGCATTTTCTCTGGATGGTGTCATCGGGGCATTTGCACTGACAAACGAAGTACTCATTATTGCGGTCGGTTTAGGAATAGGGGCCTTTTTTGTGCGTTCACTCACGGTATACATGGTCAAGGAACGTACGCTCGACACGCTCGTCTATCTTGAGCACGGTGCGCATTGGGCGATATTTGGGCTCGCCGCGTCTATGTTCGTCAGTCTTCTGACCGAGGTACCAGAACTTATCACGGGGACTATCGGTATTGCTTTTGTGCTTGCAGCATATTATTCATCACTTCGTACGAACGCGCGAAATTAAATTCCTCTCTATGGACAACATCGTCTTGGGAGCGATTGGTGCGGGAACTCTTCTTCTTTTCTTCATCTTGAACCAGATGAATGTTCTCAAAAATGACAGCGCGCTCTATGATGGAGGAAACTTTGTCGGGGCGGCGATTCTTACCGTGTACGCCTACCAAGCAGGGAGCTGGCCATTTGTCGTTCTTGAACTGGTCTGGGCCAGCGTGTCACTACGAGACTTTATCCGCGATGTCTTTCGTCCCACCTAAGGGTCCTGAATGGGCCATTTTTCCTTACCCTTCGTTTGTTAAGGTGGATATTGCGCGCGCACTCTACCCATTCATTTTTCTTCCGCGGCATCTCTACCAACGACTAAAAAAAGACGGAGAAAATGATCCCGATGCGTTTGCGATCATTCATAGGCTGATCAAGTATAATGAATCCATGCCATACGTCGACAACATAGAAGAGAGGTCGTTAGCGAATAACAACTTTCGCACGGTACTTTTCACCGATACAAATCTTCAGCTTGTGGTCATGAGCCTGAAGCCGAATGAAGATATTGGTGAGGAAGTGCACCAGCTCGATCAATTTATTCGTATTGAAAAGGGGGAGGGGAAAGCGGTTCTTGCTGGAAAAGAATATCCACTGAAGGATGGCGTTGCATTAGTAATCCCGAAGGGAACGATGCACAATATCATCAATACCTCAGCCACTCTGACTATGAAACTGTACACACTCTACGCGCCACCGAACCATCCGCCGGAAACAATTCATCAGACTAAAGCCGAAGCTGTAGCCGATGAAGCATACGAACATCACTAATATGGGGATGAATCCCGTTGTAGAGTTTCGGTTTGGGCATGTTCTACGTTTATATTCTCGAGAGTAAGCAAAATGGGTCCCTATACGTTGGCAGTACCCGAGACTTAAAACGTAGGGTTGAGGAACATGCCCAAGGATTAAATCGCTCGACTAAACGATACGCACCTTGGAAACTGATATATTACGAAGCGTGTCTTCACAGGATTGACGCAACGAGGAGGGAGAAATGGTTGAAATCTACCCATGGGGGTAGAATGATAAAGTCTCGACTCCGTGAGTATCTCAGAAATAGAGCAGGTCGAGCGATTTAATTAACCGAAACCTCACAACAGGATGAAAAAATCAAAGAATCCTACCGACAGCTTCTTTCATCAAAAATCGCCGATGAGGAAGCCCCCGCGCATGAATACCGATAAAGGTAGCGGGCGTGTGAATTTTAGACCCGGTAATCGTGGGAAATAGGTAGGCAACCGTGAAAATACTCACGTTCCTTGAGCAGGTCCCGGATTATTTGTATCCACTTTCTGAACGAGACGGAGAGCGTCGGCTCTATTTCAAGAAAGCGTATGATCATAGGCTGAATCTCTGCGTTCAGACCTTCGGCGGAATAGAGGGAGCACAGCGTCATTGCTGGCGGCTCATTATTTGGCGGGAAATATGTCATGCCGCGAGTTCGCTTGTATTTATTGTTGCCCTGCATTATTTCATCGTGCCAACGAGTCTCACCGCAGCAGCGCTCGCGTCTCTATTGTTTGTTGGATACTTTATATGGCAGGAGTATGTGCTGCAACCGCGCATACAACATCTCAAGCAAATTTTGTTTAAAGCCAATCTCGATATTCTCGCGTGGACGACCCCCGTCGTTCTCTACTGGCTGTATCTATTCGTACGTTAAAATTCAAGGAACGAAAGCGCGAACATAAGCACAATACCGACCACAAACGCAGAAAGTTCTGTTGCTGAGCGCTTTGGATCTTTTGTCTTGTGCAACTCCGGGATGAGGTCGGTTGCCGCGATGTAGATGAACGCTCCTGCGGTAAAGGCGGCAGCTAATGGACCGATTGAGTCAACGACATTACTGAACATCAAGACGAGTATGACCCCAAGAAAGGCGATGAGCGCCGATAAGAAATTGAAAAAGAGAGCTTTCCCGCGCGACAGACCGCTATGGGTCAGGAGCGCGTAGTCGGCTACTTCTTGAGGAATTTCGTGGAGGAACACCGCTATCGTTGTAGCAACGCCGACCGGGAAGGCGACGAGGTAACTTGCAGCAATCACCGCTCCATCAACCATGTTGTGTACGCCATCAGCGAAAAGGACCAGTGGGGCAAGGTGGCGCGGATGATGGTCTACTTCCTCTGATTCATGTTCTTCTTCAAGCCCGTGGTGCGCGTGGTGCCATCGCAGGTACTTTTCGAGTATGAAGAACACCACAATACCTAATATCAGAAGGAAGCTAAAAGTCCGTGCGTCCTCTATTTCTGACAGCGCTTCTGGAATGAGGTGAATGGCGGCATCGCCAATCAAGGCGCCTGCTGCGAGCCCGACGAGGATGTAGAGGATCCGTCGTAAGCGCTCTTCCTGGAGAGAGAAGGCGGCAATGCCCACCAATGAGGCGAGGCTGACAATGAGGACGCTCACAAAGCTGGCGACGGTTGCTTCCATAACTTCAAGACACTATACCCCGCGAGCTATGTAATTGTCAGTCGAGAAGCATCTGCGCATTTCTCGAACCAGCGTCTGCTCCACAATATTCTATCTCTTTACCTCATAGGGTATACCGCAACGACTCTGAAAAATGTACGTTCCTGAAACGAGGGTACTGCCAAAGGATAATTCCAAGTACCAATATTCCCACGAAGCCTATATATGGTATCCTCCATAAGATGAAAAACCCACTACTCGCATTGCGCTTGAAAGTAGGCCTACTGATAACCGAAATAGTTCGAAGAAGAAACGGATTTGTTACATTCTTCGGGGAACCGGATCGTGTTGCGATCATGGATCTCATTAAAAAAATTCGTCGCAGTGGGCACACACGTCTTCTTCTTTCTGACGATGAAGCGTATCATTTGGTGAATTTTCTGCATCAGACTGCAAAGATTCCAGGCAACATAGCTGAACTTGGTTCGTATCGCGGGGCATCAGCAAAGCTCATGGCCGAGGCAATGAAGTCGGGAGACAATCGAGAGATACATCTTTTCGATACCTTTGAAGGAATGCCAGAGGTTGCTGAGGTAGATAAACCAGTCTTTCGCGCTGGTCAGTGCGTTCCCGTGTACGACGAAGTTGTCAAGCTCTTATCGCCGTATTCTAAAATCCATTTACACAAAGGGCTGTTTCCAACGACCACAAAACCTGTTGAGCAAATGAAATTTTCACTCGTTCATCTGGATCCCGACATTTACGAGAGCATAAAAGCTGGTCTCGAATTCTTTTACCCGCGTATGTCGTCAGGCGGCGTTATTCTTCTCCATGACTATCCGAATGGCCCAGGAGTTGTGCAAGCAATTAACGAATTCATGGCTGATAAGCCTCAATCCTTTTTCGAAGCTGGCTGGAGACAGTGCTTCATCGTGAAGCCATAGCAAGGCGTTCGTGCATCGGGTACTCCGAGAAAGACGCTGAAGATAGTTTGCCGCCGTCGTGATAGAATGTGCCCGGGAAATAATCTTATAAAATAGTCAATAGATTTATGGACACGAACAATAACAACGGGACGTCATGGTTTGAGCACGGTGTGCTGCAGAGTAGATTGGTCGCGAAGCTTGCGGCGGCATTTCTTCTGGTCGCCTTCCTCTTTGTTGGTGCGAAAGCGATTAATGCGATAAAGAATTTCGATGTTGTTTCAGAACCTCCGACGAGTGTCATTACGGTCGACGGAGAGGGGAAAGTATTTGCGGCACCGGACATTGCGTCAGTCTCTTTCACCATAACGGAAAATGCGGACACTGCTGCCAATTCGCAGGACTTAGCGCAGAAGAAGATGAATGTTGCGCTGCAACTTCTCAAGGATCTTGGCATTGATGAGAAAGATATAAAGACGACATCCTATTCGGTTTCACCGAGGTACAACTATCAACCGCCTTGCTACACGTATCCTTGTCCATATCAGGAGCAACGCATTATAGGCTTTACTTCATCACAGTCGGTCGAGGTGAAGGTTCGTGATATCGACAATACCGGCAAAGTTCTCTCGACTTTGGGTGATGCCGGTATTTCCAACCTTTTCGGACCTAACTTCATGGTTGAAAATGCCGATGAGCTCAAAGCTGGGGCAAGAAAGGAGGCTATTGGAGAGGCTCGCGCAAAGGCAGAAGTGCTTGCTAAAGATCTTGGCGTTCGCTTGGTTCGCGTCGTTTCGTACTCAGAGGGGGGCTACTACCCAGGGCCGTTCTACAAAACAGAGGCACTCGGTGTTGGTGGCGCAACGTCCCCGAGGGATGTTGCCGAGGTACCGGCTGGCGAAAACGAAATAGCGGTGAACGTTTCAGTTACCTACGAAATTAGGTAGCTTCGCTTTGCTTTGTTGACAGGAAGGGTGGTATTTGCTACTTTGAAAAAAGCCCGAGCAGGGCTTTTTTCTTGAAAAATACACCACAACACGCATGAGCGCACTCACCGACTATCTCAAAGCAGTACGTGGAGAACTAACGCACGTTTCCTGGCCATCGACAAATCAAGCCGTTGCCTATACGGCTTTGGTCATCATTATTTCCTTGGGGGTTTCATTTATCTTAGGAGGTTTTGACTTTTTGTTTACGTTGGGACTTGAACAACTTTTGAGCATCATTCAATAACGAGTATGTCCAAACAATCAGGAGGAAATCGCGCGTGGTACGCAGTACACACCTACTCTGGGTATGAGAATGCAGTCTTGAGAAACCTAAAACAGCGTATTGAGTCTTTGGGTATGCAGGGTAAAATTTTTGATGTGGTCATCCCAACGGAAAAGAAAATTAAGGTCGCTGGTGGCAAACGTCAAACCGTAGAAGAAAAAATTTACCCTGGGTACATCTTGGTCGACATGATTGTGGACGATGACTCATGGTACGTCGTTCGGAACACGCCGCGTGTCACCGGGTTCGTTGGCTCGGGGGTGACCCCGGTGCCGCTTTCCGAGGAAGAAATGAGCTCTCTCTTTAAGCGCATGTCGACCGATACGGCGAAACACAAGATTGACTTCGTGGTGGGTGAGCCGGTTATTGTCGCAGACGGACCGTTTAAGGATCTCGAGGGTAAAGTAGGCGAAATCGATGAGGAGAAAGGGAAGATTAAAGTACTGGTTTCTATGTTTGGCCGCGAAACGCCAGTCGAATTGGATTTTTTGCAAGTTCGTAAAATATAAGTAGTATTTGAAGGCATATGGCTAAAGTCGTAAAGAAAATCAAACTCCAAATCCCTGGGGGGAAGGCAACCCCGGCTCCACCGGTTGGTACGGCATTGGGTCCGGCGGGCATCAACATTGGCGAGTTCGTCACGAAGTTCAACGAGAAGACGCGCGATCAAATGGGCGACATACTCCCTGTTGAAATCTCAGTCATGGATGACCGTTCGTTCACCTTTATCGTTAAGGTGTCCCCCGCGTCACGATTGGTACTCAAAATTGCAGGACTCGAAAAAGGCTCTGGGAAAGTTCCGCAAGTCAAAGCTGGCTCAATCACGAAGGCGCAACTTAAAGAGGTTGCAGAAAAAAAGATGCCGGACCTGAACACGACCGATGTTGACCAAGCGATGAAAATTATCGCAGGCACCGCGCGATCAATGGGTGTCGACGTGAAGTAGTCGTGAACGAAGCGGATCCATTCAGCTTCCGAAAACAATCACCGTCGTTTCTTTCGCGCTGGATATATTTGCGCCGCCGCGCTGATGCAGAGAAGCGGGACTTTCTAAAGGTGGGGTTTACCGCCGAGCGCGCCTACTTGATCGTTTCTGCAGTTATGGTGGGTGGCAGCATCATTCTTTTCCCGATTTCGACTGCTGTGGTTGTGGCGGAGATACTCGGGGTCGTTTACGTCGGCGGGAAATTCATCGCGAGAGCTGTACGGAGCAGTCAGCTATCAAGGTATCGAGGGTCGCTCCGTCGAGCGCTCCGTAAAGACTGACTTATGAGACACGTTCGAGAGTGACGAATTCATAACTTATTCCTTCGTGCTCGCCTTTTTCTTTTGAAATGACTTTCGTGAATTCGTGTTCGTACTCTGGGAAAAAAACATCAGCTTCTTTTTCGCCGTCGATAACGGTGAGGTAGAGACGATTCGTGAAGGGGAGCGCCTGTTTGTATATTTCTCCTCCGCCAATCACAAATGCTTCACTATTCTCTAATTCGCGCGAATAAGAGAATGCTTCTTCGAGCGAGTGCGCGATGATAGCCCCGTCAAGCTTGTAGCTCTCGTCTCTCGTGACGATGATATTCGGTCTCCCAGGAAGGAGCCTCCCGATAGATTCATAATTCTTCCTCCCCATGATGACGGGGTGGCCGAGCGTCAGCTCCTTGAAGCGTTTCAGGTCAGCGGGAATCTTCCACAAAAGGTCGTTCTTGAAACCTAAGCCACGGTCCTTCCTTGAGATTGCCGCAATCGCGTTTACCCGCATCGTGTAAGTTTACTAGGTTTCAATGCCCCGCGGCTATGCCACGGGGCATTGAGGGTAAACCAGTATCGGCGGTGGCCGATTCTCTGCCTAGAAAAACACCCCGGTGCCGTCCGCTCAACACCCCGTCCCCTTTGGGGCGGGGTGTTCGACAGTCCGGGGGACTGTCGAACGGGCGGCTTGTTTTACATTTTTTCAATGTCGTTTGAAAGGTACAGACGCGGTGATCGAGTACACCCATATATGGGTGTACTTTGGCTCCTGTGTTCGCATCTCAGATATTCAGATCTGGCTACTTACTGGCCGTCCAGGATGCCCCAGAGCAGAGCTCTGGGGATGAATGGACAGATAATAAAGAGCGGCGGTGGCTCGCGGGACGCGACCACACTTGGATTCTCTACGACGGAGTACCGT
>CAYHYY010000037.1:0-9075 GCA_964360975.1 uncultured Candidatus Saccharibacteria bacterium | reverse complement strand
TTGACGGTACTCCGTCCTAGAGAATCCAAGTGTGGTCGCGTTCCGCGAGCCACCGCCGATACTGATTTACTCTCAATCCCCGCGGCAAGCCGCGGGGCATTGAAACCTAGTAAAAATAAAAACCGCTCTTTTTGGGGCGGGTACGTCTCGGTCTCTCGAATCGCGTTTAGTGTTTCATGCGATCCAAGACTGTGCGATAACCGCCCGTTCCATGGTGGAGCCAATGGGCTACGCGGGTAACGGTTGTGGTCGAAGCCATAGCTTGGTCACTGGCGCCGCGGTAAGAGGCGTCTTTTGAGAGGAGTTCTGCTATAGCAAATCGCTCGCCGAACGCTTTGAGCTCAGCGAGGGTGCATAGATCTCGCATGAATGCGGCGTATTCGTCCTTTGATTTCAAGGTGAGGAATGCAGTATAGAGGCGGTCGAGCCGCTTCTTATCTTCGGTATTGAGCTTCTCATCCTTAATAGGTATGGTCATGCGTGTGTATCACCGTAGTACTACGGTGATACACACGGTAGCGTAGCGGGCATGCCATGTCAAGCACTGGCGGTCACGAGCTGACATTCCCACTTCCCCTGCAGGCCAAACGGAGAACTCGTAGAGGTTATTGGCTTTTGAGGGCGTTCACGAGCGATTGAGTCAGGGTCGGTGCGGTGCCGATGCGAAAAAGTTCCAACTCCTGGGTGAGATTCCCCGCAAGATACGCAGAGAGCGTTTTGCCGCTCTCGCGCTCAAAATCACGCCTGATGTAGGTTGCGGCGAGTGCGCGCAGGTCGCGTGATGCCGTATCTGTTGCATCACTTGAGGTTACGATGAGTCCCATGAGTTCACCGCTCCTACTGGCCACCGCACCACCCGATGAACCCTGTTGCGCGACTACCGAGCCCCCTATGGAGAATAAATCAAGCGTGTTTTCGACGAAGGTATAGAGATCGCCAACTTTCGCGACGGAAGATGCAGCATACAAATCTTTGAGAATGGTGATACCGCCGAGAAATCCTGCGGGGTACCCAGCAAGGAGGACTTCTGCAAATGCTACCGGCTCAATGGTTGAGAGATGAAGGTAGGGGAACGTATTGGGAAGTGTCGAATGAGCATTTCCTGTTCCTGTAATGAGAATCAGAGCGTAATCGTGGTCTCCATTTCCGGTCGGATTATCTTGTTTAATTTTTTGAGCATTCGCTGTAATCCACGATGGCGGCAAAAACATGAGTTCTGCGGTATAGGCTGGGCGCGCTGGGCTTCCCGTTCGAATGCTGCAGTCAACATAACCAGGCGAAGGGTAGTCTTTCAATAGAAAGTATTGGCCGACGTGCGCGTTTGTAATGATGACCCCCCGCGGATCTATCACGACACCACTTGCGGAGATGGGATTCAAGGGACCCGAACCCTCGGTGGTACAGATGATATTGACGATAGCCCCGCGCACCGTTTCATTGAGACCCTTGTAGTCTGACGTAATGTTTGAGGGAAGCTCCTGGCCTTTCAGGTCGTCGAGCGCCTGGCTAATGGTGTCTATCGTCTCTTGAATTTTTGTTTGTACGCTTGGGGCAGGAATCGTATCGGATGGGGTACTCTCTTTCTGCTCTGCTGGCTTCGTTGGTTTTTCCTCAATATTAATTGGAGTTGGCGCTACCACCGTTTCGGTTGTTGTTGAAACATTTGATGTATCAAGAAGGGCTGGCGGTGGATAGGTTGGCGCAGCGGCCGGAAGGGGATTAAGACCTGCAATGAAAAAGAGAAGCAGTACTAATCCTGAAATTACGAGGAGCACGGTCTTAAGCAGTTCCGACATTTTCTTTAGAGTACAGCGTTTGTTCGGTGGGTGCCAACTTTCAAATGGATGTTTACTCTGCTAGATTATGCGAGAGTCACCTTCGCGACCTTGCGGGCTTGCCCGCCGTAGGTCGCTTCGGCGACCGAAGGCGGGATTAGTTTAATGGTAGAACATCAGTTTTCCAAACTGATGGCGGGAGTTCGATTCTCCCATCCCGCACTTGTACGTACAGCTCTTGCTAAGGTAACCAATAGGGTGGAGAATCACGCGCATGACTGAAACGAGAGAATCATCCGCCTCAGTTCATTTCCACGAGGATGTATCGACTGAGGAACTTAGGAAACGGTGCTATGTAGAAGTGTACGACCCAAAAGTTACACCGTGGTCAGTGCTCAGGGACGAATTCATCGCTGTAGAACACCTCGCGTTCGGGCAGGAACTCTCATTTGACGATACTACAATCGATAACGATATGCAGCACCCTGGTACGGTTGCTGTCCTCATGCGAGATTCGACCACCCAGGAACTTGTAGGGTTTGTATACGCAAGACCAACGCTTGTTGTTTACCCAGAGCGTCACCCCGAGAGAGATGGCTCTCGCGATACTGCATACATCTGCGACACAGCACTGCTCCCAAACTATCAGGGGCACGGACTCGTAGGGGCGTTAGTTACGAGGCTCGAGGAAGAGCTCGAACATAGAGATTACAAATTCATCGAACGGGATTCATCGGATGCTAAAAATCCTGGTTCCAATGAGTCGTACGCGGATAAAGTTCGGAAGAATTATTCGGACAGAATCGTGAAGGAAGAAAAACATGAGTCCGCGTTCGGTCCACAAGTGTTCTTCCGCATTCGTCTCCGTGAGGACGAAGACCCCACGTAAGTATCAAAAAACCCCGCGTACAGCGGTCACCTCCGAGAGGCGACGCCTGTCGGAGGTGACCTCTCCGTGCTGATGTGGACCCCCCTAATTCCTTGGCTATCCTTCTCAAGGAAAACCCTGCACTTTTCAGTGCGTCGAGCGCATATCGACGCTCTCGGTTAAGCTGTTGATGCATACCCGTCTGGTGCTTAGGTGGCTCACACGCCTAGCGTACCCTGCGGGTATGTGTAGTTCAGGTGTTGCGTTTCAATGTGGGATTCAAGGTGCAATCTTGACAAGCGCAGATGGAAGCGTACCTTCAACACCAATGCAGGCATTCCTGATTCACGAGGCTAGGAATTCGCCATTACCCACAGTGGGACGCGAAGGGCCAGATCCGCCAGACGATTCCCCACCGGTTCGAGAACCCGAAGAACCTGCCACAGGGCCGGCGCACGATGATGAGCCAATCCCACAGTGGTTTCCAGGCGATGGCGAGGATCAAAAGTAGTTGCTCTTGTCCTACCTTTTGTAATACACCTTGCCGATACTCGCCATAAGCTTGCTGAGATATGTCGACGTGATACTCTTCTGTCACTATGGATGAGAGCCGACGTTATCGTGTATTGGGTCCACAGCCTCGTCCGCCAGAACCGAAACCCATACCGCTCCCTGTTCCACCTCCGGATGAACCTCCTGATGATCCCCCCGATGGTGATGAGCCGAAGTGGCCATTTCACTAAAAAACCCCGCAATTTGCGGGGTTTTTAACACTATCATTCTCTGTATTTATTTGACCGCTTCCTTCAGAGCTTTTGCTGCGCGGAACTTAGGTACGCGCATCGAAGGAACCTTGATGGATTCACCGGTGCGGGGATTCCTGCCGGTTCGCGCCGGGCGCATCTTCGTTGAAAAAATTCCGAGACCGGCGATTGACACCTCGTCGCCCTTCGTGAGAGCGGCAGTAATCGTATCGATCAGGGATTCGACGACTTGTTCGGCCTGGGTTTTAGTTCCCTGGACGACGCTGTGAACCTTGTCTACGAGATCTGCTTTATTCATAGTGATGTTGTTAATTATCGCCGGTAACTAGTGGCGCTCGAACAGTATAGCCTTCACCCCATATCGTGCAAGAGGCTTTAATTAGGCTGTGAAAATGAAAAAAAATTGACAATGGGTGAAATTTATATCAAGAAAACTATTCCCATGCCCTGCATACGCATAAAATAAAGGCCCACTTTGCTGCCTTTTTTGGTTATCGAGCGAACTCTATGGTTCTCGTCTCTCGAATGACGTTAATTTTTACTTCACCGGGGTACTTCATTTCATTTTCTACGCGCATGGCAATGTTTCGGGCGAGTTCACGAGCGTCTAAGTCGGAAATCTGCTCAGGCTTCACGAAAATGCGAACTTCGCGGCCTGCTTGAATCGCGTAGGCTTTCTCCACGCCCGGGAATGAAGTAGCAATAGCCTCCAATTCTTGGAGACGTTTGATGTAATTTTCGACGGAGTCGCGGCGAGCCCCTGGTCGTCCTCCAGAAATGGCGTCGGCAACCTGAACGATGATAGATTCAGTGGTCTCGTACGGATATTCCTCATGGTGCGCCTGCATCGCCTGGATGATGCGTTTGTCGGCACCGAACTTTTCTAGAATTCTTCTTCCAATTTCGACGTGCGTACCCTGGACCGCGTGGTCAACCGCCTTCCCAATGTCATGGAGGAGTGCTCCTGCTTTCGCAATTTTCACGTCGGCGCCAAGATCAGCGGCAATCATGCCGGCAATGTGCGCCATTTCGGTTGAGTGCTGAAGCACATTCTGCCCATAGGATGTTCTGAAGTAGAGGCGGCCGAGAATACCCATCAGTCGTGGGTCGAGGCCCTGCACGCCAACCTCGTAGGCCGCCTGCTCTGCTTTTTCATTTATCACGCGGCCTATTTCTTCCTTCGCTTTTTCCACCGCGGCCTCAATCTTTGCGGGTTGGATGCGTTGGTCGATAATGAGATTTTCCAGTGCCACGCGCGCTATGTGACGCCTGACCGGATCAAAACACGAAAGCGTAATCATCCCCGGCGTCTCGTCGACCAAGACATCGACGCCGGTCGCTCGCTCAAAGGTTCGAATATTTCTGCCTTCTTTCCCGATAATCTTTCCCTTCAGCTCTTCGTTCGGGAGGGGAATCGCGGTGGTGAGAACATCGGCATGCACTGAATTGCCGAGACGGTGGATGGCGGTGGTAAGAATTTCTTTTGCTTTCGATTCAAGTCGCTCTTTGCCATCAATTTCTAGCTTCTGAATACGGATCATCATGTCCTCTTCATGATCGCGCTCAGCCACTTTCATGAGTTCTTCGCGCGCCTCTTCCTCCGTTAACTTTGCGACCGACTCTACCGCCTTTTGACGTTCGGCAAGCAGATTGTCCGCCCGCTCTTTAATTTTCTTTATCTCATCGATTTGTGCTTTGATGCGGTCAGCTTCTCGGTCGATATCGAGCTGGCGCTTATCGAGATACTCTTCCTTCTGCGCAATGCGCGCTTCCTTGGCGACCACTGATCCTTCCTTAGCATTGATTCCTTCGCGGAGCTTGGTTTCGAGCTCCAGAACCTTCTTCTCGCCTTCTTCTTCTATTGTTTTTGCCTGCTCTCGTGCCTCGAGAAGAATCTGCTTGATCTGAAGATCAATCGAGCCCTTCTGGCCAAGAGAGACCAACCAGCGGAGGACATAGCCGACTCCGATGCCGACGAGTCCTGCGAGAGTGGCGAGTGATAGTGCTACAGTTAAAGACATACGTCATAGGTGACGCGTTCCCGAGGGGACCAAATCCAAATGAGCGAAAGAGCCTAAAAGGCGCTTGAAAAGATGATTCTTCTACGTTTCCGATCTAAGTTTTTTCGCATCCTAAGTTTTTGGTTCCAATCCAGGTCGGCCGTCACTGTAAAAAATTAAAGGGAACATTGTTACTTTATCAAATCACCACCCTAAACGCAATGCACAAAAGGTGGTGATAAGTGCTTCGATTTCAGGGTTCTCAACTCTTTGATTTGTAGATATCGTCGATAATCCCGTACTTCTTGGCCTCATCCGCGGTCATCCAGTAGTCGCGTTCGGCGTCTTTTTCGACGTCTTGCATTGATTTACCGGTATTCTTTGCAAGGATTTTGTTGAGGTTTTCTTTCGTGCGGAGTATGTGCTTCGCGGCTATGGCGATATCGGTTGCCTGGCCCTCAACGCCCCCCATGACCTGGTGGATCATCACTTCGGAGTTGGGAAGCGCGAACCGCTTGCCTTTCTTGCCTGCCGAAAGGATGACCGCTGCTGCTGACGCCGCTATGCCGACACAGACCGTCGCGATGTCCGGCTTTACGTAGTTCATGGTGTCGAGAATCGCCATTCCCGCGGAAACCGAGCCTCCTGGGGAGTTCACATAGAGATATACGTCCTTTTTTGGGTCCTCGGCCTCCAGGAATAACAATTGCGCGATGATAAGGTTCGCTGTGTGATCGTCGATGCCTCCCCCGAGGAAAACGATACGCTCTTTCAAGAGGCGCGAGTAGATGTCGTATGCCCGTTCGCCCATCGAGGTCTTCTCAATGACCATCGGGATAACCTGATTTGAGATGTGTTTGGTGCTCATACCCCGTAGTGAAGTTTCGGCTAATTCTAATATAACGCGAGTAATCTTACCTAATGCTCCCGACTCAAGTTGCGCAACTGATTTCTCCGAAGAATGCGCCTTCGGCGTAAGCCGAAACTCTACTAACGGGGCATAGTTCCCATACTATACTCTATCCCCATTTTTTCCGCCAAGCGGTGCCATCGGTGGCCCAGGGAGCATGCTGTCAACATAACAGAACAGCGCCTTCACGGTGTCAGCTATTTTCTTATCTTCGATAATCATCCCCCAGGGATGATCCTCGGCGAAGGTCATGACCGCGGTCTTGTTGTCATACGACGCTAATTCGATTTCGAAGTTGTATGACGGTGGAAGAAACTTTGTCGCGCGGAGCTGTTCCTTATCGTGCTTGCTCAATTCTCTCGATTCAGGGCTATCGACGGCGAGTGCAAGCCATTTCACACCGAGCGCTGGGCGTTTCTCAAGCACGTAGTCTATCCAGTCCATGCTCATTAAGTTATAGACTGCGTGTATACCCGTAAAGCCATACACAAGCTTTTCCTTGTTATTACGAATAAGATCTTCATAGACCTGTTTGATTCCTTCCGTCCCGTCAAAGAATCTTATATTCGGTCTATAACGTTCCTCTTGGTTCCTCTCTCTTAATATCGCTGGAACGAGTTCGTTGACCTTCTTGATATTTTTGCCTTGTTGGTCGTTCGTTCGCTCAAGGTAATCAATTAGCAGATGTGGCTGGATGGCTTGGAAGAACAGCACGCCACTCTTTTCTGCTGATGAAACGAGTCCCTTATCGAGAAGTGAGTTTACTATCCCGTAGAGCGTCGTCCGGTTCATTTTCACTCGTCTAGCAATTTCCGATGCGCGCATCCCGACATCGTGCGCAATTAAGAAGAGAAAAGTTTTTATCTCTCCCTCATTCAAGCCCGCACCTTCAAGCGCTTTTGAAAGACCCTCAGTGATTTGTTGCAGCATATTTGGTGTTGTCGGATAACATCAACAATATATATTCTTCTTGACTTTTGTCAAGCAATATAATAGTATTTCTGTGGATATGTACCAACAATATCTATCCAAAATCATGAATGAAAATAGAGCACAACTTACTGACGAGATTCTGGCATCGGGCAAGAAAAGAAAGAAAACATGGGTCGGCTTCTGTAACTGCCAGGGCGGTTGCTTAAAGCATGAAGGACAATGTTACCGGTCTAGGTTGCCCTTCATGGATTATTGCCAGAGATGCATGACCATCAAAAAATAACAAAATTTATGTGGGAAGAAGTCAGACGAATTGAGGCTGGGACCAGTAGGCGCGAATACATGGCTCCTGACGGATCTCGTGTACGTGAGCTCTTGGTTACGTGTAACCGCTGCGGGGTGACACTTCTCTATACGTTAACCGATGTGGCAACAGGGGAAGTACTGCAGAGTTATTTTGATAACAAAACAGGCCTCAATCATCTTGATAACGGATATATGGCGTGCACGCCCTGTCTCTTCAAAATTACAGAGGAACAGGATAGGCAACGTCAAAACCCTCACTAACTACTATGACTAGAGAAGCCTCATCCAAATTAGAACCAAGAAAATTAAATTTACATTGCGAATTCTGTAATGGAGAGACCCTACATGGGCGGGGGTCAAGTTGAACGAACGCCGAATTTAGACGGACAAGAGGAGAATACAGGAGACGACGCTTAAGTATCTGGACTTACTGACCGTCCAGAATGCCCCAGAGCTCTGCTGCGGGGTAGTTTACTGCAGTTTCGAGCCTCCTCGCCTTCGTCCATAGTGAGAGACATTTCAAAAAGTCTAGTCTCTGTAGTTTTTGAGTGATTGACAAGGGAATCCCAGGGAGCATAATAAGATTTATTAATAAACCATAGTACATATGGGAGTCATCACGGTACCGGTTTCAGATAGGCAACACAATATTATCCGTGACATGGTAAAGAGTGGACGAGCTGCGAATAAGGCGCATGCAGTGCGCATGGCCATTGACCTATTGGCACGCGAAGAAGCATTTGAACGTATACGGCGGGGCCATCAAGAGGTACTTGAAGGAAAGACCCTAAAAGGTGATCTCAAGAAACTTGCGAAGCTGATTGAATAACATGCTGACGCTTCAATACTCGACCGACTTCGTGCGGGTATTTAGCAAGTTTGAAAGCAATTTTCAGGCAGAGGTACTCGCAAGAATTGAGGAGTTTAGAAATCCCAAGAATCATCGGCGTCTTGCTGTGCATAAGCTGAAAGGTGCCATGAAAGGTCAGTGGGCATTTTCAATCGATTACCGCAATCGCATCGTTTTTGAATATAGTAACGACAAGAAAACTGCGTATCTACTAGATATCGGTGATCACAGCATCTACGAATAACGGAAGATCTACGGTGAATCCAAATCTGTACCGTTTCTAGATGCGATGTCCAGCCGCTTCGCCTCTTCCCACGCGAGATCGAATATTTTTTTCATAGCATCTGCTATCTCAGAGCTTTCAATAATGATGCCGAGCTTTTCTTTCCATGAGGTAATCATCATTTTGTTGTCGTAGATCTCAATATCGGGAGTAATATCGAATTTTTCTTTGGGAACAAGAGCAAGTTCGCGCAACTCTTCCTGATCCTTTGATGCGCGTGCTCTCGCGAGAGGGGTATCGGGGACTATCGCCACAACGCGGATCGCTTTTTTAGCTCTCCGCTTGTAGTAGGCAGGGAAGTAGTCACCCATCGCTTCGTACATGACTTCGTAGTTTCCATACGCGCGAATTAATTCCGACGACGTCAGTGTGTCTTCATAGACCTG
>CAYHYY010000036.1:409-9645 GCA_964360975.1 uncultured Candidatus Saccharibacteria bacterium | reverse complement strand
CGTGGCTGATTTATCGCACATCTACTTCCCAATCATTCTTGGTTTAACTGGGTACAGCATAGGGTTGGGGGCACGTGAACTTTTGAAGAGAGTTTATGTGAAAACTTAATCTGGGAAAAAGCCTCGGGGGAGTTCAACAGTCCAGGAGACTGTTGAATGGGCGTGGTTTACTAGGTTTCAATGCCCCGCGGCTTGCCGGATATGGCATCGGACGGGGAATCAGAGAACTCTTGAAGCGTACCCGTCGCCACGCCTAGCTCTCAACGATAGTATAGTAACGATTTCACATTAACGACATCCGATGTCGTTAATGTAGCAAAAAAGCAAGGGAATAGGCCAAGAAATTAAGGTGCACTTGATCTTGAGAAGCAAAGGATGCCACGAATTTTCCTGTGGCATCTTTTGCTTCCTCCTCGGCTCGGAAGCGCAAACGTTTCAATTTCGTGCTTCCCTCACTACGTCGGAAGTAAGGGTGTCACCATGCTGCATGTCAATAGGCCTATTTGGTAATGTTGTCTTCAAGTATCGGGATAAAATAAGAAACTTTCAATTTTAGTGACCACTACTGTATGATTACTTTGTTGCAAGGGACAAATGAAGTACATTTAGTCTTATACTCATTGTGTATGCAGTGGATAAAACCTTTCGCAGAGATATCAAAGAATGACGCCGCAATCGCGGGAGGAAAAGGAGCTTCACTGGGAGAGATGACGCAGGCGGGTATTCCGGTGCCTCCGGGGTACGTCCTTCTTGCGCAATCATTTGACGAGTTTGTTGAAAAAACGAACCTTGGCCCAGAAATCGAATCGATTCTTAATATGGTGAATACAGACGACAACAAGACCGTCGATGAGGCTTCAAAAAAAATACAAGCACTCATATTGAGCCAGGAGATTCCGGCAGAAATGGCGGAAGATATTCTTGAAAAATTTGACGCGCTCGCATCGGAGTTTGTCGCTGTTCGTTCGTCCGCGACTGCTGAAGACAGTTCCGCTGCCGCGTGGGCAGGACAGTTGGATACGTACCTTAATACAACGAGGGATGGACTTCTTAATAATGTCAGGCGATGTTGGGCATCGCTTTTTACGCCGCGCGCAGTATTTTATCGTTTTGAAAAGGGACTCAACGGCACGCAGATTTCAGTCGCCGTGGTCGTGCAAAAAATGGTACAGAGCGATGCGGCAGGCGTGGCATTTTCGGTCGACCCGGTAACGCAAAATAGAAATCTCATGATCATAGAAGGTGCTTTTGGCTTAGGGGAATCCGTCGTTTCCGGACAAGTGACCCCTGACTCATTTGTCATCACGAAGTCACCGTTCGCGATAGAGAGCAGAGAAGTTGCGGTGAAAGATAGGGGGCTGTACAGAAAAGAGGGAGGAGGGAATGAATGGCGAAATCTTTCTGCCGAAGAGAGCGAGCGGCCAGTTCTCGTGGACTCCGAAGTCCTCGAACTTTCAAAAACCATTTTGGACATCGAAGCGCACTACGGTTTTCCTGTCGATGTTGAGTGGGCCAAGGAGGGCAGCGCGATCTATATTACCCAATCACGTCCCATTACTACCCTAAAGTCATAACGTTGCGCGATCATGTCAATAAAAACACCGAGACTTTCTAAGCGTGCAATTGAGACAACGCCGTCTCCGATGCGGAAATTCCTGCCGCTCATCCTCGCGTCCGAGAAGAAAGGAATCAAATTTTTCAAACTCAATGTCGGCGATCCGGACATACTCCCGCCGCCGCGATTCTTGAGCGAAGTGAGGAAGTATAAAGGTCCGATGGTGCCGTACGCACCGTCGCCCGGATTCAAGGACCACGTAGAAGCGTGGCTCTCGTACTACAAGTCGATCGGCATCAAACTCGAGCCGAATCAGCTCATTCCGACCGTAGGGTGCGCCGAAGCCATCATGTATGCCATGCTCGCGGTCACCGATCCGGGTGACGACGTTCTCATTTTTGAGCCTTTCTATCCAAGTTATAAGTCGTTCGGGAAAATGATTGGTGTTTCATTGAAACCGGTCACTTTGAAGATTGAAAACAACTACAAGCTTCCGTCAGCGTCAGTCATTGAGAAAGCTATCGGGAAAAGAACGCGCGCCATCGTGCTCATCAATCCCGGGAATCCGACGGGGACGACACTTTCTAAGAAAGAAGTCCGCACCATCGTCGGGATAGCCAAGAAGCAGAACCTTTTCATCATCTCGGACGAGACCTACCGCGATATCCTCTTTACGGGGAAGCCATCAACGCTTCTCTCGCACAAAGACGCTCGCGATCGGGTCATCGTCATCGATTCCGCATCGAAGCGATTCTCCCTGCCTGGCGCGCGCATTGGCTGTCTGATTTCGTACAACGAAGAAATTATGGGTTCAATTCTTCGGTTCTGCCAGGCGCGGCTTTCGGCGGGAACACTGGAGCAGTTCGGGCTCATCCCGCTCCTCAAGAATTCACATTCGTACACACGGAAAATTTCGAAAGAATACAAGAAGCGCCACGACACCGTCGTCAAAGAATTGCGGAAGATTCCGGGCGTCGTCGTCAATCCCGCGATGGGCGCGTTCTACCTCACGGTCAAACTCCCGGTGAAGGACTCGGAAGATTTCACATCGTTCATGATGAAGGATTTTAATGACAAGGGTCGTTCGGTCGCCGTCTCACCGATGCCGGGATTCTATGCGACGAAAGGTTTGGGGCGCGATGCAATACGTCTCGCCTACGTCCTCGATTCGGGGAAACTTCGTGAGGCGGTGAAGATTCTCGGTAAAGGACTTGAGGCATACAACAAGAAACACCAAATAATTAATGCCTAATCTATTCCACCACATGCTCATTGAGAGACATTTGGGGCTGGAACTTGGGCCAACAACGAGGGAAGATAACTTCCATTTAAGAATTATTTGGAAAATATGAGCAACACGAGCGGAATCGAAGAAGTTTACTCATACCATCACTCGAAACAAACGTGGGGTGGTAAGAAGGTAATTCTTTCTCAATTAAGAGGCGCGTTCTTGCGCAAATATATCGGAACTGGAAAGACAGTGTTGGATTTAGGATGCAGGGACGGCGGCTTGACTGAAACTTACTGCAAAGGGAATACCGTCATGGGTGTGGATGTTGATTCAGCGGAACTCGCAAAGGCGCGCGAGCTCGGGATTACCACCACGCAGGTTGACTTGAATGGCGAATGGGGGTTGGAAGGACCGTTTGATGTCGTGCAGGCATCGGAAATCATCGAACATCTCTATTACCCTGAAGTCGTCATCAAGAAAATTAAGCAGATTTTATCTCCGAACGGTATGCTCATTGGTTCTGGCCCGCACGCGTTCCCGCTCCTCGCGCGCATCAGGTTGTTCTTCGGCGTGAAGTACAACACGTCGCTGGCTGATCCCACGCACATTAATCACTTCACGGCTCGGGAGTTTATTAAACTGCTGACTGATAACTTCCGCGAAGTAGAGGTGTATCCAATTGTCGTGCCGAAGTATCAATGGCTCTCAAAGATCTTTTTCTTTTTCCCGTACCTGTTCGCTGATCGCGTGTTTTACGTTGCGAAGCAACCGAAATAGCACAGAGCATTTTCAGTTTTCACGCGCGCCTTGTAGCGGTCACCACAATTGGTACAATAAGAAAAAATAGCCAACGTATGACACCAGCTGAAACCGCATTCATCGTCAAAGGCGCCACCGCTTCTCCAGGAGTGGGACACGGCAAGGTCGTTATCATTAAGGATCCCACTGAAAATGAACTCTTAAAGCAGGGCGATATTCTCGTGACCGAGATGACCACACCGGATTTCGTGCCAGCAATGAAGCGAGCGGCGGCGATACTGACCGACAAAGGTGGGCGCACCTGCCACGCAGCCATCGTCTCTCGAGAGCTCGGTGTTCCATGCATTGTCGGAACTGGTGATGCAACCAAAGTTTTGAAGATGGGGCAGTTGATCACGGTCGATGCGACTCACGGAAAGGTCTACGATGGCGATGTCGAAGTTACCGTCGAGAAGGAGGCAACGGAAAGTAAATACAAGAAGACTAAGACGAAACTCTATTTGAATCTTGCAGATCCGGAGCTTGCGGAAAAAGGTGCGGCTATGAATGTCGATGGTGTGGGGCTTTTGCGCGCAGAATTTATCATTGCGCATATCGGCGAGCATCCGCGCTACATGCTCGAGGCGGGGAGAGGCGCAGAGTTTACTGAAAAACTTGCTGAAGGCATTCGAAAATTTGCAAAGGCATTCAGTCCTCGGCCGGTGGTGTACCGACTGTCTGATTTCAAGACCAATGAGTATCGAAACTTGAAGGGTGGAGAAAAATTTGAGGAAGTTGAAGAGAACCCGATGATCGGCTACCGTGGCGCTTCGCGGTACCTCGCAGATCCAGAAGTTTTCAAACTTGAGACGGACGCTTTGAAGATGGTGTGCGACGAGTTCGATAACGTCCGCATCATGGTGCCGTTTGTGCGGACCCCAGCTGAGCTCAAGGGAGTGAAAGACATACTGGAGAAAGCGAACATCAATGGCGAGAAACTCTGGATAATGGTCGAGGTGCCGTCGACCGCCCTCATATTGGACAAGTTCCTCGATGTCGGCGTCGACGGCGTTTCCATAGGCTCGAACGATTTGACGCAGCTCATTCTCGGTGTCGACCGCGACAATGCAAAGTTTGCAGAGATATTCGATGAACGAAATGATGCGGTCATGCTGGCACTCGAACGCATCATCACGACCGCCTCAAAGCGCGGCGTCACGACATCCATCTGCGGTCAAGCGCCTTCCTTCTACCCCGACCTCACGGCGAAACTGGTGGACTGGGGAATCACCTCGGTTTCCGTCTCCCCGGACATGGTCGTGAAGACGCGGGACATCATCGGTGACATTGAGACTAAGAAAGGCATGTTGCCTGCACAAAACTAATCTGTTATCAAGCGAGAATCCTCGATAGGTACGAATCGACGACTTTTTAATCCTCCAAGAGGCGACGCCTCTTGTGGGTGCTCACAGGGGTGCGATTCGGCGTGGGCGACGAAACTTTGATTTTTGAGACCGGATCAGCTATTATCTCGAGACTATGATAGTTGAACTGAAAGCAGCAAAGCGCCGAAAGACGGGCAAGGCTGTCCAGAAACTCCGATCCGTTGGGGTCATGCCTGCGGTTGTGTATGGTCCAAAACAGGAAACGTTGACCATTGAGATATCGTTGCGAGACTTTTCGATAGCGCTTGACTCCGCTGGAGAATCAACGGTCATTAACCTGAATGTTGATGGCGAGGCGTACCCGGTACTCATTCATGATATTGATCGCGATCCGGTAACTGACAAGCCTCGTCACGTCGACTTCTACGCAATCGTGAAAGGCCAGAAGGTGAAGGTGGGCGTTCCAATTGAATTTACAGGAGAGGCTCCGGCAGTGAAGGAGCTTTCAGGAAACCTCGTGAAAGCATTGCACGAACTGGAGGTCGAGGCTGACCCGATGGATCTTCCGAAGGAGCTTTTTGTGGATGTTTCAGGACTTGATGCACTCGGCATGCAGATCCTTGCGAAGGATGTTGCGTTGCCTCCCGGTGTCGCACTCGTTACGGAACCCGAAGAGGTAGTAGCGACTGTTGTTGCGGCAAAGGAAGAAGTTGAAGAAGAGGTTGCGGCTCCCGACATTGCTTCTATTGAACTTTCTGAAGAACGAGGCAAGAAGCCCGAAGAAGAGGGAGAGAAAGAGCCGGCAAAGAAAGAATAGTGACACACAAGTCATTGAAAGAGGCGGCTCCCGGGGCCGTCTTTCGTCATATAATGAGTGGAATGGGCGCGCTAAAGTCGTTCTCTCTTATTTTTTTGTTCACTCTTGCCTTTTCGTTTAGCGTGTTTGCGTGGGGGGCGAACGCGCAGTTTCTCACCGAAGAAGACCGAGCGAGACTGCAAACCGAATATGACCAGATACAAGCAGAGATAGCAGAATGGGAAAAAGTGCTCACCGATACGCGATCAAAAAAGGACACGCTCCAGGGCGATGTAACCGCGTTGAATGCGCTCATCAAAAAAGCGGAGTCTGAAATCAGGCAACGGAATATTACCGTGAAAAGTCTCACTGATCAGATCGCTGTAAAACAAAACAAGATAGGTGAATTGCAGTCGAAGCTCGTTCGCGGGAGAGCGTCATTGGCAAATATGTTGCGACTGCAATACGAAGCTGATGACCAGTCGCTTGCAGAGCTCGTTCTTTCCAATGAGAATTTTTCTTCTTTCTATGGAGAACTGGAACAGTACGCGATTGTACGTCGTGATCTCATTAAGCTTGCCGCAGAAGTCATATCCGTTCAGCAAGTCACTGAGTCCGAAAAGAAGGCGCTTGCAGAAAAACAGAATCAGGAACTCGACGCGCGGTACGAGGTCGAAAAAACAAAAAAACAAATTGCAGTCAATGAGGCTGAAAAGAAGAAACTCCTGAACATCACGAAAGATCAAGAGAAAGCGTACTCGACCGTGCTTGCCGAGCGGCAACGGAAAGCCGAACAGATACGGAACGCGCTGTTTCCCTTGCGCGATGTCGAGGGAATCAATTTCGGGACGGCGCTCGAGTATGCCGCCTACGCGTCAGAAAAAACTGGGGTCAGGACCGCGCTCATCCTCGCCATTCTTTCTCAAGAATCAGATCTCGGAAAGAATGTGGGCTCCTGCTATGTAACGAATTTGGCAACGGGCAACGGGGTCGGGAAAAATACCGGAAAGATTTTTACTGGAGTGATGAAAGTCTCTCGCGATACGGTTCCATTTGAGCGAATAACATCGGCGCTTGGGCTCGTCTGGGGTTCGACTCCTGTCTCGTGTCCTGTATCTGGCGGATACGGCGGCGCCATGGGACCGTCACAGTTTATTCCATCAACGTGGGAACTGTATGAATCAAAACTTGAGGCGGCGCTCGGCGTCTCGCACGCTAATCCATGGGATGCAAAACACGCCATTATGGCGACCGCGCTATTTATGAAGGACCTCGGTGCTTCTGGGCAGACGTACACCACTGAACGTAACGCCGCCTGCCGATATTATTCGGGTCGCGCTTGTGACGCACGGAAGCCGACAAACTATGTGTATGGCGATTCAGTTTTAAAAAAAGCAGAATCGTTTCAGGAGAACATCGATTTCTTGAAAGGGATCTAAAAGTACACACTGTGGATAGCACGCAGCGCGTACAATAAGAGCGCTACACTTCTAGGAGTGCCACCTGTTGCACCAGCTTCCACTGCACCTCCACAAGCACCGAATCTGACGCGGTGGGTTTTTCTATTTCTTGCGCTCGCGGTCATACTCGGCACGCTGTTTGTATTCATATGGCTTCAAAGGCCGGGCGGCTCTGTGACACTCCTTCTCTTGAGTCCGGAAGGGGAACGGCACGTCACCAATTTTTCGCTCTCATCAGGGCAACTTTCCTCGCGCCAAGATGTCGATGCAACGACATTGCGACTTGACGATGTCAACAAGTCGTTTGCGCTCTCTGATGGTTCAGTGATTACCGTAGAGCCAGCAGGTATTGTGAGAAAGACAACCGGCACGAATGCGCTTCTCGTGGCGACTCCCGTTGCCGCGTTCGGGAAAACGCCGCTTGCAGTTTGGAATGATGGCGCGCGCGTTGCGTGGGTGAATCCCGCGGACCGTTCTCTCCAAGTATTTGAACGAAATTCTCGAGGAACGTACTTGCCGCTGTACTTGAATAAAGACATGCGCGCCAATTCACTTGGTTTTACGGATGACGGTTCGGTCTTAGTTGCGGCAAAGCTGGGGTCTGAAAATACGGAGCTCGTTGCGGTAGATCTTGCAACTGGCACTGCAAGCTCTGCAGGAATTGTGGAAGGTCATGCGGCAATAGTTTCGAGTCTATGACACGGAGACTTCTCTACGTATCATCTCTCGCCGTTATCTCGCTCATTGCGATTGTCGGTGGCACGTATTTAGCAAACGCCTCATACTACGATCCTGATTTTTCTCTCAAGAACGATTCATCATGCACAGGTGGGACTCTCGTACTCGAATATAGCGATGTTGCCGATACTGGAGCTTCCGTATCGGCAAAAGCAGAGGCAATCCTCGATTGTCAGGAGCTTTTTACCGGTCCAGGACAGTGCTGTGATGTTAGGTACCGCCGTTCGACGCCGCCACCTCCTGCAATTGGTTCGCACGTGTGGTCGTACCAGATATATCAAGGAGCAACTGTCGTTCCGGATCCTTCACCTTCAGGAAACCTTACCAGTTACATCCAGAACTGGGCGGGCATTGCGGGCGTCACGGGCGGCCAGTGCTCCGGCACGTGGCAGTACCAGGAGTCTGATATTTCTGACCTTGCGTGCGTTTCGGGCAAAACCTGTGTGCCAAACCCAAACAATACTCATGTGTATTCCTCACTTGCGACTTGCCCATCTGCGAACCCAGAAGGAACGGCCTGCACCGTGGGGAGTCCAGTACTGCTTAAGGGCGTAAAGGGTCCTTTAGTCTATGGCAGCAACTGTAAATGGAACTCAGTCGAGAGTAATTCTTCAAACCTTGTGCAGACGAGCGTGTATTCTTGTGTGAGTGGGAGTGGCGGAACAATACCCACGTCCTGCGGTACGCCTCCTCCTCCCGCAGCGGTGACCGCGTCTCTGGTCGCCAACCCAGACTCAATTATGAGCGGGGAGTCATCGCTCCTCACATGGTCGTCAACCAACGCGACCTCGTGTGTTGGCACACATTTCAATACTGGCGGAGAAACGTCTGACTCAATAGTCGTGACTCCACTTGAGACAACAACGTACTCTGTCACGTGTTCGAATTCAAGTTCTTCGGCAACAGCTAACGCGACTGTGGCGGTGTCATCGCCTGGCACCGAAGACCCGTTTACCGTCTCGTGTCGCGTGAATCCATCATCTGCAACGACTGGTCAGGAAGTCATCTGGTCCTCGACTGTCACTGGACCGCAGGGTGCCTATGCATACGCCTGGAGTGGTACCGACGGGCTCACGGGCATCGCAAATCAAGTTCAGAAAATTTATACTTCGACCGGAAGTAAAAATGCAGCGCTCACCGTCGTCTATACGTCAACCGAAGCGAAGCCAACCTGTACTCTTTCCGTGGATCCGGATCCTAATTCTTGCCCCGGCGGCGTGCTCAGCCCGATTCTCGACGTTAATAAGTGTACAGTTGGTTGGAAGTGCACTCCGTCACCAACCGAAGCGAAGCCAACCTGTACTCTTTCCGTGGATCCGGATCCTAATTCTTG
>CAYHYY010000036.1:0-309 GCA_964360975.1 uncultured Candidatus Saccharibacteria bacterium | reverse complement strand
CCCCGGCGGCGTGCTCAGCCCGATTCTCGACGTCAATAAGTGTACTGTTGGTTGGAAGTGCACACTGCCGACAAGCCCCCCCGTCTTAGTGAATCCTCCGGGAACGATCTGCCCATTGATCGGCTGGGTTACGCCGGTTACCCCATGCGCTGGTACCTGGCAACCGACATATAGCGCGGTTGGATGCCAAAATGGGTGGCAGTGTGTTGCGGGGACAGGTGGTGGCATTTTGCCCCCAGTTAATGATTCCACCTTCCTTGATAGCCTCAGGAACCTCTTAAATTTTGAATCCCCAACAATTCAGAAAAT
>CAYHYY010000035.1:0-10841 GCA_964360975.1 uncultured Candidatus Saccharibacteria bacterium | reverse complement strand
GGGATGCCATAACTCCCCGCGCCTTAGGCGCGGGGAGTTCGATAGTCCGGGGGACTGTCGAACGGGCGGCTTGTTTTACTTTTCTCTATTGCCCTTCCATGCAGGGGGGCCACCTCGACGTTTTTGATATGCGGGTCCGATGTTACAGTGCTTTCCGCATCTCCACTCGTGATTCACTTCTATAATTCCCATCCTCCAACACATAGTGCAACGCATTTCTAGCCACTTTTTAAGTCGTGGAAAAACGCCAGTTCTATACTCAACGTGCCCACTCTGCTGATCAGAGTCGCGGTCACTATGTGCTCGTTCTATGGATGATTCAACCATGCCAAGGTTGACATCATACCCCACGAAGGTATGTATGAGAATCTTGGTGATTCAGAAGTACTCAGCCGTGCAAGATATCTGGCAAAGTTTGCAATGATTTTGTTCATCTGGCTCGTCACAGCAATGCTTGCCACACCTCTCTTGTTTTGTAATGAAGAATTTCACACTCTCTCCGTGAAAATTATGTTGTCCCATACTTAAAATCTACTTGAGATTTGTTTTGAGTCAACTTGACTTCGATATGAGATATGTCTTAAATTATTTTCCTAAGACAGCGTTAAAGCCAAAGCGAAGTTTTTACTGGCAGATGCCAGAATGCCCCGCGGCTTGCATCGTGAATAGTCAAGCGACCTGTTTTACTATGGGCAAGTACCCATCCGATGATGCTTGTTGCATCTTTCACTCCCTCGGATAGGGGGCCAGGGACAATCCAAGCATATGCACTTATTTATGCCGTCCCCCGCAAGTATAACTTTATGTTCGCCTATTTTCTCTAAGTTATTGTCTGACATGAATTAGATTATACTTATGTTCTTACTTTTTTCAAGTCTAGAGAAGCGCCACGGGCTTTAGCCTGTGATTTGTATCTGCCCACGACAGTACCATATATGGTACTGTCGTGATTTAGGTGTCAAATACTCCTACAGAAGCACGGTCGCTTGATTATTGGACACTTCGAGCACTCCGTCAGAGATTTCGAAAATCTTCTCGCCTTCCGCAGTACGGATGATGAGCTGCCCTGCCCTCAAGGTAGCGACGAGCGGCTCATGATTGCCGAGTATCGTCAGTACTCCATCCACTGTTGGGGCCGTCAAGGACGCCGCATCGCCAGCGAATAAGTTTTCATGCACTTTTGCAACAATGACGCGCATAGAGATTATTAGTTTTTCGGTATGACTAGTTCATTCCTACTGTTAACTTTGAATCCGCGTCTGAAGAGGCGTCGCCAGTAGTCGCGAAATTTGCCGGCCGATTTAATGTACCTCACTCGAGGGGGATTGATGTCTTCCGATTTCGGCTTTTCAAAATTTCCGTTGTTGTACGTCATCGTTTCTTCACCTGATCAATACCGCCTTTCATATAAAACTCCTCTTCGCGCGTATCGTCGTATTTGCCTTCAATGATCTCACTAAACCCACGAACGGTCTCCTCGACGGTTACGTACTCGCCTTTGATACCGGTGAAAACTTCGGCGACGTGCGTAGGCTGTGAGAGGAATTTCTGAATTTTTCGCGCGCGGTACACCAATTTCTTATCATCGTCTGAGAGCTCCTCAATACCCAAAATGGCGATGATATCCTGCAGGTCTTTGTATCGCTGGAGAATGCGCTTCACTTCCTGCGCCACGGTGTAGTGCTCCTCGCCAACAATGTCAGGGTCCAACGCTGATGAGCCGGAATCGAGCGGGTCAATAGCCGGATAAATGCCGAGTGACGCGAGTTGCCGTGAAAGAACAATTGACGAGTCAAGGTGAGAAAAGTTTGTCGCGGGGGCCGGGTCGGTCAAATCGTCTGCCGGAACATAAATTGCCTGTACGGATGTAATTGAACCTTTCGTCGTCGACGTGATGCGTTCCTGAAGTTGCCCCATTTCTTCCGCCAAGGTTGGCTGGTAACCGACCGCCGATGGCACGCGGCCAAGAAGTGATGAGACTTCTGAGTTTGCCTGAACAAAACGAAAGACGTTGTCCATAAAGAACAGCACATCCTTACCCATGGTGTCTCGAAAATACTCGGCCATGGCAAGACCGGAAAGAGCGACGCGAGCGCGAGAACCAGGCACTTCATTCATCTGGCCGAAGACGAGCGCGAGTTTATCGATGACGCCGGTCTCGGTCATTTCGTGCATGAGGTCGTTTCCTTCGCGCACGCGCTCACCCACTCCCGCAAACACGGAATAGCCGCTGTGCTCCAGCGCAACGTTGTGGATTAACTCCTGCATCAAAACTGTCTTCCCCACTCCGGCGCCTCCGAAAAGCCCAACTTTCCCTCCCTTGATAAAGGGGCAGAGCAGGTCGATAGGCTTCAATCCTGTTTCAAACACTTCCGCCTTGGTCTTTTGGTCAACAAACTTTGGCGGATCCTGATGAATCCCCCTGCGCGGCGTATCTTTCGGGACGTCTGGCTTGCCATCTATTGGATCACCGAGAACATTAAAAAGTCTCCCGAGCGCGTTCTCGCCGACTGGTACGGATATTGCAGAGCCGGTGTCGACTACCTTCGTGCCGCGCGCTAAACCTGAAGTATCTGACATGGCGATAGTTCGCACGCGGTTCACGCCAATGTGTTGCGCGACTTCCAAAATGAGCTTTCCGTCCTTTCCTTCGGTTCGCAGCGCATTCTTGATTGCCGGGAGGTCGCCCTCAAAACGAACGTCAACGACGGGACCGATTACCTGGGTGATTGTTCCGTTCATATGAGATAGGTTACAGGTGTCAGGTTACAGGTTACAGGTGCTAAATTCAACTTTATTAATCTATATAATCTCTTACTTTATACTGTTCACTACCCCCTACAACCTCTCACTAGTTAGTGGCCATCGCTTCAATGCCCCCAACTATTTCAGACACCTCGCGGGTTATCATTGCCTGGCGAGCCTTATTGTAGGTTCGCGTCAATGACTTTGAAAGGTCTCGTGACTTATCGGACGCGTTCTTCATGGCGACCATGCGCGCTGAATGTTCGGATGCCTTCGACTCGAGTAGCGCGTGGTACAGGAGCACTCCGGCGAGGCGAGGCAAAAGCTTCTCAAGAACTGTTTCCGGCGAAGGTTCAATGGTGTAAAAGCTCGCCGGCGACGGTTCTTCGCTACGTCTTTCAGCAAACGCTCCCTTGTCCGGAAGAATGTCGTCGACGATTGCCTGGACGGTCTCAAGCGAGAGCGGCAGAATTGTTCCAGAGACTGAAAACTGCTCGAACGTTGATTTGAAATTTGTATATATGATTTGCACCTGATCCACGTCGCCTTTTGCAAACGAGGCTGTCACGGCTCTCGTCACCGCATCAAGTTCGTCCAAAGGAACATCGTCGGATATGTTTTCAAATCGATTCGCCAGTTTGTACCCGCGGCGCTCAAAGAAATCAGCGGCCTTTCTGCCGAACGCATACAAGTCCACCGACTCATGGGGAAGTCCGAGAGCCAGTAGTTCCCTGTCGGCTCCACGAAGTACCGCGCTGTTCAGAACGCCACAAAGTCCCTTATCTGAAGTCACCACAATATACGCCGCGCGCCTTACGGCGCGCTTCGCCGTGAGCGGGTGCTTGACCGATTCAAGCGAGACCGACAGCCTTTTCAATAGAGAAAGCGCTGCGCGCGCATACGGACGTCCCGACATGGCCCGAAGCTGCGACTTCCGCATCTTGACCGCGGAGACTGTCTCCATGGCCTTCGTCACCTTGCGGGTGCGGTCAACAGACTTGATTTTCCCTTTAATATCTTTAAGCGACATAATTTTGTTAGAACGAAGTTCTTAGAAAATTATTAGTACTCGTGTGGTACGACATACGTAACTAGTTAAGTGTCCCGCATTATTCACTCTTTCGGCGTACATGCTCGCTGATGCTCATTTTTGACCAACCAGCTTCATAGCCGAGTCTCCACCCATTCAGAAAGTGCATGGATCGACTTTCAGGGGCTGGCGTGTATCCAGCCTGCCTCATTTTCCAGTCACAAACCCCAGCCCTGTACCCTCTGGTGTAGCCCCAGGCATATTCGATCCCCATGCTTCGATAACTTGCATACAAAGTGGATCTTTCGATATTTCCGAGCGTCATACAATTTAACTGAGGGTCAATTTGAACGATTCCAGTACCGCGCGCAGCTTCAACTCTGTCTCGTCAGAGATCGCTCTCTCAGCGCGAATGGTCTCAACAATCTCTTTCCCTTCCCTATCTACATACGAGAGTAGTTTTGCTTCTGCCGCCGACATATTTTCTGGGAGTACCGCGTCCAAGTATCCATTCGTCGCGGCAAATATTGCAAGCGCCTGCTTTTCGAACGGAATGGGCGCGTTATTCTTTTGGTTCAGGATTGCCGAAAGTCTGCGCCCTGAATCGATACGAGCTTTTGTTTCTGGATCAAGGTCCTGGGTAAATTGCATGAATGCCTCTAGCTCGCGGAACTGCGCAAGGTCGAGCTTTATGCGGCCCGAGACCTTTTTCATAGCCTTCGTCTGCGCGGCAGAACCAACGCGTGACACCGAGATGCCGAAGTTAATCGCGGGGCGCGTTCCCTTGTTGAAGAGATCAGACTCAAGAAAAAGCTGGCCATCAGTAATGGAGATCACGTTCGTCGGAATGTACGCGGTCACGTCCCCCTCCTGTGTCTCAACGATAGGAAGCGCGGTGAGCGATCCGCCCCCCTTCTCTTTCGAGAGCTTTGCGGCGCGCTCCAAAAGCCGCGAGTGCAGATAGAAGATGTCTCCTGGATACGCCTCGCGTCCTGGTGGGCGTCGCAAGAGGAGCGACAACTGACGATACGCAACGGCCTGTTTTGAAAGATCGTCATAGACGATAAGCGCGTCTCTTCCTTGTTCCATGAAGTACTCGCCAATCGTGGCTCCCGTGTACGGCGCGAAAAATTGGAAGGCAGCCGGCGCTGAGGCTGGAGCATCGACGATGATGGTGTACTCCATAGCGCCTCGCTCCGCGAGAAGCCCCGCAATACGCGCCGTCTTAGACTCCTTTTGCCCAATAGCGACATAAATACAAATGGGGCGCGTCTCTTTTGGCTCGTTCAGCTGATTCAAAATTGCGTCGATTGCAACCGTCGTTTTACCAGTCGCGCGGTCACCGATAATGAGTTCGCGCTGGCCCCTGCCGAGTGGGTTTAACGCATCGATTGCCTTCGTTCCCGTGTGGAGTGGAGTATTTACGGGGGAGCGATCGATAACGCCGTAGGCAACGCGTTCTATAGGACTCGTCTTTTCAGACTTGATGGGGCCCTTGCCATCAATTGGCTCACCGAGCGCGTTCACTATCCTGCCGACGAGCGCCTCACCCACGGGAACTGACAACAGTTTCCCCGTAGAGCGAACGAGCATGCCCTCTTTAATGCGGGCAGCATCACCAAGAATAATTGCCTTCACCAAGTCTTCCTCGAGGTTCAAAATGACACCGAAGAGCGCTCCTTCCTTTTCAATTGCCTCCTTGACGCTCGACTTCGACGACTCATCGAAAACGATCATCTCCGCCATGGATGCTTTCTCCAATCCCTCAATCTCGACAATGCCGTCGCCAACTTTACGAACAACGCCAACTTCTTCCGGAACGTTGCCGGGTGCGTACGATTCAATTGCTTTCTTTAGCCGTTCGATGATGGATGCATCCATGGTGTTATTTAAGGGTTTTTTGATACATAGAGACGAGTGCGCTGCGATAACTCTGGTCAATAACTTTCGACTTTCCCCGAACCAAAAAACCACCAACAATGCGCTGGTCAATAACGATGTCAGCGTCAGTCTCGCCGACGTCGCGGATGGCGGCCTTGATTTCCCCGGCAAACTTCCTCTCGTCCGCTGCGCGCGCTACATACACCGCCGCGCCTTTTCGCTGAGGATCGCGCATGAGAATTCGTAAAATTTCCGGGAAAAGCACCAGATGTCCTTTCGACTTCATAAACTCTGCCACTTTTTTCAAAAAGCCGGACTCATCGCCCTTCTCTCGAATGACCTGCGCGTATGCTTGTGAAAGCGACATAGTTTTGTTAGACCGTTGGTCTTAGAAAAGTATTAGTACTCTTGTGGTGACTCATGATTTTTGTTCCCTGAGAATGTGCTCTGCGGCAAGTATGGCGACGCGCGCAATTTCTTTTTTCGATTGTTCGAGCGCCTGCCGCGCGAGCTCTTCCGCCTGTAATCGCGCCTCGACGATCATTGCTTCGGAACGCGTCTTTGCGGTATCGATTATCTCCGCGCGCTTGCTCTTTCCCTCTTCTTCGGCGCGAGCAACGATGCCGCTCGCGTCCACTTCAGCCTTGCCAATAATGCCCGACCGTTCGGCATCAATCGATACCCGTGCTTGCATCGCTCCCTCGGCCTCCTTCACGCCCTTCGCGATGAAGTCCTGCCTGTCCTTCAGCATTTTCAATACTGGCTTGTAGAGAAAGTACGTGAGGCCGACCAGAAGCATGAGAAAGTTAACTCCTTGTGCGAGAAGGAGCTTCCATTCTATGCCGAAAGCCGAGAATAATGCCTCCATAGATTTTAGGCTTTAGGTGCTCGCGCCTTACCGAAAATTTCCATAGTAATTTTTCTAGAGCCTCGTGCCTAAGAGCTCGTGCCTACTAGGTAAACTTAATAATGAAACCGATGACCAGCGCGAAAATTGCCAAGGCGTCAGTAACCGCAATGCCGATAAACATGTTCGTGGTAATCTTGCCGCTCGCCTCAGGATTTCTGCCGATAGCTTCAAGCGCGCGACCGACCAGAAGACCGAGACCAATGCCGGGGCCGATGACGCCGAGACCAACGACAATCGCCATACCCAGCGTTTTTGCTACTTCAAGTTCCATATAATTTCTTTCATTAATAAATTGCTTCTAATAAGGTGCCAATCTGCGCCCGTAGCTAATGCTCGCCATGGGGTTCGCTTACTGCCAGCTTGATGAAAAAGAGCGTCAGCATGGCGAATATCGCCGCCTGCATGAACCCAACGAATACCTCGAACGCTATGAACGGCAGGGGCAACAGATAGGGCACAAAAAACATGATCACCACGATCAAGAGGTGCCCCGCGAGTATGTTGCCGAAAAGCCGGAACGAGAGCGAGATGAGGCGTGCAAAATTTCCAATGAGCTCTAAGAGACCGACCGCAAAGTCCATCGGCGACTTAAAGTTAACAAATTTTCCGCCGTACTTCAACACGCCGAGGTAGACGACGCCTGAAAGCTCAATAGTAAGGAACGAGATGATCGCAAGGGCAAGCGGGATATTGAGGTCGGCGTTCGCCGGATAGAAAAGCGGAAGGAAACTGCGCTCGCCATCGTGTCCAACTGTTTCAAATCCAATAACTTCATTGAATGGCAAAAGCCCCATCCAGTTGCCGAGCAGAATGAAAAGAAAGATAGTGATGATGAGTGGAAAATACCGCTTGGCAAGAGAATCGCTCTCAAGCGCTTCTCTCACGTAGGTGTACACACCCTCGATAAGCCCTTCGACCACTACCTGCAATTTGCCCGGCACCAGTCGTAGATGACGACCGATGAAGAATGCCGCGACTAAAAGTGTGACGACGACAAGCCACGAGCTCAGCAGCGTTGGCGTAATAGGAAGCCCAAAAATTTCAGTCAGATGTGGCTGGGCGAGACTTATGTGCAGTTCTTCCATGTCGACCCTATGCTAGCATACAGTCATTACCTATTTCACGAGCTACTCCCATGAAAGGATTCCTGGATTTCATACGTGAACAAGGCGTTGTCGGACTCGCCGTCGGTTTTATTCTTGGCGGTGCCGTCTCCAAGGTCGTTGCGGCACTGGTTACCGACATCATTAACCCCCTACTCTCAGTGGCGCTCGGTGCAACAGGGGGTCTTAAGACAGCCTCATTTTCTATTGGTTCTGCAGAAATTCTCTACGGCGACCTTTTAGCAGTCACTATCGACTTCCTCGTTATCGCGCTCGTCGTATACTTTGGCGTCAAAGCGCTTGGACTCGATAAGCTGGATAAAAAAAGAGAGTAAAACAAGCCGCCCGTCTGACCCCTCCTCAGAGAGGGGCGGGGCATTCTGGCATCCGCATCATCCTGGCGCTCCACCAATCAATAAGTTAACGACCTCCGATGTCGTTATAACGACATCGGAGGTCGTTAATGGCCATTGGTAGAATGTTGACAATAAGTATATTCTTTTTATTATTTGTCCACCTACGGCTCCCTAATGAGAACGATTATGCCCAATGTCCGACTTACGAAGTCGGACATTGGAGGGGTATACTGAACGTTGCATGAGAGTGAATGCCGTATGAAAGTGAGAACTGCATGAATGAGGGAATGCAAGAAACTGTTATTGGCGGAGACCGCGAACATATACCGCGCGCGGAGGGCATCCCGGAATCAATCTTTTCAGCGTTCCTAGAGGCAAATCTTGCGTTTCCCCAATCGGACACGGGAATCGTTTCGCACACGCTTAAAACATTCTGGAACTCAGGAATGGATGTGGAAGCATTTGCCGCAACGACCTTATCTCTGAACCAGTTTCAGGCTGTTGTTGATGCTATGAACGCGGTTCATGTTTCGGCTGGCGTTAATCTCCGCGCCGGAGGCAGCACACACGCTAAGTCGCACCTGATATCCGCCGCGCGTGCACGGTATTTGGAAAGCTACGCGCGATCAAGTCGTGCTCATGTCGGTTGGCTATGCAGAACAAGCGCTGAATAAGAATCTCTACACCGTCTACCATCTCACGCATTACGACAGAGAAACCGACGAGCGATTAGAGATGACTGATGAACAATTGGCATCGCACCTGCGTCATCTCCTGGATGAGAGCCCTGAACTGCTGAACGAGATGAAGCTTTTGAGCGCCATCTTCGTTGAAGCCCTCGGCGACGCGGAAGTAGCGCATCTCTATAAAGAATTGAACCGCGTATTGGATTTTCGGAATACGACTGAGCGGGAACGAAAAGCGCGGCGAAAGAAAAAAGGTGAACTTCAATTCGCCATCACGATGGCATTTGGCAAAGCGGCACACCGACTCATGAGAAAAGAAATGAAGCTCCGAGGAAAATTTGGAACTGTCGATGCGCTGCTCATTTCAACTGGCTTCGAAAAGGATGTGTCCATCCAGGATTCGCCTCTTACTCGGATTAAGTAGCAAACAGGTGCGGTATCCCAATATTATTTTGCTACCTGTTCGAGAAAATACCGGTGAAAGAGCCCAGTTGAAAGTTCAGGGTGGAACGTGAGCGCTAGGTAGTACCGATTCCCTATTAACTCCTCACAGGCAACTATGTTGTCACCATCGCTCGCCAAGACGTGTACGTTCTTTCCTATAGGCACGAGTATCGGGGCCCTGATAAATACCGCGCTGCACGTGCCAAGCTCGCACGTAATATTCTTTTCAAATGATTCCACCTGGCGACCGTAGGCATTCCGGGTAACGGCAATATCCATGAGCGCGAGCGTCTTCTGCCCTTTTGCTCCGCCAAGCACCTTCTTGGCGAGCAAAATTGCCCCTGCACACGTGCCCATGATTGCGGGTATTTTTTTCAGAACTGGAAACATTCCTTCCCGCTCGCACAGCTTCTGGAGTGTCGTTGATTCCCCGCCTGGAATAATAAGAGCATCAAGATGAAGAGCTTCGTCTTTCGTTCGAACTTCCTTTACCAACACCTTGAGCTTTAATCGACGAGCTGCCTCTTGTGTTGCCCGCATATGTTCCGAGACGTCCCCGTGAAATGCGAGAACGCCGATGTTGAGAGCTTTCAGCATATTAGTTTCCTCGATCTGCCATTTTGAGCCGTAACGACGATATCTCGTCCCCTCGCATCAAATCGCCCAACCCTTCGCTCACCGTCGCGAGTTTCTTTGCATCCTTATAGTGCGCGACCGCGTCAACAATGGCGCGCGCAAGCCGCTTTGGATTCTTGCTCTTGAAAATACCAGAACCAACAAACACCCCATCGACGCCAAGTTGCATACAGAGTGACGCATCGGCCGGTGTCGCGATGCCACCTGCTGCAAAATTGACGACCGGAAGTCGCCCGAGTTTTGCGGTTCGTACGACGAGCTCGTAAGGCACTCGGTACTCAATCATCTTTTCCCGCAGCCTCTTTTTCGCGAGATTTCGTCTCGAACCGGCACTCCCATGAGTGATATGATATATCATATCACTCACTTCCTTGATTTCTCGATTCAATGTTCTGATGTGCCGCACCGCCTCAACAATATTCCCGGTTCCCGGTTCACCCTTCGTCCGTATCATTGCGGCACCTTCATTGATGCGCCGCAACGCTTCACCCAGATTCCGCGCCCCACAGACGAACGGGACAGTAAATTTTCTTTTATCGATATGGAATTCCTCGTCGGCTGGTGTAAGGACCTCGCTCTCGTCGATGTAGTCAACCTGGAGCGCCTCAAGAATTTGTGCCTCCGCAAAATGTCCGATGCGGCACTTCGCCATGACCGGAATGGTGACCGCTTTTTGTATGCCTTTGATCATGAGGGGGTCTGACATACGCGCCACCCCGCCGTGCGCGCGGATATCTGCGGGAACGCGCTCAAGCGCCATGACCGACACTGCTCCCGCGTCCTCAGCGATGTTTGCATGGACGGGATTCACGACATCCATAATGACGCCACCCTTCAACATCTGAGCGAGACCAGACTTTACGGTAAAAGTCCCTATTTTCTTCATTGGTAGAGCCATACGTGAGAGTCTCACTATAGCAAAGCAAAGCTACGCGCGCCTCCCAATGCATGGCTACGTAGAGCCCTCGATATATTTACAAATAGAATCAAAAATGTTATAATTAAATCTCATGGTCCTCAGTGGTAGAGAACGACATTTTTTTGATGACG
>CAYHYY010000034.1:0-10957 GCA_964360975.1 uncultured Candidatus Saccharibacteria bacterium | reverse complement strand
CTGAAATCCTCTCAGGAGAAGACAAAACAGCCTGACAGAAAGTCCTTTAAACCAATATTTTAAATGAAAAAGAGAAGGATAAATGCGTAACACAAATCAATGATGGTAGCGCTCCGCAAATGGTACGTGTTTGTTTTTTCAAACACAATCTGCTGTATTTTTCCCCCTCCCCGGTACTCCCACAAAATACGCTGCGATGCTGAACTCAATCATCATCAGTATCGTTGCGGGTTCGAACGTGCGTCAATAATTCGTACTATACCCCTCCATTCCCAGCGGAAGGTT
The DNA here is from genome assembly GCA_964360975.1 of uncultured Candidatus Saccharibacteria bacterium. Taxonomy (GTDB): domain Bacteria; phylum Patescibacteriota; class Minisyncoccia; order Phycocordibacterales; family Phycocordibacteraceae; genus Phycocordibacter. The sequence continues at coordinate 10,672 of CAYHYY010000034.1, read as the reverse complement.
TCTGCAGACTTCATTACTTAATTTCCTGACAGAGTTAAAACGAAGTCGCGAATGCGAGCAATGGCCTCGTCATACCAATGAATGAGCGTGCAAGAGACACAGGCGACCGCCCGACCATTGCCTACGGTAGCGACACCTCCTGTGGGCACGGGCGATATGTACTGCGAAAAGAATCGTGCTTCCGGCAGGAGGTTGTATGCACCGTCGACAAGCGAGTACTTGAGATTGAAGTCATCAAGCATGTAGTGCGAAATGTGCCCGACAGAGAAGTCCCCTACACCCAGCATAGCGTTGTAGAAGGTGCGAAATGATGTATACCGATCTTCGCTTGCATTGGTGCCACTGTACAGAGTTGAACGGTACCCCCATTCGGAAACCCACACAGGGCGCTGGCTTTCACCAATGCCCGTAATGTATGCCTTGGCGCGAGCGAGCGAATCCTTTTCGCCATTCACAAACGGATAGAGATGGATGCCGATGCCGTCAAAATAGTTGAAGTAATTCTTACCGTTGTAGTTCTTAAGCGGTGCGTACATCTTAACCGGGTCGAGCTTGCCCTTCGCCGGACTCCAGTCGATTGCTGGCGAGCCAAGAATAATTTTTGCGTTCGGGTAGTATTCGGGACGCTTGACCACCGACAGCGCGCGCTCCAAAACCTTTACGTAGGTATCGGCGAAGAGCTTGTAGTCAGCATCAGTCGGCGCTCGGTCATACGGGATGTCGGCGCTCCCAAAGCAGTATAGATCGAGCTCATTGCCTATCTCAAACGACAGGACGTTGACGCCGGACTTTTTGTACTGATCGAGATTGGCGCGTATGCGCTTCTCAAATTTATCGAGGCTGATTTCAGAATGCTTGAAAATAGGCCATGCACAATTCGGAGTATTGATGACACTTTTTCCATCAGCGATATCTTCAGTCAGAGGAGTGATGACAATCGTTACTCCCTTCCCCTGATCCTGAACGCGTTTCAAAAGTGGTGCCTGAAACCACGAACTTCCTGTAGTACGCATCGTCTCATGGAGATGGGTCACCGGAATTTTGGCAAGCGCGGCGACAATACTGTCCCACGCGGTTTGCGGCGCCCACATGATGTCGTTTCGTACCATCGACATCTCGGGCCTATCGCCATAGGAATAGAAGTTCAGTCCGTCCAGGACAACGCTATATTGATGCGCGTCGTTCAAATTCTTTTGAACCGTTACTACCAATTTCAGATGAGGACGCATGCCCCAGACGCCGAGCGGAATCTTGAGTGCCACCGCTCCCGTCGATGGCGTCACATCCGATTCGTACAGCACCACGGTCGAGGTGTCTGTCGGGTCTATCTTGTCCGCGTATGCGGTAATGATGACGTGAGCGCTGCCGCCGTAGGTGACGCCGAGAATATTTGCGTCAGTTCCGCCGCCATCCCCTCCACCGCCACCGCCTAACGGCGGCTCGGTTACCGAGGGTGTCGTTGTGGGTACAATCTCTTCAATGGGGCCGAGACCGATCTTGCCCGAGAGCCACCAGGCCTTGCGCGTATCAAGACCGATATCGTTCAAAGATGCTGAGGCTTTTTGCGTGTTGCTGACCGGTAGCGAGACACGGATGGCGTTTGGACCGGTAACTTCTGTGCCCGCATAGGTACTCCCGGCCGGTACGCGATACGTTGTCGCACTCGCGAGCGACGATACATACTGCGGCGGTCCCGCGCTGACAGCTGTCGTACAGCGCGGCGCACCGATGCATCCGTTTGCGTCAGACGGACCGGTGGTTACATAACTCCCTGCACTGCACGATGGCGTTGCATATGTCGGACACACGGACGGTGGAGGTGGAGGTGGAGTATAAATTTCCGGCGTGAGGTCAGCATAAGTTTTGTACTGCTTTAATTCAGTCCAAACCCTGCCCTTGCCCCAAACCTCGATGCCTATGTACACACCTCCCACTTTAATTCCATCCCATGATGCAGGCGGGTCGGTCCATGGGGCAACTTTAAACAACTGGCTGAGGGGAATATCATACGACTGGAACGTCTGACCTACCGATAGAGTAGGGATGCTCCTTCCTATGACGGAAGAGAGTTTGGTACCGTCGTAGTAGATGCCCTCTGCTCCTTTAAATGAAAACGTTTGATCGAGGGTCCCCTTCGGATCACAGGTTCCCGTGCAGAGGTCAAAATTACCAGTTCTCCAAAGATTGACTTCAAGATAGTGTGAACGTCCGTTCCAAACAGCCACCGCGGCAACCATAACGCGATTTTTTGCAAGGCCATTCTTGCCATCATCAAGCTGATCTTGTGCGGGCATCTTCATCTGAAACACCGAATGTACATCTTCCCCTAAAGTCGGATAGGGTATTGCATTGACATCCCACGAGTCAGTGAAGCCAACAAAGGTGTGCTTGTCGCGGAAATAATCGAAGTTCACCTTGTCAATCACGTTTCCAACTTCATACCCTCCATTCGAGCTACGCGAATGGAATGAAGTTTTCCACACTGGGCTATCCGAAAAGAAATCATTTATCGTTCCACCACTGAAGTTAACGTCCTCGTTGGTCGTTCCCCACAGCCACTTATTCTTCCCCGTTCCGCAATCTGTCCCTTCATTTGGGGTCTTGTACGTTGAATAGCAATTCTTTGTTATCAGTGGGTCCCACGTGTATATCCTTTGCTCTGATGGAGGTGGCGACGGAGGTGGTGGCGTAACCGGCGGGATCGTCGATGCTGTTACCTGAACAGTCGTCGAACATCGCGCGCTACCTCCTGCGCCATAAGCAGTGATGGCGTATGTGTACGGACCCGCGACTGGGACGGAAAAAGACGATGTCGTTCCGGTCGGATTATTCTTGCCGCCAGGATCGCTGATGTAGGTCGCATTCGTCGTCGTCCAGGAGAGCGTAAACGGTTCATTCACTAAAACACTCGATTTTGACGACGTCAGCGTGCACGTGGGAGGCGGAAGTGTCGTCGTCGTTGTCGACGTGACGGGAGGCTTAGTCGGCGGTTGAGGTTCGACTGGCGGTTCCGGTTTCGTTGGCAACCCCGGGGACGTGGCATTTCCTATAATAACGGTGACTGATGCTGTTGTTGCGCCTCCTCTTCCGCGACATGCCAATGCAAAGGTAGAGGTTCCAGAGGGTGACACTATTTTCGTGCCGTTCCGAGACTTGGCACCGCTCCACGCGCCGCTTCCATAACACGCGGCGGCATTCCGCGAGCTCCAGGTCAAAGTCGTCGACTCTCCTGCCCTGATTTCTGCGGGTGTTGCGTATATGGTGACCACTGGTGCCGGTCGCGAGACGGGCTCTGTGCTAAATACCTGAGCGTATGCGGTAACCCCCGCGATGGAAAAGATTCCGACAATGCCTATCATGAAGACTGAGTTCCGCATTCTATGCTGCAGTATAGTCGACATGAGCTGGCAAATGCCGCACAAACTTGCTTCGTGTGCAAAACCACCTTCCGTACTGAGGCAGTGGTTTCCTTTCCCTCCGTTTTCGCTTTTTCGGCTTCTGGTGCAATCTCTTTCTCACCTGTTTTCTCCGCCTCTTTCGTTACGGTTTTCTTTGCCGAGAGTCGAAGTGTTACAAAAACGATCATCAAAGACAACGTATCCTTTGCGAGAGATCAGTGGCTCAGAAACTAGTTGCCCCCTCGGCCCCTGTTCCCGCTTCCGCTGCTGTTGCCGATGTCATCGCTCCCACCATTGCTGTTAGAAACATCTTCCGGTCGACTCGCGCGGTTCTCTATCTGTAGCACGAGTACTGCTTCGATCTCCTCGCGCGTGACCCCCAAAATGCGGTTCAATATTTCTTTCATAATTGCATCGCGTGTTGTCGCCGATGTCGTGAACGAAGTTTTCTGATCATTCACTTCGACAGTGACCGTCGTCACGTCAGTAAAGACGTCTGCTTCAGCCTCAGTCACGCCACCTCGGTGATTCCCGCTATCGTCCAGCATGCTCGAACTGGACGAATCGTCACTTGCATCGTCGGAATCGTCATCACCCTTTCTCACCTCTACGCGGACCTGTCCATCGTTCACTTCTACGCGTACGTGGTTTTCGTCTCCAAGACCTGCGCCGTCCTCAAGTCTCAGCTCGATGCGGTCGCGGATGCGGTCTGCCTGCTCTTGCGTTAGGTCACGGAGACGCGTGTTTAATCTGTCGGCGACTTCCTGAAGGCGCATGCTCGTCTCCTCGTTCTGAAGTCTTAGGGAGATCTGCGCGAGCGTGGAAGCCGCGAGCGAGAGACCGGTTTCGATGCGGAGGCGGCGATCGGAATCATCGGGCGAGTCGGTACCACTCGAATCATCTGATGAATCATCTGAAAGGTCATCGATCTCTTTGAGACGCTCATCGGCAATGCGGATGCGAACCTCATTTCTCGACTCCTCGCTTCCCGTGAGCATGAGTTGTAATTGTTCTACCGCCTGATCAACGCCAAAAAACACGTCGCCGGGTCGCGCATCGTCAGAGACGACGGCGACGCCACCCGCGCCCAGGGCGATAAGAAATGCTGCAATAAGTGCTGGGATCATAGATAGTTATTAGACGTGGTTAACCAATGTTTCTTACCCCAGTATATACGGTCGAGAGGATTCCCTACTGCTCGTGGTCGTTTATCCAGAAAATGATGCCCGGTATGGAGAAACAACTCTGCTCTCGGGACCATGGTTTTCTGGATAAGGATGCAGGTGTTCCGTATCGCTGATCTGCTCCATTCACAGCCTTGCGACACTAATCTTTCATCGTGTCAGTTTGATATATCAAACCGCACGAAACGACTTTGATATATCACACTGCTCTGTCATGGCGCGAAAATACCTGAATGCGTCCGTGAAAAACCTTATACTGTACGTATATGGAAAAGAGATTGGCGACGGCAATGGTAGCAGGTAAGAACAGAGAGCCCAAAACGAGAAAGGAAAAATGGGAGAGACTCCGAAATCAAGGTCCGAATGTGGCGCCCGCCGGCAAAAGCAACCAAGAACCAGCGAAGCCAAAAGGAAGACACCGCCGCAGAAAAAAAGAAGGATCGTAAGGACTTGGATTCGCCTGGTGTAATATATCCAACCGCTGTTTTTATCTCAAACAGCCGCATAATTTTTCACGATGATATATCATAGTCCGACTTTCATATTAGGAGAGTAACAAAATAGGAGGATGTGGTGGGCGCGCTACTGGCAATCCGTGATAATCCTCCGCTCCGGAATTCGGAACGCGTGAGTGGCATATCTTTTTAAATACTGCTCTTAGGATGTGTGGGGCATCAGAATAGATGTCTGAGTTGATTCCGACACTCCTCGGAGTGAGGTCGGGAATGAAGACGCTCTCCCACTCCCCGTGGTATATCTGGAGCAGTGCGTATCAACAAATACCTTGCGTTACACAAATACGCCTCTCGGCGCGAAGCAGACAAGCTCATAGAAGCGGGTCGCGTGTATATAAACGGCGTACAGGCTGTTCTCGGTTCCGCTGTTAAGGAAGGAGATGTCGTAGAAGTAAAAGGGACCCTAAAGACGCATCGTTACTTTGCATTCAACAAACCTCGCGGCATCATCACGCACTCCCCACAAGGCGATGAAGAGTCAATTGAAGATATTCTTCCCCTAAAAAACGTTTTCCCTATCGGGAGACTCGACAAAGACTCATTCGGTCTCATTATCCTTACTGATGATGGTCGGATAACCGATGCGTTGTTGAATCCGAAAAACGAGCATGAAAAAGAATACGAGGTTACCACTCTTGAGGATTTACCAAAAGACTTTAAAAAGAATATGGAGCGCGGCGTACACATTGGTGACTATACAACCAAGCCTTGTCACATCGAAATCCTAGGAAAACGCTCATTTTCAATTACGCTTACCGAAGGGAAAAAACATCAAATACGCAGAATGTGCGGTGCGTTCGGCGTCAGTGCCACCCTGCTGAAACGTGTGCGTATTTTGAATATCATGCTTGGTTCATTGAAGGAGGGCGCGTATCGTCCTCTACAGGAAACGGAACTCGAGGATTTTTTGGAGTCCCTGGGAGTGTAAGCGTGCCGGCCTCACCGAAATAGCACGTGGTACTCTTCGACTACTTTGGTCTAAGATATGACTCGACCTAACCCCTCCAAAACCTGTGCCGTGGGGAGAGTGGCGAGGAACTTACCGGAGATGATGAGTTTTGATTTTCGGATTCCACTTCCAATGATGACGTAGTCCGTATCGGCGACGGCTTTGTCTACCAGAATGCTCCAGCCCTCCGGAAGCCCGATGGGAGTAATCGCTCCGTATTCCATGCCGGTTTCCGAAACTGCTTTTTCCATCGGTGCGAACGAAACCTTCCGCGCGTCGAGCGTTTTTCTCGCGAGGCCGTTCACATCAGCTCTCGTTGAACCAAGAATCACGCACGCCGCAAACCATGTCCGCTCTGCACGCTTTGCTTCCAAAACCACGCAGTTTGCCGCCCGCTCCATGCCCACCTGATAGTGCTCACAAAACGCGGCCGTGTCAGAAAGATTTGGATCGATCTCCGCAACCCCCACCTCCCCCGCGCTAGAGAGTTTCGAAAGTGCATCAGAAACAGGCTTTGCAACCAAATCAAGATGCTCCGTGACCGGCACAATCTTTAGCGTACCCAATTTTATCTCCATACAACCACTCACAACATTCCAACATTCTCAAGAATGTTGGAATGTTGTGATAAATGAAACTAATGTGCGTCCATATGGCGACAACGTATGCGAGACTTGTCGTCCTCGATATTCCTTGTTGAGAAGACCCGCCTGGACGAGCCGACGCGTGTGCTCAGAAACCGTTTTTATGTTTCCCCCGAGCGACTCAGCAATTTTTTCCACGGTTATACCGCTCTCCTTCTTCACGAGGAGCAGGATGTCGATCCTCCGGTGGTTCGCAATCCCCTTGAAGTGCCGCTCCATCTGCTTGCTTGTCTTTAATTTACCCATGCCGTCATTCTATCACGTGCAACATTCTCACATTCTGCAGAATGTGAGAATGTTGCGTAAGAGTATGAGATGAGATGAGATGAGATGAAATGAACTGCCGTGTTTGTTTGCGCTATCGATTCGGACGGCCGCCACCGCCGCCACCCGTTGGGCGGGAGAAGTACGCGAGAAGGCCACGGTACATCGCTTCAGCCTCCCTCTCTACGCGTGTGTCGGGATTGCCGGAGAGATAATTGAGATAGTCGCATGCGGCAGTGGTGTTTGTGATGAAGTACGACTCGGTCAGAATGCCGGGCAAGCTTCCGTACACCGTCATGCCGTACCCGTCACTTTTGATTCCCTGATCCGGAAGCCTGAGCGCGAGCACGATTTCCGGGTGGATGTACTTTGCGAATTCCTTGTCATTCTTCTGCGTCACGAAGCTTTTCGTGTAATCGGCGGAAGTATTTGTCGAGCCGTTATGGTGGATCGAGATAAGGACGTCCGCGCCCGCGTTCTCGGCGTCCGCCACGCGATCACTTCGAGACGAGCGCTGCGCGACTTCGTAGCCGAGGCCAAGGTCTGCATCAATCTTAGCCTTGAGGAGCGTCCGCACTGCGAGGTTTACTTCTGACTCTGGAACCGGGACATCGCCGCAATAGCCGACCGCACCCACTTCACCCGCCCCGTGCCCGGCGTCAAGCGCGATAATCTTTCCCTCAAGCGGAGACGCCGCCTCTACGGCGGCGCCAGGAAGCGCGGCCAGAGCGAGAAGAAGAGCGAGCGAGATTGAAATATTTTTCATGAATATCGTAAAAAACATCGACTCGCTCGATCCCCGCCGCAGAGCGGACGGGGCATTCGGCGAGCCGAACCGGGTGTTTTTGCTGGCAGCGGAGCGCCCGCCGGGCGCACACACGGCGACGATTCACCCCGTGCCAGAGGCACGGGGCACTCTCGTCGTCCAGCCAGTAGACAACTTAAAAATCTTGTTGGTTTATATTGTACCACTGCTTTCTATGCAACACTGAGGGATACAATATATCATGCTGACCAAGATCGGATTCTGTCTCATTTCGACCTCTTTGAAAAATCCGCCCAGAAGGACAAAATACCGAGCGCAAGAAACAGACCCGCTTCGATGTAGTTTTCGTGCTGGATTGCTTCAACAAGCGCAATGCTGAAGAAGATGATACATACGGTGATGTTGGCAAACGAAATATTTCTATCCATGCAAATCAAGGAACGCTATACTCAATGACATATTTTATTGACCAAATTTTATTGACCAAAAAAGAATCCGAAGAAGGCGGCGAGACTGCCCGCGAGTTGTGAACTGAGCACATTTATTGAAGTTGGCGATTGGTACTCGCTTTGTGGTGGTGGGGGCTGTCCTCCTTCGAAGTCGCTCGGATACGTTTGCCCGGGATAATTTTGTTGATACTGCTGGTGCTGCTGTTCGAACTGTCTCTGGTACTCTTCTTGGTACTGCTTCTGATACTGTTCATTGTACTGACGCGCTGATTCCTCTTGGTAGCGTTGTTGAAACTCGGGGGGAGCCCCTTCGAATCCTGCCGGAGGACCAAGTCGCCCGCGCTCACCACGAAATTCTCCGGTTGTACCAGATGGAGGAACAAACCCCTGCGGAGGTGTACCGAATCCTTGTCCTTCGTGAGGCGGAGGTCCAAATCCCTGTCCCGGAAACTCTCCTTCAGGACCTTGTCCGGGGAATCCTCCTTCAGCGTCCTGACCCTGACCAGGGAATGGAAAACCCCCTTCGCCTTCAGGAGGCCCCAATTGCCCAGTCTGAGATCTAAAGTGTTCGCCAAAGCATTTCTGCATCGCCCCTCCTATCTGGCGTGACGGCGGTCGCGTGCCAGAAAGCATTTGATCGAGCGTCTCGCCACCGATTGCTTCCGAGATGCACTCTCTTACTCCAGATGGTGCTTGATCAAGACTCGAGCGAATTTGCTGTATGCCCTCTTGCATCCGTCGCTTGTCTTCTTCTTTCAATATTCCATGCTGTTCTGCAAATGCGAAACATTCTTCTCCGTGCTCCTCGCAATACGTTTCGCACTGTTCGCTGCCGCGGCAGCCGCCGGGGCCTTTCCCTCCGGTTTTTTTTATGAGTTCTTGCTCTTCAGAAGAAAGGAAACCGCTCTCGGTTGCGAAATCAATGCATTTCTGAAACACTTCGTCACTTTGAGGATTCTCACACTGCTCGAAGTCTCGTGGATTTTTAAATGGCGAGCGGCCCTCCTCAATCGCTCGGAAAACTTTTTCTGCTTTTTCTCGATCAACGCCCGGCGGAAGGAGGCCAGCGCGCTCCGCAAACGCAAAACATGAGCGCATCGTTTCAACATTTGATGGGTTTTCACAAACAGCTTTGCATGAACGCGCATCGGTACATTCTTTTGGAAGTGGTACGCCGGAATCAAGCGCTGCAATCACTTTCTCAGCTTCCTCGAGTTCATCCGCTTCCATCAGCCCATGCGATTTCGCATAGAGTACGCATTCGCGCATGTGCGCGCTTAGACTGCAGTATGCTTCGCAGGAAGCGCGCGGCGTATTGGTGTTTTCAGCGCATCCACCCGGGCCGCCGTCACCTATTGCTTCTTCAATTCGGTCGTCAACTTCAGCGCGCGCCTCACCAAGGCCATACTTCGCCGCAAACACATGGCACGCTTCTTCATTCGCTGGATCGTCGCAGTATGCTTTACACTCAAGCCTGTCGGCGCAGTTACCGAGCTCCGGAATAGGAAATTCAACATCAAAAATTGACGCTGCATTCGCGAAAATGCCGCCAGATACAAAAAGCGCGACCGCCACCAGAGCGATCGCAACACTTCTATCACTCGAAAGGATTTGTGTATTCATTTTTAAAGGGGTTAGTTTTGTCGATGGGGTTTGCCGTGGGAAGAACTTGCTTCACGGGGTTTGCGCTCGGCGCAACCGAAGGAGGCGTCACAGCCGCCTCAAGGGCTTGCTCAAGATTATCGGCAATGTTCTCCTCCGGTGCCGAAGATGCCCCTGAAAATTGCAGATAGATGCTCACTGCAACAACAAGTAGGAGCGCCACCCCGGCGCCCACGTACAAAACTACCTGTCGATTGGTCACGCCATAATTATGGACTATAGGAAACGGCGTCTGCCGAGTTGTCCACAACACCTCGGTATGACCTTGGAAAGTGCGCGCTGTATGCAGCAACTGCTTTGACACGTTCACTAACACGCTTCAAGGTGCGCTTATCATGAATAGGCACCTGTCTTCATAGGCAACGAGAATGGTTCTTGATCTTCCTCAAGTTCAAGCGATCCTTCTATAGCCTTATTCCGAATCCGCTAGCAATGTAGACATAGACGCTGTAGGCAAGAAACATTGCAACAGCGGACAGAATCATTGAAAGCCAGAAATTTATCCCCGACTTTAGTAAAAGTGGAAGAACTACAAAAAACAATAGTGACGGCAGTACGGCCCAGAAAATGTCTTGCGAAAGCGTGATTATTTTCTGCGCGTCCTTTGTGTCACCATAAAGCCAGATCATCGCCAAGATGGATGTAAGCGGTAGTGAAGCGAGTATAGCCGCAACGAGCGAAAATCTTCTGCCGACCTCCGACACTACCGCAATGATAATCGCGGAAATAAGAATTTTTAATAAAAATTGAAACGTAAAAAACATATAGGTATATAGTACCTTGCCGAGCTGTGTTTGTTAGAAAAAGTTCGAACATATTTTCGCAATAATCCGACTGATGA
>CAYHYY010000033.1:0-10983 GCA_964360975.1 uncultured Candidatus Saccharibacteria bacterium | reverse complement strand
GCTCAACCGAGCCGTATGAGCCTGAAATCAGCCTGATGGATTTTCCTTTAAATCAAAATATTTGATTAAGGAATAGGTGCCTACTTTCGTCTTGGATTACATATGCAATGACACGACGCCTGAATTCCGACCACGCAGGCTGGTATACAGCTCCCTCCGTAACCCCTAACCTTCTCGCATCTATGGCCACAAGCGCTGCATTTGAATCTCATCACCATCTCCAGACTTCTATGCTCTACGCCGTCAGACATGCGCATATAATGCGTCAACCACCTCTCAATGCAAGCATTTGACCTGCTTGAAGCTTGGTATACTTGCTCTATGAAAAAGGGAATCATCGTATTCATATTCTTGATAATTCTTTCAATAGCAGTGCCTGTTCATGCAGCCTCACTCACTGAATCTCAAATACAAGCCATAATTGGTCTTGTTCGTTCCTTTGGTGTCGATGCGGTCTCGGTCGCGAATGTTGCGGCGGCGCTTCGCGGTACCGCCGTATCACAACCAGCTGCTTCTGTGCCAACGATGAGTTCCCCACAGGATGGGTGCGGCTTTGGTCTTATGCTGACACAAACTTTATACGCCAGCGTGTCAGACGCAACAACCGGAGGGCAAGTAACGTATCTGCAAAAATTTCTTGCTGCCGATTCGTTGATTTACCCTGAAGGGTTGGTGACTGGATATTTCGGACCCGCAACTGAAAAGGCAGTGCAGAGGTGGCAGGGGAGAAACGGTGTTGTCACCGCCGGCACTCCCTCAACAACAGGATTTGGGCTTGTGGGTTCACTCACGCGCGATGCAATAAAAAAACTATGCACTGGCGTGGGAGCGGTGACGACCCCTCCTCCTTCTACGGTCATCGCACCATCATTGAACTCTGCATGGGCGACCATCGATTCATTTACTGCAGATTCACTTGCTCCCACCATTCCTGGTTCAGCGTCGGGTGTGGTGAGCGTCACGCTCTCTCTCGTGAACAACGGCGTCGTTGCCTATACGAGCGGGCCGCTTATGGTCACGAATGGAAAGTGGTCACACACGGTTACGTCGGCTCTCGCAGAGGGGACGTACGTGATGCACGTGCGTGGACCGGACAATAAACTTTTGGCAAGTGGTTCTCTGGTGATGTACTCGTCGCTCGTACAGCCGCCTTCAGTTACTATTTCCGCGCTCCCGCTCTCGATACCCATAGGCGGAGAATCCAAGATTTCGTGGAGCACCGCCAACGCATCGCAGTGCCTCCTCAAGTATGGATCTATTGAAGAGCCGGTCGCCGTGAACGGTTCGAAGACCATTACTTTGCAATCAACGGCGACGTATACACTTTGGTGCGCCAATGATTCAAGCGGCTCGGGTAATGGTCCTTCAGCATCCAATGCTGTTACCGTCACCGTTTCCGGAGCTCCAACCTGTACATTAGATCAAACGAAAGTCGTGGATGCATTTGGCAACACGACTGCCCAGTACAAGCTAACGTGGACCTCAACCAATGCGGATTACGCGAAGGTAAAATATGCGTATGGAAACACTGCCATTTCACCAAGCAATTTACCCGATGTTGGTGCAAGCGGTAACATAACGGTGAGCCACACGTCATTGGTGACGTACACGATGACGTTCTATGGGGCGGGAGGGACTGCGGTTTGCTCCGTTCCAGTAGGATATTAATAGGTAGTTGTAAAATACTGCAATGAAAACATATAGAGGTGTTGGCATAGTAATGCTTCTCGTGTTAGGGGGCGTTGCTCTATACCTGCTGAGTGGCGGTGTCATTGGTGGCGCAGGATACACGAATGAGGCTTTAGGGTTTTCGTTCGACTACCGCACGGGACCAAATGGTTACGTATTGCAGGAAGCTAAGGCGCAAGTTGGTACAAAAACTGATTTCGTAACAAACATCGTACTCACTGGAACAAAAGAACTTGCTGCATTTCGAGAGCAGGCAGAAGCACGCGAAGGGCCGCCGACGATTGGTGTCATGGTCTTTAAAAACTCGCAGAATCTCTTTCCAGAGGAATGGGCAAAGGAAAATCGGACCTACTCCAACATCGATTTAGTTGTTGGTGACCAGGTCGAAATGGAAGTCGACGGAGCGAAGGCGGTACGATATATAGTCGATGGCCTCTATCGTCTTGATACCGTCGTCGTTGCCGAGAAGAATTACATATACGTATTTACCGGAGCACTCGTTGAGGGTGATTCACCAATCGAAAAAGATTTTGAACCGTTTCTGGAATCTGTTCGATTCGTGGATCGCCAATAAATCTATTGCATGTTTCGGCCAAATATTGCGTCACCAGAAAACGCATCAGAAGATCCTCTGGAGGCGGAGGCTTCATCAGATGATTTGGATACAGAGAGAAGAGAGACTCACGCTGGAACATTTAAGACGTGCGTGAGATGTAGGCACGTATGTCGAACCGTTGCCTACAAGGGTGGCAAATGTCCCGGGGAATGCAAACCAAATATTTTTAAGCCATGCGTCTGTCTCGTGTGCCCCCAAAAATAGGTAAGGTACACGCGTTGCAATAGAAACCCACGGGAGCAGTATCCTAGTGGTATCATGTAGCCATTAGTGGACTAATTTATTAGTATGCTTTCACATATGAAAATGGAGTGGGTCGCTCAGTATAACGACCTCGGCGTGCTCTTGCTTCGCGTTGCGACCGGTCTTGTATTTTTTATGCATGGCTATCAAAAGCTTGGCATGGGCGTCGAGGTTGTCACGGGGTTTCTCTCCGGGCTCGGCTTTCCGGCGGCAGGGCTCTTCGCCATAATTCTGATTGGCGTTGAACTTATTGGCGGAGCAGCACTCATCTTGGGAGTCTTGACCAGAGTTGCCGCGAAACTCACAGGGATAGTTGCTCTCGTTGCTCTTTTCACCGTTCACTTGAGCAAGGGATTCTTCATCAGTGAAGGTGGATTTGAATTTATCTTGCTCATCCTTGCCGCATGCGTCTCTCTCATGATTACGGGAGCGGGGAAGTATTCTCTCGACAATCATTTGAAGTTGGGTTAGGTGTCTTTCCGAGAGAACCATTCCTTATTCCGTAGATAGGTGAGTACGGTACACTGGTTTCTCTATGCCTCCGGTTATAGAAATCGAAGGGAAAAAATTTGAATTTGTCGTTCTCCAACGACAAGGCGAGACTGCGGTCTACAAGACTGACGGCGAGTATCTTCGCATAGGAAAACCTGAGCACGTAAAGAAAGACCTCGATCTGCACAAAAAGATGGAGGCATTCGGGTTCCCTGTAGCTCCTTTAGTTGCGGAAGGAGATCACGACGGCATGTACTATTTCATCGAGTCCTCGCTTGGCGAAAAGCATCTTGGTAAACTCTTTGCGGAAGATGTATCTGAACGCGGTCAAATTTCTGAAGAAAATTTTCAAACCTTCCTTTCCATAACTGAACGATTCGCTCTCGCACAACTAAAGACCGCGACCAATGTGCAAAGCTTTGAAGAGTTCGCCGAGGGGTTCCAGCTCAGTACCATCCTCGCTGAACTGCCTCATGAAGCTGAACGCATACGCCGCCGCTACGCCTCGGCCGTCGAGCGGCTTGCGGTGCTTCCGTTCGTCATCACTCATGGTGATTTCAATCCGAACAATATGTACGGAAACGGCGTCATCGATCTCGAGGATTCCTTCTATGCCCCGTTCGGCTACGACCCGGTCACGGCTATCGTTCACATCAACTATTTCCCGGACTCCGAATCGTACGAGTATTTCGCAAGGTATCGATTCACGGAAGGGCAGGTCCGCGGATACTACGCCGCGCTTGACGGCATTGCCGCGTCGTCCGGACTCCCCCCGCTTTCCGGTTTCGCGGAGGATTTCGAGTTCGCCCGGGCAGTGTGGTCATCGGTCAATATGAAGGAATGGCCGAGGCTCCAGAAGTGGAGGTTCGACAGGCTCACGAGCAAGTTCCTTGGTCCGCCGGTAGAAATGGGGATAAGTACAATTTAATTTAGAATCTTGTGGCATAATGTTATCATGCCTCGGATCGCACGAGTCGCGGTGGGAGATACCCTGTACCATGTCATCAACCGAGCGAATGGACGCTCACGCATTTTTCATACTCATGCTGACTACAATCATTTCGAGTCACTGTTACAAGAAGGAAAGGAGCTACTTGATATGCGAATCGTTGCGTACTGCATTATGCCGAATCACTGGCACTTAGTGTTGTATCCTAGAAAAGATACGGACATGGGCGAGTTCATGCGCTGGATTACCACCACCCATGTGCGGCAACGGCGCGTACAAACGAGAAGCATCGGTCATGGCCACCTCTACCAAGGCACCTACAAGTCATTCCCAGTCCAGACCAATAACTACGCACTGCAACTTATACGCTACGTTGAGCAGAATCCCTTGCGGGCAAAACTAGTCAAACGCGTTGAAGATTGGCGCTGGTCGAGCCTCTGGCGACGAGAGAAGGGAAACGAGAAGGAAAAACATCTGCTCTCCGAACCGTTGATTGCGCTCCCCGACGACTATCTGACATACGTGAATACGCTACCAACCGATGAGACGCTTGATACAATACGAATGTCGGTCAATAAGGGCGCGCCATTTGGTTCAGAACGCTGGATTAAAACTATGGTTAGAAAGTATGGCTTAGAGAGCACCTTGCGGGGACCGGGGAGGCCAAAGAAAGCATTATGACACACTTTTATGAAAAATATCGTACTTATCCCCATTTCCCCCCCATTTCCACCCATTTCCCATTTCCCATTTCCGTTTGATGCTGAATACATGATCTTCAAAGACAGAATAGAGGCGGGGAAAAAACTTGCCGAGGCACTCTTCAAGTACAAGGGAAGGGAAGCAATTGTATACGCGCTTCCGCGCGGAGGAGTTGTTCTCGGCATCGAGGTTGCGCGTGCACTTAATGCGTCCCTGGATTTGGTCATCCCAAGGAAGATTGGGCACCCTACCAACCCTGAGTATGCGGTCTGCGCCGTCTCCGAATCGGGCGAACTTATCTGCGATGAGGGAGAGAAGAGGATGCTCGACCCAAAGTGGCTCAGGTCTGAAATAGACGCGCAGGTACTCGAAGCGAAACGGAGGAGGGCGACGTATCTCAAGGGTCGCGATCGGATGTCTTCAAAAGACAAAGTAGCTATCATCGTCGACGATGGCATAGCAACTGGTCTCACCATGCGTTCTGCAATCGCAGAAATAAGGAAAGACAAGCCAAAAAAAATCGTCATCGCAACTCCTGCGGCGCCGCATGACGTCACCGCTGTCCTGAGAAAAGAGGTAGACGAAGTGATTGTTCTTACGGGAAAAGATGGCTACCTTGGTGCGGTAGGGGCGTACTACAAGGATTTTCCACAGGTATCGGACGACGAGGTCGTTTCACTCCTTGCGTAGATACCCCCCGGGGGTATACTATATCCCTATGAAAGGGATGTTACAACAGAGCCTGCTTACCAGGCTGAAGCGCATCGAAGGGCAGGTGAGAGGTCTCCACCGTATGGTAGATGAGCACACGTACTGCATCGACGTCATTTCGCAGGCGCAGGCAATAAAAAGTGCGCTCTCGTCCTTCGAGAGCGAGATGCTCAAAAACCACCTTGAGACGCACGTCGTCGAGCAGATACGGGGAAGGAATCCGAAGAAGGCAGTCGAGGAGATTCTCAAGGTTTACAAAATTTCACAGAAGCAATAGAACCATACATATGATGATCGCGATTATCGCCATTCTCTACTTCATCGCATTCTTCGGATTCTTCGAAGTGTACATGTTCAAACGCGGCATCACGTACTGGCAGAGGCCGCTCATCGTCACCGTTTATTTTCTTGTGGCGACCACGCTCGCGCTGATATACATCTCGGATGCTCCGCTCGTACTTGCGCAGAAGAGTTTTCTTGGCGCTATCGTCTTGCTTATGGCGCTCTACGTATTTCTGCTCGCACTCGCTCTAAGAGGTTACTTTACCTATGACGGGGAAGCGGTCGACCCAGAACGTGGCGCAAGGAAGGAGTCTCTCCGATACGTGTCTGCAAAGACTGCTGACATTCTGTTTCAGGACACCCTGACCGTCATTATTGTTACATCGCTGTTCGCCGCTACCGCGAACGCGCTCCTCACTGCAGTGTTTTTTGAGGTATATTTCGTCCTGTCTCATGCTTTGCTCTTCGTCATCCTCCCGAAAAAATTCGCGCTTATCTTCGGATTCGCATCCCTCATTGCGGGATTTGTTTTTGCTTCCATCGTTATTCTTGGCATCAACATTTTGTACCTCTTTATCCTCCACTGGATCTTTTACGTCGCCGCGTATCCTGCAATGAGAAACGTGCGCAAACTCGTGCTGCCTATCCCAGGTCGAGTCGCTCCGGCATGACACATTTGGCTGGCGTAAGACAAAAAATCTATGAGCAGTGCAAAAAACATAATTGAATCACTCCTCGTCGACTCTGGCATTACCATAAACGGAGAAAAATCGTACGACCCGCATGTTTATAATGACGATTTCTATCGTCGTGTGCTTTCGCAGGGCTCGCTCGGTCTCGGTGAATCCTACATGGACGGGTGGTGGGATGTTGAAAGGCTCGATGAGCTTGTTGCGCGGGTTCTCTGCGCGGGACTCGACATGAAAATCCGTTCGCCACAGTTTGTTGTAAACTCAATGTGGGCGTATCTCACCAATCTTCAGAGCAAGCATCGGGCATTCCAGATTGGTGAAGAGCACTATGATATCGGGAACGATCTCTATGAAAGAATGCTCGATACGCGAATGACGTACACCTGTGGGTACTGGAAAGATGCAAAAAATCTTGACGAAGCCCAAGAGGCAAAACTCGATCTCGTGTGTCAAAAAATCGGTCTCAGGGGTGGCGAGCACATCCTTGATATCGGGTGCGGATGGGGCAGCTTCGCAATCTTCGCAGCCGAGCGCTACGGCGCGCGCGTGACTGGCATCACCGTTTCGAAAGAGCAGGTTTTCCTCGCAACAAAGCGCGCTGGTAATCTGCCCGTGACCTTCCGACTCCTCGACTATCGTGACAAAAACGACGGGCCGTTTGATCATGTGGTATCTCTTGGGATGTTCGAGCACGTCGGATACAAAAATTACCGAACCTACATGGAGGTTGTCTATCGCGTTCTCAAGCCGAACGGATTATTTCTACTGCATACGATAGGAGGTAATGAGAGTGTCCGTACTTCAGATCCGTGGTTCCATAGATACATTTTTCCTAATGGAATGCTCCCTTCAATTGTCCAGATTGGAAAGTCAATCGAAAGATTGTACGTGATGGAAGATTGGCATAACTTCGGTGCAGACTACGATAAAACGCTTATGGCGTGGTTCAGAAATTTTGACGAGGCGTGGCCTACGTTAAAGAAAAAATATGACGCGCGATCCTATCGCATGTGGAAGTACTATTTGCTTTCAATGGCAGGTGCATTTCGCGCACGCAAGAACCAACTTTGGCAGATAGTGCTCTCGAAGAGGGGCGTCCCTGGTGGATATATATCACTTCGATGAAAAAATAATGCACGTCACCATTGAGAGCATCTGTCGTCACTAATGAAATTAATCGTATATGCCATAAATCATGAGCCACGATCATCACGAGAACATGCATACTAAAAAACAAACGTATACCTGCCCGATGCACCCTGACATCATCCGGGACAAGTCGGGTATGTGTCCGGAGTGCGGCATGAACCTCGTTCCTAGAGCAGGCGGCAAGCCAGGAAGCGGACAACAATCACATCACCAGAGCCAGCACGTACAGGGGCATCACGTTAGTGGGGAAAAATCTGCAGAATCCAGTCATGACAAGCATACAGGGCACAGGACCGAAGATTTCTTGAAAAAGTTTTGGGTTGTTCTTCTTCTCACGCTTCCCATTCTCGGGTATTCAGAAATTTTCACTTTGGCAACCGGTACGACGTTGCCAAAATTTTTCGGCGTCGAATGGGTTATCTTCATACTCGGTTCCGCAGTCTATTTCTACGGCGGGTGGGTATTTCTTCGCGGCGCATACCACGAAATCGGTGCGAAGCTCCCGGGCATGATGACGTTGATCGCGCTCGCGGTTACGGCTGCCTATCTCTGGAGCGTCTATGCGACGTTCATTGGAGAGCACACGCTTTTTTGGGAGCTCTCGACCTTGATCGCCATCATGCTTTTGGGGCACTGGATCGAAATGAAGGCGGTCAAAGGCGCGCGCGGTGCCTTGAAGGAACTCTCAAAGTTACTGCCAGACAAGGCGCGCGTTATTCGGAATGGCAAAACTCTCGAGGTAGCACTGCAAGAATTACGTGAGGGCGACACGGTTCTCGTGAAGCCCGGCGAAAAAGTGCCTGCGGACGGGCGCGTTTCTGAGGGGAAGTCTGACGTCAATGAGTCCATCTTGACAGGAGAATCGAAGCCGGTTCCGAAGTCGGAGGGGAGCGATGTTATCGCGGGATCCATAAACGGCGATGGGAGCCTCACTCTTACCGTCACAAAAATTGGCGAGGAGACTTTTCTTTCGGGGGTGATGCGACTTGTTGCTGAGGCCGAGACTTCAAAATCGCGCCTACAAATATTGTCTGACCGCGCGGCGCTCTACTTGACCGGCATTGCAGTAGCGGCTGGAACAATCACATTCATTTCTTGGCTCTTTGCGGAAGCGGGGCTCGTCTTTGCCACTGAACGATTAGTTGCCGTCTTGGTTATTGCCTGTCCTCACGCCCTGGGTCTTGCAGTTCCGTTGGTCGCCTCAATTTCGACGACGATGGCAGCAAAAAACGGATTTCTCGTAAAGCGTCGGCTCGCGCTTGAAGCAGCGCGAGCCGTTGACACCGTTCTTTTTGATAAGACAGGGACTCTTACGACAGGGGATTTTGAAGTTTCGGCAATCGTGGTGGAAGGAGGCGAGAAGCAGGAAGAAGTCCTTCGGCTTGCCGCGTCCGTAAATGTGCATTCCGAACATCCGCTTGCGCGCGCCATAGTAGAGGAGGCTAAAAAACGCGGCGTCGAGCTCTCTAAGGTTTCGGACTTTTCAAGAATTCCTGGCAAGGGCGCGCGCGGGAGCGTTAATGGTTCGGAAATTTTCGTCGGAAGCGAATCCTTATTCTCTTCAAAATTAACGACATCGGATGTCGTTCATTTGGCGGGGCAAGGCAAGACCATTATTTATGTCGGCCGAGAGGCGTCGCCTCTTGGGGCTATCGCACTGGCAGATGCAATTCGTCCTGAATCTCGAGAGGCGATTAAGGCTCTCAAAGAGGCGGGTATACAAGTTGCGATGATCACTGGGGATTCGGAAGATGTCGCAAAGTGGGTGTCGAAAGAACTCGGCATTGATGAATACTTTGCTCGCGTTCTTCCGGGTGAAAAATCAGAGAAGGTGAAACTGCTTCAAAAGCGAGGAAAGAAAGTGGCATTCGTTGGCGATGGCGTTAATGACGCGCCAGCTCTCACGCAATCCGACCTCGGCATCGCAATCGGCGCAGGCACAAATGTTGCGATTGAGTCCGCGGGCATCATCTTGGTTCGCAACGACCCGCGCGACATTCCAAAAATCATTCGACTCTCAAAACTCACGTATTCGAAAATGATCCAGAATCTTTTCTGGGCAACCGGGTACAACGTCATCGCTCTCCCCCTGGCTGCCGGTGCTCTCTATGCATACGGCATCATCCTCGAGCCCGCGCTCGCGGCAGTCTTCATGTCGGCATCAACCGTCATCGTGGCAGTGAATGCCGTACTGCTGCGCAGGGAAAAATTATAAGATTATCTATTCACAACATTACGATATATGAAACTATCAAAAATACTCCACGTGTTGAGTATCATCGCGGGTCTCGCGGGAGTCGTCGCCCTTGTCGGTGCATACATTGCTGGCCCTACTGGGGCACAGTCATGGGCTTTACTGGCCGTTATCGCGTTCTACTTCTGGAAGGAGTGGCTATGGTCGAAGCGCTCCAGTCTTAGTCATCTTAATAATGTTCATCACTAATCAAAATATATGAAACTATCTAAAATATTGCATGTAGCGAGCGTCGTCGTTGGACTTATCGGTATCGCGTCATTCCTTGTCGCGGTGTTTGGTAATGCGGAAACCGTATTTGGCATTAGCAAGATGGATGCGCTTGCCTGTAGCGCCATTCTTATGTTGATTGCCATCTGGACTGCTATTGGAACCATTCACCACATGAAGCTCGAGGAGAGGGGAGAAATAATCTAAGTCATGCAGGTGTTGGAGCCTGCGCGCAGGTTGCTCGACACCCATCATAAAGATCAATGAGCAACAAGAATGTGAAAATATTGGTCTTGTTCTACAGCTTCAGCGGCAATACCGCAAAGCTTGCAAAGTACGTTGCGGAAGGAGCGGCATCTGTAGCTGACACCACGGTTGCAGTCAGACAGGTACCCGAGCTCCTCGCTCCCGAATTCTTTTCTGACAAGCCGGAACTGAAGAAACTTCGTAACTCGCTCGACGCTGAATATCCTCTCGCGACGATTGACGACCTTTTGGATGCGGATGGCGTTCTGTTCGGTACGCCCGTGCATTTTGGCAGTTTCGCATCCCAATTGAAACAGTTCATCGATCAACTCACGTCCGCGTGGCTCCAGGGAAAACTGGTGAACAAGCCCGCAAGCGTCTTTTGCTCCGGCGGGAGCATGCATGGCGGAGATGAGACGACACTTGCATCACTCATGACGCCCTTGATCACGCTCGGCATGATTCCTGTCGGCATTCCGTATCCTATTCAGGGAGAATCTCCTGACTTCGATGCTGGAAGCCCTTACGGCGCGATCTTTGTTGCCAGTCATGAAGGGCGAGAAGTACCGGTAGCAGATAAGAAAGTAGCGCGGATATTGGGCGTCCGGCTAGCGACCATGACGCGGCTTTTAAACTGCGATTGCGCATCGTGCGAAGGCTGTCGCGAGCGAATGAAAAAAGCACTCAATTAAGTAGAGCATGTCCGGAAACCCGCGGTACCCGAACCGAAACCGCTCATTTCCGTCAT
>CAYHYY010000032.1:0-11484 GCA_964360975.1 uncultured Candidatus Saccharibacteria bacterium | reverse complement strand
TGCCTCTGAATTAGTCGATGAGTACAAGGGATCGGATATGTTGGGATTTCTTGTAGGTAATATCTTCGGAGGTCTCCCTTTCTTCATGGTCTATGGCGCGTATAGGTCGTCAGTTACCGAGAGAGAGCATATCCGCGTGAACAGGAAAAGAGATAAAGAATTTCGTCTCAGAAAACGAAGGGAAACCATTGCGAAGAGGCGAGCCGGTTCGTAGGATATTCAAAGGAAAAGGGCTGGTTACCGCTCTTTGTTAAATACAACTTCTATTGTTGTCGGACAACGATATGAGTCAAGAACTTCCTAATCTGCGCTTCTGAGGGAATTTGATTGAGTTGGTACATATGCTTCCATCTTAGAAGCTTGTACCAACTGACTTAGATTACCCCATTACGCTGTCCATACGACTGAATTAGCACTCTAATTGCACCACTCACTTCTTCAAGAATACGGTGCGCGGACTCTTGAATCCGAGCCGCTTCCGTGGGCGCTCATTCAATCTGCGTACCGCAAGAAGACAATTTCTATCGTTGTCCGACAACGATAGGAGTCAGTGAGTCACTCTAGACTGAGTGATGATGGAGATGCCTCTGGTTCGGTATTAAGAAATCGCTTAAGTTCGTTTACGTGTTCCATACGATCGGCAAACAACTCCGAGCCCTCGAGAATTTCGGCAAATTCTTTTTCTCCCATATAATTTCGGTAACTCGACCAGTGATAGTCCGATATCCACTTGATTGCTGCTTTGGGGTTTGCAAGGCACTGTGACCTCCACTCACGGGCACCTTTCATAAAATCGAGCGGGTTGAGATGAATATAAGGGAGAATGTACAGGAACTGGCGGTCGTTCTCGATCAGTACTCGTTTCGTCTTGCCCTGAAAGAGCGCACCTGACCGATTGTGTTTCTTGTTAAAGTATTGCGCGTAACCGCCATTGAACTTTTTTAAAAATTCACTCATCCCACTTTCATCATTTTCCGAAAGGAGTAGATGGTAATGGTTACCCATGAGGCACCACGCGTGGATGGTGACCAGACGTTCCCGTTTCTCCTTACTTAACTCGATGCCCCGATGCAAGAGGTAGCTAGTATTTTCAGAGTCTTTAGTGTCATTGAATATCGACAAGTCTGCCGCGAATCTAAAACGATCTCTGTCGGAGAGAACAATTGATCGTTTATCTACGCCGCGATTCATTACATGCCAAAACTCCATACATTCATTGATCTATATCATAACCCATATCGTTGTCGGACAACGATAGATGCGATTTGCGCTTGACTCGAGTGTGTGGCGAGACTAAGCTTTGATTCAGTATGGCTGAGTTTGAAAGTGTACGCATGATACTGGTGGAAGGTCCTCGCCGAGTACTGTGCGAGGCATGTCGCAATGGAGTTTTGGTTCGCGCTGGAGCAAAAGTAATGCCGGATCATGATATTCCCTTTAACGGCGGTTGTCCTGGCAGTGGGAAGCCCTTATGAGGTCGTTGAACGATACGCAGTTAGGTGCTCTGCCCGTCTGTCATTAACGGTACTCCGATAGTTGACTCTTTCTTTAGGATAAGTACACTACGCAGTAACGCTTTCACGCGTTCTTTTCGTCTCTAGTCCACACGTTGTGCACGGGCTCGAGGCGGGAAAAGGGCTGGTTACCGCTCTTTGTTAAAAGAAAACTTATCTAACTTAATATAAGTACTATGGCAGAATTTTCTCGCACCAAGCCGCACGTTAACGTTGGCACCATTGGCCACGTCGACCACGGCAAGACAACGCTCACTGCTGCCATCCTCAGCGTCCTCTCAAAGGCGGGGAATGGCTATTCGGCGACCGTGAAGGGCGTCGATCAGATTGACAACGCGCCAGAAGAAAAAGCGCGCGGTATTACTATTTCGCTCTCGCACTCAGAGTACGAAACGCCGAAGCGTCACTACGCGCACATCGATGCGCCCGGGCACGCCGACTACATCAAGAACATGATTACCGGCGCCGCTCAGATGGACGGCGCAATACTCGTGGTTGCAGCAACTGACGGCGTGATGCCGCAGACGCGTGAACACATTCTCCTCGCGCGCCAGGTTGGCGTGCCAAAGATCGTTGTCTTCCTCAACAAGGTAGACATGGTAGATGACAAAGATCTCATTGATCTCGTCGAAGAAGAAGTGCGTGAACTTTTGACGAAACAAGGATTTGACGGCAAAGAAGCACCAGTTATCCGTGGCTCTGGTCTCAAGGCGCTTGAAAACCCAGCAGTCGGCACCGAATGGGCCGACAAGGTCATGGAGCTCGTGAAGGCGATTGACGAATATATTCCGGATCCGATCCGTGATATTTCGAAGCCATTCCTTATGCCTATCGAGGACATTTTCTCGATCGAAGGGCGCGGTACAGTGGTGACCGGCCGTATTGAGCGCGGACAGGTAAAAGTTGGAGAGGAGATTGAAATCATTGGTATCAACCCTACGACGAAAACAACAGTAACGGGTATTGAAATGTTCAATAAGTCGCTTCAAGAGGGCATAGCAGGTGACAACGCCGGCATACTTCTTCGCGGTACGAAGAAAGAAGACGTGCATCGTGGGCAGGTTATTGCAAAAAGTGGTTCAGTGACGCCGCATACTGATTTCGAAGCCGAAGTCTATGTGCTTTCAAAGGAAGAGGGAGGACGACACACGCCTTTCTTTACCGGCTACAAGCCTCAATTCTACGTTCGCACAACGGATGTCACCGGCGATGTCACCTTGCCCGAAGGAACAGAAATGGTGATGCCAGGCGACACGATCAAATTCAAAGTGAAGTTGGTCGCGCCAGTCGCGCTTGAAGAGCAACAGCGATTTGCAATTCGCGAAGGCGGAAAAACGGTCGGTGCAGGAGTAGTCACGAAAGTAACTGCCTAATAGCGAGAAAGAGGTAACGCTGAGGGAGAATTATGGCTACAGAGACTGGAAAACCAAAGCGTGCTCCGCAGACGAAAGCCGCTAAGAAAAAAGCAGAAGCTGAACCCGCAGGCGCGAGTAAATTGCGCCTGCGGGTTCGTGGCTTCGATCACAAAGTATTGGATCAGTCAGTAAAGCAGATTATCGACACGGCACTTCGTTACGACGCAACGATCATTGGTCCTATTCCACTGCCAACCGATATTCGAAAGTTTACGGTAAACGCGTCAGCATTCGTCTATAAGGATGCGCGGGAGCAGTTTGAAATACGTACCCACAAGCGCATTATCGATATCGTGAATCCAAATTCGAAAGTAGTTGACGCGCTCACCAACCTCTCACTTCCGTCGGGGGTCTCTGTTGAAGTGAGAATGCTCTAGAAAATCTTATGAGTGAAAACGAATTAGATTTTGTTGAGTCCCGCCCTCTATGCATATGAATCAAGCTATCAGCCACAAAAGATTTTCTCGTGTCGGGTTTTTACCCACTGGTTTCTATTTTGAGCTTAGAGGGCGGGGATGTAAGTGTGGACATGAAAACGGGAATTGAGCAAACAAGGGGTCATCTTTTCGAAGCTAGTGATGATCGTTGTGACTACGAAAGGTAGTAGGCGCTGTGGCGCACTAACTTTCTTTTCAAGTACGAAGTGCATCAATTGTGGACTGTTCAATCTCCACATCCAACACGAATAATAAACTCGCCAGTAACTTGCATTATGCGAGATGCCCGCGTATAGTACTGAAACGCTACGTACGGAAGCCCGAATAGGCTCCTTCCGGACCAATGGTACCCGCGCTTTGTGGACTACCAGAAGCGCATTTTTAAATGAAATTTCTCGTCGGAACAAAACAGGGAATGAGTCAGGTTTTCGATGCGGACGGTCGTGTGCATCCGGTCACGGTAGTGTCCGCACCATCGGTTACGGTGACGCAAGTAAAGACGAAAGAATCTGACGGCTACGCGGCGATTCAAGTTGGATATGGCGTGCAAAAAGAATCGCGTATCAATAAACCGCAAAAAGCGAAAGGTCTTTTCAAGGGATTCAAGGAATTTCGTGTCAGTGACGTCGCACCGTTTTCAGTCGGTGGGACTATTGACGTGAGCATCTTTGGAGAAGGAGACAAGATAACGGTTTCTGCGATTTCAAAAGGGAAGGGCTTCCAGGGAGTCGTGAAGCGCTACGGGTTCAAGGGGGGTCCGCGATCGCACGGCCAAAAGCACTCTGAAAGAGAGCGAGGATCATCAGGTGGTGGTCCGGGTCGCGCTGGAGGTCGCGTTGTTTTGGGAATGCGCATGCCAGGAAGAATGGGTGGTGATCGCATCACGGTGAAGAATCTCAAGGTAGTAAAAGTAGACGCCGAGAACGGACAGCTCTACGTGAGCGGTGCAGTTCCGGGACGTCGAGGTACTGTTGTTGAAATCAAAGGAAAATAGTATGGAAAGAATTTTTGCACAACTTGGTGTTCATTCGATGCTTCTTGCGGAGAGACGTCCGAGAAAGCTTTGTATGCGTTGCGATAAAGTCTGCGTCGGACAGATTAGTGGAAGTGGGTGGTGGCTCTGTGACAAGTGTTTTCTTCCCGGCATAGATGACGAGACAAATGCTGAATATGCTGAATAATATGAAAACAACCGTATACAACGTAAGCGGCAAGGAGACACGGGATATTGAAATTCCGGAGAAGCTTTTTGGTGTGAAGCGAAACGATACACTCCTCCGTCAGGTGGTTTTGGCAATGCAGGCAAACGCCCGTACACCAGTCGCGCACACAAAAGGTCGTGGAGAAGTCCGCGGCGGCGGCAAGAAGCCGTGGAAGCAGAAGGGAACTGGTCGGGCTCGTCACGGATCAAGCCGTTCTCCAATCTGGAGAGGTGGCGGTACGACTCATGGCCCCTTGAAGGAACGAACATATGAACAGAAGATAAATAAGAAAATGAACGCGAAGGCGGTTGCCATCGTCCTGTCTCAGAAATTCCGCGAGGGGAGACTCCTTTTTGTTGACGATCTTTCGTTCACTGAGCCAAAGACCAAGGATGCAAAGAAGACGCTTGGCACCTTGTCGAAAGTGAAGGGATTTGATGAGCTGGCAACGCGTCGCAAGAATGCCGCCTTGATACTCACTGGAACTCACAATGCAAATGCAGTTCGAAGTTTTCGTAACATGGGAAACGTGGCTGTCGATGAGGCCAGGAACGCAAATCCAGTTGATCTCATTACCTACCGGTACATCGTCGTTGCCGACCCAGAAGCAAGCATGAAGGCGCTTTCTGCTCGAATGAAAAAATAATATGGTAACAACGCAAGAACAATTTCATAGTAGGTATAGTATTGAGCAAACTCAACTTCTTGCGGCGGCACGACCATTTGGCCAGGGGTGGGAAGATAGTTCTGGTTATGCTCGAGAAAGAGGATGTTGCACTACGTGTAGGAATGTAAAGGATTGTTACATAAATAAGTACGATCTTTCTTTGTACTGCAATGAGCACATTGAAGGAGATCTTAGATTAATGAGGGCATAAAAAACTATATGGCACTTTTCGGACTAGGAAAAAGAAAAGAAGAAAAAAAGGTTGTTGACGCGCCGAAGGCTGCTGGCAAGGCTCCAAAAAAGCCTACAAACCGCCCTATGGTTATCGGTGTCAAAGATGTACTCCTTCGACCACGCATCACTGAGAAGGCGGCAAATCTGACCTCGATGAATGTGTACACATTTGACGTGCGGACCAGCGCAAATAAGGGAGAGATTGCCGACGCAGTTAAGAAACTGTACAAAGTAACGCCGATAAAGATTCGAGTTGTAAACAATCATCCAAAACTTGTCGCGATGCGAAGAAAACGAGGATTTGGTAAGACGGCAGCAACGAGGAAAGCGTACGTGTATCTTAAAAAAGGCGAGGAAATTCAGTTTACATAAACCATGAGTACGAGAAATTACAAAGCGAGAACCAAGAGTACGCGGCACATGAGCGTCGTTCGGTACCGCGAGTACCTCACGACCGACAAGCCACTGAAATCTCTGGTGAAGGGTGCGAAGAGACACGCGGGGCGGAATGCATTTGGCAGAATCACAACGCGACACCAAGGTGGAGGCCATAAGCAGAATTTGCGCCTGGTAGATTTTCTATTTGAGAAGAAGGACATTCCGGGACGCGTGGAACACATCGAATATGATCCAAAGCGTTCGGGTTTTATAGCTCGTATCGTCTACCAGGACGGTGAACGTCGCTACATTCTTGCCCCGAAAGCTCTGAAAGTTGGAGACACCGTGATCACCTCTCTGACCGCTCCACTGACACCAGGGAATCGTTTGCCGATGAAACGAATTCCTGTGGGCACGCAACTCTATAACATAGAAATTCACAAAGGGGGAGGCGCAAAGATGTGCCGCTCGGCAGGCAATTTTGCGGAACTCGTGGCAATCGATGGTGGATACGCACAGCTCAAACTTCCTTCAAGCGAAGTTCGCCAGGTCGTTGATACCGCGTGGGCTTCAATTGGAGAAGTCTCGAATCCATCGCATCACTTAGTTATCCTTGGAAAGGCAGGACGCTCGCGACGCATGGGAATCCGCCCGACTGTTCGTGGTTCAGCTATGAATCCGGTCGACCATCCACACGGAGGTGGCGAAGGCCGTTCAGGACGCGGCCACCGACGCCAGCGATCACTGTGGGGCAAACCAACCGGTAAGGGTCAGAAGTCGCGCACTCCTAAGAAATACTCAAATACATTTATCGTGTCTCGCCGTAAAGTAGGTAAGAAGAGAAAAGCTACTCAGTAACTCGAGGATATTGTGGCTATAGAGCGCTACACAGAAATCCTCGCAGCCGAGGGTTCTTATACGATTCATACTAAATGTTCCTGGTGCAAGGAAACCCAGTGGTGTCGTTCATATGGGCTCGCGGGGTACATCTGTGAGTCGTGCGATTCACTCGGTGTTTAATTTTTCAAATGCTTTTGCCGGACTCGTCCTTACGAAATCGCGATAGTTGCTCTTAGGAGTATTTTCGAACCTGCCCGCAATAATGTCCGTGGAAATCAGGTTTCCCCAACGATTTTTGTCTACGTAATCCTGGAGCGAGGAGAACGGGTATTGCTCCTCCTTGCCGCGCCATTTCCGTAATTCTCTGGGATTTCTATGTATGTAGGCAGACAGATGCATAAGCTGATCATCATCCTTCACGTGGACCGTTTTGTACCGGCCCTGAAATACATGCCCTGATACTCCGTACTTAGTATTGAAATACATGGTGTACGCGGTCAGAACCTTTTGCATATAGCGCGCTATGCCAAACTCCGTCCGCTCAAGGAGGAGAAGATGAAAGTGATTTGGCATGAGACTGAACGCAGTGAGCTCGACAAATCTGGTACTAATAATTTTTTCGAGCTCCTCAAGGGGAACAGGAAATCCATCGGCAGTCGTCCCGCTTCGCGTGAAGCGAAGCAGGTTTGAAAGTGAGACAGGGGATTGCATGTACAGAATGTAAAACAGCAATCGCATCCAGTCAGATGAGTCGTGGAATATATCTTGCTTGTGAGCCCCTCTATTGAAGACGTGGTAATACTCCCCGACGACGAGATTGCGAGCGAGCGCCATGCCTCTATCCTACATATTCACCCCATCTGTGCAAGGTCCGGACCTTGCACAGATGGGGTTGACGGGGAGGGGGGCGGGAGAGTAGGATGCTGAAAGCCGAGAGGCGCTTTTCATTACATGGCTCGATCACTCAGTAAAGGTCCTTACGTCTACCACAAGCTTCTAAAAAAGATTGCTGGTCAAAAACCGGGATCGGCGAAGCCTATTAAGACATGGGCGAGAAGCTCAGAAATCGCCCCAGAGATGGTTGGTTTTACATTCTTGGTCCATACCGGCAAAGCATTCGACGAAGTTTTTATTTCTGAAGAAATGGTTGGACATCGATTGGGCGAGTTTGCGCCGACGACCAAATTCCTTCGACACGGCGGAAAGATGCAGAAAGAGTTGGAACAGAAGAAGAAGGAATCGGAAATTGCCGCGGCTCAAGCAGCAAAGGCTCCCGCAGCTGATGCAAAGGCTCCCGCTAAGAAATAAATAATTTATGAAGGCAACGCTTAAGAATTACCGGCAATCGCCACGAAAAACTCGCCTTGTCACTGAATTAGTGAAGGGGAAGACGGTGACTGAGGCACTGACTGCACTCAAGTTTCTCAATAAGCGTGCGGCCGCCCCTGTTGCAAAGCTCATAGCGTCCGCCGCGGCAAACGCTGAGAAACAGGGAGAAGACGCACGGCAGCTTGTCATTTTAAATGTCACGGTGAACAAGGGACTCGTCGCCACAAGGTTTATGCCGCGCGCATTTGGAAGAGCAGCTCCCATTAGGCACCGTATGAGTCACGTAACTATTTCTTTAGGGAAAGGGCGAGTTAAGGCTAAGAAAGTGACCACAGCGATGACCAAGACGAAAAAATCCTCATGACAAAAATAGTTCATCCATATGCGCATAGGCTCGGTATACTTCGCGATTGGAAATCGCGTTGGTTCGCCGGGGATGCGAAGAAGAATCGCGAGTTTGTTCGTACCGATGCCGCTATCAGAAAATTTCTTTCACAACGTCTGCGTGGATCGTATGTTTCGCACGTCGAGATTGAGCGTTCGCAGAAGGATCTTCGTGTTCAGATTCATACGGCGCGACCGGGCATGGTCATAGGACGATCTGGGGAAAGCGCGACAAAGCTCAAGAAAGATCTCATACAGCTTTTGAAAACTATGAAGCTTTCCTCAATGCCTGCGGTACACCTCGATATCATTGAGGTGAGATCACCAGAATCTAACGCAGCGGTCGTCGCCGGCATGGTCGTCGAGAGTCTGGAAAAGCGTTTGCCATTTCGGCGTGTTTTGAAACAGACCATTGATAAAGTTATCGCGAATCGCGATGTGAAGGGCGTTCGAATTTCTGTATCTGGCATGCTCGGTGCTGCGTCTATGAGTCGTAAGGAAGAACTAAAGAAGGGGCGTATTCCACTTCAAACTATTCGCGCTGACATCGACTATGCGCAAGAAGAGGCAAACCTCCCTCTCGGTAAAATCGGTGTTAAGGTTTGGATTTATCGAGGCGATGTCTTCGAAGAACGCAAAGTATAATCACCATGCTTTTCCCAAAAAAAGTAAAATTCAGAAAGTGGCAGCGGGGACGCAGTAACCCGAAAAAAAAGCACGTGGAAACACGAGGGATTAAGCTCTCTTTTGGTTCACACGGATTGAAAGTTTTGTCTTTTGGGCGTATCTCTTCGAACCAGATTGAATCAGGTAGGCGCGCCGCATCTCGACTCCTTGGCAAGAGCGGCCGTGCGTGGGTCCGCGTATTTCCCGATATTCCGGAAACGAAGAAAGGAGGAGAGCTCCCGATGGGTAAGGGGAAGGGGGATCCTTACCGTTTTGTTGCTGAAGTGAAACCGGGGCGGATTTTATTTGAGATCGACGGCGTTGATGATATCACCGCGCGCGAGGCTTTGAGAAAAGCTGGCACAAAAATTTCAGTGAAGACGGCGATCGTTGCCAGACAATAAATTTTTATGAAAATTGCTGATATTAGAAAAAAAAGCAAGGAGGAGCAAATGAGGCTCATGCACGAGCTCGTCGCAGAAGTGCGAGAATTTCGATTTGAAATGTCGGGGGGGAGGACAAAAAATGTTCGGAAGACACGCGCGCTTCGAAGAGATATCGCGCGAATTCAAACCGTTCTTTCGTCAATACAAGAGAAATAACCATATGAACACACCAAACACACGGAAAAAGACTCTCTATGGCACGGTCGTCTCCACAAAGATGAAGGACACGGTGACCGTTGCCGTAACACGCTACGTCAAGCACCCAAAGTATAAGAAGTACATCATGCGCACCAAAAAATACTTTGCACATGATCCAGGAAACACAAAAGAAGAGGGCGCGCGCGTGACTATCGAGGAGACGAGGCCCATTTCGAAGCATAAGCACTTTAAAGTCGTATGATTCAAGATCGTTCACTCGTCACCATTGCAGATAACACCGGCGCAAAGGTCGGGCGTATTTTCAAGGTACTCGGTTCTTCTAAAAAGAGGTACGCTGAAATTGGTGACTTGGTTGTCCTCTCAGTGCAGGTTGCTGAGCCGCGTAAGATGGTCAAGAAAAAAGAAGTATTAACGGGAGTGGTGGTACGACAACGGAAGTCTTTTAGGCGTGTTGATGGATCGTACATCAGATTCGATGACAATGCAGTGGTCATTCTCTCGAAGAACGCCAAAGACCCATATGAACCAAAGGCGAATCGCGTATTCGGACCTATACCGCGCGAAATCGTTGAAATGGGATACCAGAAGATTGGCTCTATGGCACCGGAAGTCGTTTAGAAAATGTTATGAGTAAAACGAATTACTACCGAGCGAGGAGAGATACATTCACGAACGCGTTCGTGAATGTGCGAACGAGCGATGGGAGGAAAAAGATTTCCCAATCTTTTTACATTTTGTTGACCCGCCTAAATTTTTGCCAAGCAAAAACTTGGGCGGATGGGATTTTTCTAACGCGCGGACTCACCATAAAATCTAAGATATGAAAATTAAAAAAGGAGATAAGGTGATCGTCATTTCAGGGAAAGACCGAGGAAAAACGGGGACGGTTTCTGTAGCTTTGCCCAGCAGAAACTTAGTATTGATTGAAGGCGTTAATCTCAAGAAGCGCCACCAGAAGCCGAGAGGAAGGAATGTTCGTCGTGGGCAGATTCTAGAAAAGGCCCTTCCGATTCATGTCTCGAACGTCATGATGGTCGACCCGAAGACTGGAAAGGGGACGCGTGTCGGAATAACCCGCACGAAGGGGAAGCGTGTCAGGGTCACGAAGAAGAGTAAATCTGAACTCGCATGAGCAATAGAGTAACTACAAAAACACTTGAGAACACAGCCTACGAAGCGATGAGGGGTACGTTTTCATACAAGAACAAGCTTCAGGCGCCACGCATCGTGAAGGTTGTTGTTTCAACGGGAATCGGAAAGATTAAGGACAAGAAGAAGACTGAATTAATTCAAAATCGACTCGCCATGATTACCGGCCAGAAAGCAGCGGATCGTGGGGCAAAAAAATCAATTGCCACTTTCAAGGTTCGCAAAGGCGATATCGTGGGGTATCAAGTTACCCTCCGGGGAACACGCATGTATGACTTTTTGGACAAAGTCATCCACATAGCGCTCCCAAGAACGCGTGACTTTCGTGGCGTTTCTGCAAAGGCAATAGACTCGATCGGTAATATGACCCTCGGTATTAAAGAGCACACCATTTTTCCGGAAACTGCTGACGAGGAACTTAAAGACGTTTTCGGCCTTGCCGTAACGATTGTAACGACCGCGAAGCATGTCGCCGAAGCAGAAGCTTTCTTCAGGCACATCGGTGTTCCGCTTCGGAGCGCATAATAATTGCAGATGAATGCTGTCCAATAGTAACCCACGGTATACTGGGCAAAGTTTCACTGCAGTACATGAGTGATTTTGGAATGCGTTTACTGGCCGTCCAGAATGCCCCAGAGCTCTGCTCTGGGGATGAATGGACAGA
>CAYHYY010000031.1:0-11524 GCA_964360975.1 uncultured Candidatus Saccharibacteria bacterium | reverse complement strand
TGTTGAGTAGGAAATGAGCGGTTTCCAGGTAGGGGGAGGTTTCCGGACATGCTCTCATACCGCGACGAATTTAGGTTCGGACTGAGCGAGAGACCGAAAGGAGGATGCCCATGGCGGCAAGCGCGACCAGGAGTGCGCTGCCGCCGTGAGAAATAAATACGAGCGGCAGCCCCGACAGTGGCACGAGCCCGAGCATGGCAGCAATATTGAAATACGATTGAATAACGACCCATACGACGATGCCTATAGCGAGGAGGCCGCCAAAGAGATCCGGCGCGCGCGCGGCAACCCAGAGGCCGCGGAGCGCGAAAACGAGAAATGTAAATATCAACAATGAAGACCCAATGAATCCAAATTCCTCAGCAAAGACTGAAAATATTGAGTCTGAGGTCGGTTCGGGAAGTTTGCCAAATTTTTGCACGCTCTGCCCAAAACCTCTTCCGGCAATTTGACCCGCTCCAACTGCCAGTAATGACTGTTTGATTTGATAACTTGAACCGAGTGGATCGTGGCCAGGATCCATGAAAGTCGTCAATCGATCAGTGAGGTATGGGCGGTACGCCAGGAGAGACGCAAAACCAATAGCTGCAATCGCCAGAATAATCAGGATGTCGCGAATTTTTGCACCTGATGCCAAAAACATTGCGCCCCCTGCGGCGCCGATGACAAAAAAAGTGTCGGTGTCAGGTTGCAAAAGGAGCACAATGCCGGCGAGCGCGGTAATGATGCCAAACGGAATAAGACCGTAACGAACATCGCCAATTTTACTCTTTACTCCGGAAAGCCATGCGGCGAGGTACACGATGTACGCAACCTTGAGAATCTCAGAAGGTTGGAACGTAAAGGAGCCGATATGCAACCAGCGCGTTGCGCCATTGAGCGAGAGCCCTATACCGGGGACATACACGAGCAGCGTAAGGAACAGCGCGAATATATAGAAGTAGAGAGCGTATTTTCTAAAATGTCGGTACGGCGTGAGTGAAATGAGATACGCAAGGATGGTACCTCCCCCAAGCCCAAACACGACCTGACTTAAGGCGACGCTCCCCAATGATGCGCCTTGCGAGGCCAATAAACCGAGCGATGCCGATAAAAAAATAAATATTCCTCCACCAGCAAGAATGAGAATACTCGTGAGTAGAATTCTATCCATTGCATGGCCATGCGAAAACATATTTTTCTTTTACTTAATGAACGAGCGCATACGAAACGCCGAGAATTGCAAAAATAATTGAGAGAATCCAGTAGCGCATGGTCACCTTGTATCCGGGCCAACCAAGTGCTTCAAAGTGGTGGTGTAGCGGCGCGATGCGGAACAATTTTTTTCCCAGAAACTTTTTTGAAAGAATTTGCAGTACATTCGATAGAACGGTAACGACCAGAAGCAGTGCAATGAGGGGTAACGCAGAGACACCTCTTCCCTCTCCTAACGTATCAGTCATGAATGCGACGGTCGCGACCGTTAACGTCAGTCCCATAGTTCCTGTCTCCGTCATCCAAAACCGTGCAGGCGGAACGTTAAACCACAGAAAAGCAAGAATGGCGCCGACGAGGGTTGCTGAAAAGGCGGCAAGATCTATCTGGTTCTGGTTAAAGGCAATGAACGCATAAGCGGCAAAAATGGATGCAAAGACGCCACCAGAGAGTCCGTCAATGCCGTCTATAACCCCAGAGGCATAGAGGCTGAGCGAGACAAGCATAAAGAGCGGCACGATGAGCCAATCGAGGTAGAGATCGGGAAGGAAAGGCAATGAGACCGCGACCACATCGAGTTTGTCATAAAACCACCAACCGACGAGGAGCGACAGCGTCGCGACAAATATGAGTCGAACGCGAAGCGGAATGCCGCGCTCACCCCTCGTGCCGACATCGAGGATGTCATTGAGGAGACCCACGACGCCCCCCGCCAGTAATGTGGAAAGCGGTATCCACGTCTGGCTCCTTGAAAGAAAGTCGAGCTTCATCATGAGGTCGCCATCGAGCACTCTTGCCATGAGGCCTACACCAAACGTCGTGAGCAAGACCGAGGCCCAGATGAGGGTGCCACCCATCCGTGGGGTCTTCGTTTCAATCTCATTGCGCAGTTTTCCAAATTCGACCGCCGGTTTTCCATCAAACGCGGTTTTACCGGGAACCTTTTTCCATGCACGAAATTTGTACAGGTAATGCGTGAGGACCGGTGCGATGGCGATACCTATAGCGAACGCTAGTATAGCGGGAACGAGTACCTTGAAGAGGTCGATTGCCATGAGATCGTTAGGGTTCTACCGCGCGCTCACAAATAATTTGTCGTCGCATTTCATCAGTGGCAGACTCGGCTAACATTTTTAGGTCCTGCTCGCGCTCCTCACGCGATGAACCGAGAACAACGGCGGCGATTGGTCTGCCAGGAATCGGTTCAAACAACACCGCAAGGTTCCCTCCCGCCAGATCCGTGTATCCCGTTTTTGAGATGAGGACCTGTGAAATGCGCGCAGAAATGCCATTGGTGTTTTCTGCATCGTGGATGCGATCACCAATCGTAAATACCGCATCGGTCAGCGACGATCCAAGGAACGCATCGGGAGCGGTCGCATAAATGGAAGCGAGGAGAAGTGCCATATCGTGCGCAGAACCGAGCGCACCCGCAGTGGTTGTCGATATATCGAGACCCGTGTCATTAAGAAAAAAGGTTTCAGACATATTCAACATTTTGCTTTTCTCATTCATTTTGAAAACGAAATTGCCAATGGAAGCGCCGCCTACTTTACTATTCGCCGCGAGTGCAAGCGCGCGTGCGCCATCGTTTGACGAGCCGATGAGCGTAAAATCAATGAGATCCTGGACGTTCCACCACTCGTTGGCGAGGAGTCCGGAATCTCCTTCGGGGGCAAGCGCATCCTCGCTGATGATGATTGACTCATCGAGACTCACTGCGTCGAGTGCCACGAGAACGGTCATAAGTTTCGTTAAGGATGCAAGCGGCAGTTGCACGTGCTGATTTTTTTCATAGAGCACACGCCCCGTCATCACGTCCAGTGCATATGCAGCAGTGGCGTCGAGCACTGGTTTCGCGTGTCGAGACTCGCAGTAGGCGAGAGCGACTGGCAACGCAGGCTCTTGAGGCAACCCCACGATGCCAAATGACAGCGAAAAAGCGGCCGAGCATACGGCCAGCGCGAGAACAAGATTAAAGCGGTCATTTTGTTTCATGGTGCCTCCTCCGGACTATTGGCGATTTCCGCTTCCCTGCTCGCGAAGAGCAACTCTATTTCGTTTCGCATATCAGCATACCCCGGAATCTCTGAAATTTCACTGACCCCGAGATACGCGGGGAGTTCCGCGGTGGTTCGGTAGAGATAGCTCCGTTTATCTTTCGGATTATCAATTCTTTCAATGAGGCCGCGAATAGAAAGCGAGCGAAGAATGGTTGAGCAATTCACTCCTCTCACGTATTCGACATCAGCGCGAGACAGGGGGCCTCTAAAAATGATCACTGCAAGTGTTTCGAGACCTGCGCGGCCGAGTGGACCATCAAGTTCATCGCGGCGCATCTTTTCGATCATTTCGTGTGCGGCGGGCGATGTGGCGAGTGCAGCGCGGTCTCGGTCAAGTACGACCGAGAGTCCCCGATCCTCGAGAGACATGGTAAGACTCTTGAGCGCCACCTCGGTCTCTTCGAGAGATGACCCAACCGCTTCGGCTATCTCCTTCACCGCCATACTTCCCCCTTTAAAAAACAGAGCGGCTTCTATGAGATTTTCGAGAGGCTCATTGTTTTGGTTATTCATAGCGTGGCGGCTTAATCTGTCCACGGTAACTCATGGTAATATCTCCACGCGCATTTTCCTGCTGGACGTTCATAAGACCACGCTTTACCAACTCAAGCATGGCCAGGAAACCAACCACGATTTCGTATCGGTCGCTTGCATTGCTCCCCGTGAACTCCTTGAAGGTCATCATAACCGCTTTTTCGATGCGCGCGCTTAAGCTATCCATCATTTCTTCAAGTGAGACGACGGTTTTCACCGTCACCTCTGGATTGGTGAGCTGTGTTGGAGCTTCCATGAGGACGCGCTTCCCTGCAGCGTTTATAGATTCAATTGAGAGGTCGCTTGGTGGTATGAACAGCGGCTCTGTTATGCTTGCACCCGAGCCGAACTCCATATGCCTATCGAGTCGAGAAAGATTCTTTGCAATGCCTCTAAATACCTGGAGCAGCGCCAGACGGAATTCAAGATCTCTCACATCTCCTTCCTCTTCGTCTGAGAGCGTCAGGACAGGCAGCAGCGCACGTGACTTAAGGAGGAGGAGTGTTGCCGCCACCACAACAAAATGGGCTGCCTGACCGAGTGGAAAGACTGTTTGATTTTGAATGAATGAGAGAAAATCGTCGGCAACCTGAGTTAGCGAAATATCAGAAATGAGCATTTTTCGCTCCTCAATGAGGTTTAGCAACAGGTCGAGTGGACCCTCAAACTCTCCAATGCGTACAGCAAAAGCGTCGCTCACCACCTTACTATAACCTAGAGAAAGGTCGACCGCTCACACCCCTTTCGGCTACTCGGGCATAACATTTCACAGTGTGCTCTTGACACGACAATGAGTGCTCGATACTGTTCATGAATGTCGCGTAGCGCCGACAGGGCACAAAGTCCAATGAGCCGCACAGTCGGTCTCATTAATGTCATCCTCCTTAGATGGGGGGTTGGTGTTTTGGTGTAAAGCGACAGAGCTAAACCTCAAAATCACAACCCCCTTCCTCGAAGGGGGTTTTCTTTTGTGGCGGGTCGAAATTATTAACACGAGTTAATTACTGAGAAATAATTTATGTCACTGATGTCAGAGAATGCGTATAGTCCACGTTTTGCCGACTACAGGATGTCGCCGAAGGAACCCAAGATTTGCGCGTCGTGTGGCGGGAATGTTCGACTTCAGAAGGTTGAGGGTCGATGGCTCTGCTTTGACTGTAGAGAATCAATTAGAAATCGATAGAAATAATTATGGGATACGACAACAAAAATGTTGCAGAAAGAGCGGTCGTCACTAGAATGGCGACAGACGAAGATGAGGACGAGGTCTGCAAGCGGTGCAGACCTGGAAAGCCCTGTGACGCGCATTTGGATAAAGGCGTGTTTTAGCCTAAAAAGCTTTGTGGTGGAGAAAACGCTCTACCTTCCTCTCATCGCGCTTTAGCCACGCGGCGTTTGAGCGAATTTGCTCTACCACAAGCTTCGTGGTGCGTTCAATACCCGGCGTTTTGTGTTTCCGAAAGAAGACTTCAATCTCGGTCGCGCGCCGAGAGGATACTTCGCTCGAGGCGGGCAATATAAAGCGTGCAAATAAATGTCCTCCACCAAATCGCTTCGTAATGGTCGGCCATTTCTTTTGCACAAATGTCCATGCGTGATCTCGTCCATAGGGATTTGACCAGACAAAATTAATCGCTTTCAAGGAGTCCTGGCCGCGCGCTTTTTCGGAAAAGGCGAAGTCGAGCATATGCGTGAGCAGCTTGCCGTCTTTAATGCTGCAGAGGGCGCGGAGAATCCTGTCCTTTTCCTCTTCTAATGTTTCCACTCCATACATCTTCTGTAACTCGGCAAAAACTTTGCTGCCGCCATTTTGCGCAACGAGATTATAGACAACGCCACGAAGGTCAGGGTCGAGATGCGCGGTCCCCTTCTTCAGTTTCAGAAAAAGCTTTTGAGCTTCCTGGATTGTTTTTACATCACCGAAAGATCCCGCCGCATAGAGGAGGACCGAGCGCAGTAGTGTCTGTTCGTCAGCTTCTCCGGCAACCTTAGTCCATCCAATATCTTGAACTGCTAACTGCAAGGCCTGCCTTCCAAAGCGTCTCAGGCTTTCATACGATCCAGTGCCAAAGTAGAGGCTGTTCAGACGATGGAGCTGCTCGGCTATCTGCGCCCACACGACAAACGATTTTTCATTTTTATATGCAGGGAGCAGTTGCAAGTACGCTGTGGTTGGCAAGTGTCCCGACTCTGAAAGAGCGTACGCGTCACGGATAATACCAAGCCGATCTGCTTCAGGCATCCCAGTTTCGCGCGCGATTTCCTGTCCAAGTCTGATGAGATCCTCTTCTGAGTATTGCACGCGGCACAGAGTCACTTCTCCTGCGTTCACCTTCAGAATCCCCTCATTTTTCCAGTGTAGCGATTGCACTCGCTTAGAAAGGAGGACGCGTTCAGGGGAATTTGATGAACTTGTTTTTATCGCAAGTGGAATCATCCATAATTCGTTACTCGATACCGCACCGCTCGCGTTGTAACGTCGCTGTGATAGGTACGTCTTCTTTTTACG
The DNA here is from genome assembly GCA_964360975.1 of uncultured Candidatus Saccharibacteria bacterium. Taxonomy (GTDB): domain Bacteria; phylum Patescibacteriota; class Minisyncoccia; order Phycocordibacterales; family Phycocordibacteraceae; genus Phycocordibacter. The sequence goes on along the minus strand of CAYHYY010000031.1, from coordinate 5,224 downwards.
ATGCGAGACGGTGACTAGCGGATAGCCCGCTTTCTGTGTCCAGTTTCTCATGAGCGCGCGGACTGGTTTTCTTGATGCCCTTTCAAATGCGCGCCAAAGATCCTCGGTTTTCGCGTTCGCATACTGGTGCTTTTTTAGGTACAGTTGCAGGCCTTTGCGAAATGCGGCCTCTCCTAAATATGCAGAGAGCATGCGAATGACAGCTGCTCCTTTCGAATATGAAACCGCATCAAAAATTTCTGAAATCTCGCCAGGGTGGTGTACCTCAATTTCTATAGCATGCGTATTTTTCAGTGCGTCTAAGGAAAGCGCGCGCGCGTGCTCCTCATAGACGAATCGATTCCAAATATTCCACTCAGGAAAAATCGAGTGGAGTGCGACGTATTCCATGTACGAGGCGAAGCCTTCGTTCAGCCACAGGTGTGTCCACCACTCCATGGTGACAAGATTGCCGAACCACTGGTGTGCTAGTTCATGCGCGATAACCAAGGCAACGCGCTGCTTGGTCATGGTCGATGAATGCACCGGGTCGACTAATACCGTGGTCTCCCGATAGGTCACCGCTCCCCAATTTTCCATTGCGCCAACCGCGAAGTCAGGGATCGCAATAAGGTCCATCAACGGAAGCGGATACTTAATGCCGAAGTACTTTTCGTAGAACTCAATACACTTCACCGCGACCTCGAGTGCAAATTCGGATTGGTGTTTTTTGCCTGGCGTGGTGAAAACGCGTACGGTCACGCCTCGCTCCGTTTTCTTTTCGATATGCTCAAAGTGCCCGACAATAAATGCAACCAAATATGATGACATCTTCGGCGACGGTGCAAATCGTATCGCTTTGTACCCGCCTTGGTGCTCGGTGATTTCAGTTTCAATGGTGTTTGAAATAGCCGTCCGGTCCTGCGGAACAATGAGCGTGACGTCAAAAATTGATTTGTGCGATGGCTCATCAAAGCATGGGAATGCGCGACGGGCATCAGTCGATTCAAACTGAGTGACGGCTAAATGGTGCGTTGTACCCATGTACTCATAGCGAGAGCGATAGAAGCCGCGCATCGTATCATTCAAGATACCGGCAAAAATGAGCGTAAGCTTCCCCTTCCCTTTTGGCACGCGCTCTTTAAATGAAAAGGTGGCTGTCTCTGCGTGCTCGTTGTAGGAAATAGTCGGTGTGAGTATCTTCGGTCCTATGCGAAGTTCCGCCTTCTGGATATCCAAGTCGGCAGCGTGGAGCGTAATGGAGCGCGCTGACTTCCTGATCTCAAGCGAAATGTCTTCCTCGCCCGTGAAAATAAAGGTGTCGAGGTCTGGCTTTAAGCGGATGTTATATCGGGTAGCATGAACATCTTTAGACAATCTGACTGAGCGTGTTCGTTCTCGTTTCATACGCGCATTCTCATAACCGATGATACCGCGCATGAGCAAGAACATGCAACAGAGCCAATGCTATGATATATCATAACACTACGCTCCGTCCTCATTTCTATACCCCTTCGGCCAAGGGAACAGAAGATAATGCAGTGGGTATCTTTGCTTCATAAATGCAAAACTGCCTACTGGTGCTGATTTTCTCTTGCGCATTATAAGTTCCGTATGCATGCGCGAGAGGGCCTTCTCGTAGCCGGGAAACTGGTCATCGAGCCATTTGGAGACTCTAGCGATCGTATCCAAGCCCACCCCAAGCTCTCTTGAAATTTGTCGGTCAGTGTCACCCGCAATGATTCTGCGTGCAATTATTATGCGCCTGCCGAGCATGATGCGTTCGCTCTCGGTTAACAAATCACGCAAAAACATTTTCATCTCACCTCGACTTTTGAGAGTCGAGACAGCCGTGTAGAGCGCATCGAGGGTCTCAATTTTCTGCTGTTTCGTCAGATGCTTGGCGCGCACTTTCATACCATTTTTTTTCGTCCCGATTTCTGATTATAGGTACTGAGTACAACAACTCATTTTCTGCCGACTGATATGATATATCATATCACACGAGCAAGATGCGGGATTATCTAGGATCCGGATAGGAGTGTATCGATTCGGTTGAGGTCTCGTGGAAATGCTGAGGCCTCTTTCACGTTCGGGAGGTCGAGCATGCGCGCGGTGATGCGTTCCAGTCCTGTCGAGCAACCGCCGTGCGGCGGGAGCCCGTACTTGAAAGCTTGGAGGTAAAACGAGAACAATTCTGGATTCATGCCGCGGGATTCGATCTTCCTTACCATCTCGTCGTAGTCATGGATGCGCTGACTCCCTGAGTTTATTTCGAGTCCCCTGAAGAGGAGATCGAAACTCAAAGACAGCTCCGGATTTTCAGGATCAGCATACGTATAGAATGCGCGTTTCGACGTTGGGTAGTGAGTAATGAACACGAAATCGCTGTCGTGTTTTTTGAGAGCCCACTCGCAAATTTGCCGTTCGTGTTCGGGCTCCATATCAGGCTCCCCTACTGCTTTGCCGCCAAACTCTTTTTCAATAATTTCTTGCGCTTCTGAGAGCCTGAGTATAGGAAACTTTTTACCAAGTTTAGGTGCAGGCGTTTTAAAGCGTTCAAAAATATCGCCATGCGTATCAGTGGCGGCTTTTACCACGTCTCGAACTACGTCTTCCAAAATTTCCATGACATCGAGGTGGCTTCTAATGAAACCCATTTCGAAATCCATCTGCGTAATTTCCGCAAGGTGACGCGTGGTCGCGTGTTTCTCAGCACGGAAGATCTTGGCGATGGTGAAGGCACGCTCAAACGGGCCGACCATGATCTCTTTGTAGAGCTGTGGCGACGTCGCGAGATATGCTTTTTTGTTATAGAAGTAGTCAACTTTAAATGCTGCCGCGCCACCTTCGGCATCGCCACCAACGATTGCCGGGGCCTGGAACTCGGTAAAGTCGCGCTTACGCAGGGCCTCACGGTAGGCATTGACGATGGTCGCTTGGAGCGTAAAGATATCGCGCCCCCGTTGATTCCTGAGCGTAAGCGGCCGGTAGTCGAGCAGTGTGTCGAGGTTCACATCCGCGTCCTTCTCGAACGGGAGTTCCTCTGCCTTCGAAAGGACCGTAAGCGAGGTTATTTCGAGTTCTATGTCTCCCGACGGTATATTCTTGTTCACCATTTTCTCGGGGCGTTGCTTTACGTGACCCGTGACCTCGATGGTCCACTCGGGGCGTATGGTCGAGGCCATGGCGTGGGCTTCCACGTGCGTTGGTATAGCGACCATCTGGAGGATGCCCGAGCGATCGCGCAAATCCACAAAGATGAGCTTCCCGTGGTCGCGACGTATATCGACGGAGCCCATGACGGTCGTCTCTTTCCCGATATGGTCGTGCAGATCCCTAATTAAGGTTCTCAACATAAGTATTATAAATGACGACGGAAGATACCCGTCGCCGGATCGTATGAAATTGATCTATGACACCAAGGGCAGCCAACAACAATTACCATAGAAGTAAGTCTCATACTGAGTTTTTTATTGCATTCATCATAGGGGCAACGAAAATTAATCACTTCATTTGTTCGTATGGCGGGTGAGGTGCTTAAAAAGTGCTCGCGAAATTCTAGGTTCATAGTGAAATTCCCAGTTTCTCTCTAACATCGCTCATTTTAGCCGAGGCAATTTTGCGCGCCTTTTTACCACCATCCTTTAGGACCTTCTTCACTTCCTCGTCACCTATGGTCGCGCGCCGCTCTCTCATTGGCGCGATGAACGCCTCGATATCCTCGGTGAGCGCTTCCTTGAGTGCTTTGTAGTTGCCCTGGTTCGAATCATAGAGTTGCTTTAATTCTGATTCCGACTTAAAGAGTTTATGGATAGCGTAGACATTCGCCGGCATGGCGCCGGCAGAGTCTGTCACAATTGACATGACCGCTTTTGAAATCTCATCCTTTGATCCAAATAGTGGGATTGTGTTGCGGTAACTTTTGCTCATTTTTTGCCCATCAGTGCCCGGAACAACCGCGACATCTTTCTTGATCATTTCCTGTGGTTCGTTGAACGTTTGACCGAACGCAAGGTTGAATTTAGCCGCAGCCTCGCGTGCGTATTCAACATGCTGACGCTGATCCTCTCCCACTGGCACCACATCAGTGTCATATAAAAGAATGTCAGCCGCCATAAGCATGGGGTATGTCAGAAGTCCTGCCGTCGGTTCAATGCCCTTCGCCACTTTATCCTTATAGGCGTGTCCCTGCATAAGAAACTGCACGGTCACGAGGCAATTCAGTATCCACGCGAGTTCAGTGTGTTCAGAAACGTCAGATTGCTTAAAGAGGATGGCGTTATTGAGATTGAGTCCTGCAGCGAGATAGTCCTTCGTATTCTCGATAATGTTTGACCGTAGCTCTGAAGCATTTTTAAGACTTGTAAGCGCGTGATAGTCTACAACGCAGAAGAGGCCCGGATTGGTTTCAAATAGCTCCACATTTGGACGTATTGCTCCGAAATAGTTACCGATGTGAAGCCTACCCGTTGGTTGCAACCCCGTAAACAAGCGTTTTTTTGCCTCTGCCATCGCCCTATAGTAGCAGATTTCCCCCCTACGAGAAGCCGCAAAAGTGCGAAATTGAGCGCTCAATCGTTACCTAATCATCGGTTTGATATATCAAACCGCAGAAAGTTTCGTCTCAGGGAGTCGACGTCGTCGGTAGAGGTGACGATGCCTCCTCCACTTCCTCCCGTTGCTATGGTCAAGACGAGTTCGCCTCCCATGAACACATGCCTCGTGACCCTGCCGGAGTTGTCATACGAGAGGGTCTGGCCGTTAATCGAGGTCGGCGCGTGGGGATTGGCGTAGCCGGTCTCTGCATAGGTGTATGAGCCGAGTCCGGTCATCGAGAGGATGTTGCCGAGTTTCGAATACGTGTATGCGTGACTGAATGGGGTCGATGATGCGGCGGTTGTCGATACAGAAAAATTAGGCGCTCGTTTTTAGTCTCTGCATGTCTGCCTCAAGCTTTTTGATTCGGTCAGAGTGCATATCAAGTACATTCCAAATACCAGAAACCTTTGCATCAATTGCACGGATGTCATCTCGCATTTTCATCATTTCGGTTTCGAGGCGATCAATTTTTTCTTCAAGCGATACGACGCGGTCCTTAATGAACGAAACGACTTTGAGAATCTCTGAATTTGATACGTCTTTCGGCATGCGGCAATTGTATCACGGGACTTGCTAGCCGCTATTCCTTGCGAGTTCTAATTCTAAATGCAACACCTAACATGTGTTGCATATGCGCGACAAA
>CAYHYY010000030.1:0-11615 GCA_964360975.1 uncultured Candidatus Saccharibacteria bacterium | reverse complement strand
TCGAGATTATGGATCGTGTGAGAGTAACGAACTATATGCGACCCTGGTTTTCAGGCCGAACTGGTACGATAATCAAAATCGCCAATTGGACGTGGCCATATACTGTCGAGTTTTATGACGACAGCTTCCCAAAAAACGGTGTTTTCGCCGCGCGCGAACTATCTCTCCTCTAGAGCCTCTCTAATTTTTTTGCCAACCATTCCCGCCTCGCCTTCGGGGCCACATTCTCTATGGGGCCAGTGTTTTAATCCGTCGTTTTTGAATCGTGGAATAACATGCATGTGGAGATGGAATACTTCTTGCCCCGCCGCCGGTTCATGGCTTGAACTGATATTGACTCCATCTGCGCCAAGCGCATTTTTAATGGCGATGCCGACTTTGCGTGCGGTTTCAGTAACTTGTGACCAGACATCACTCGGTACGTCGAGTATGTTGCGGTAGTGTTCTTTTGGAATAACGAGCGTGTGTCCAAGGTTTACCGGTCGAATATCAAGAAACGCGAGCGTCGAATCGTCTTCATAGACCTTTGTTGAGGGAATTTCACTTGTGATAATTTTGCAAAAAATACAGTGTTCGTCCATGTGCGCATGGTAGCATTTTGGTATGTCCGGACTCCATCCGCTGGTTGAACGAATCCTTGAAAGAAGAGAGATTCCAGACCGCAATGCGTTTCTGAACCCTTCATATACGGCGCGCCATGACCCTTTTCTCATGAAGGACATGGACGTCGCAGTCGAGCGAATCCTTCGCGCAGTCCAAAGCGGCGAGAGAATCGCCGTCTGGCACGATTACGACTGCGATGGCATTCCCGGGGGCGCGCTCTTAGCCGACTTTTTTCTTGCCGTGCGGTATCCCGTTCGTATGCACGTCCCCGAACGAAGTCATGGGTACGGATTAAATACAGAAACTATTGAGCAGTTACGAGACGAGGGAATCTCTCTCATCATTACTGTTGATTGTGGCATTACCGATGTCGCAGAAGTTGCCGCCGCAAGCGGCATGGGGGTCGATGTCATCGTGACTGATCACCATTTGCCGCAGGCAGAATTACCGAAAGCAGTTGCGGTCGTGAACGCGCACCGCGCGAATGATACCTACCCCTTCAAAGAACTCTGCGGAACTGGCGTCGCATTCAAGCTTGTCGAGGCTCTCATTCAAAGAGACAAAGAGCAGTTCAATATATTGAACTATCCAGAAGGGAAAGAAAAATGGCTTCTGGATTTGGTGGCGCTCGCGACCGTTGCCGACATGGTGCAACTGACGGGTGAGAACCGGGCGCTCGTTCATTACGGATTGAAGGTCGTGCGAAAAGGGCGCCGACCAGGGCTCAAAGCAATCTTTGAACTTGATCGTATTCCGGTTGAAACAGTGACTGAAGATGATCTCGCATTCTCTGTGGCCCCAAAAATAAACGCGTCCTCTCGCATGGAGAGTCCGACCTTAGCATTCGAACTGCTCTCCACCCGTTCGATTGAAAGAGCCCGAGAACTCGCGAAGAAACTCACGAAACTGAATCAGGCGAGAAAGATCGAGGGTATGCGCGTGGCGAAGGAGGTGAAGCGCCGCATTGAGTTGCTTCCGAATTTAGGCGACGTTATCGTTCTTGGAAACTCGACATGGCGGCCTTCGCTCTTGGGTATTGCCGCGACCTCTGTCGTAGAAACGTATGGCAAGACCGTCTGTCTGTGGGGGAAGGAAGGGAATCTCATTAAAGGCTCCTGCAGGTCAAACGGCGCTGTAAACATTGTTGAACTCATGCTTCACGCACAGAATACTTTCAAGGATTTTGGCGGTCATGAGATGTCGGGGGGATTTTCACTCACCGACGAACAAGTGCTTCTCTTTCAAGAGAATTTAGAATTGGCATTCATGAGGCTTGTTCCAAAAGAGCAGGTCCTCGAAAATAGAAATGACATGATCGATGGATTGCTCACGATTGCGGAGGCGAACGAAGTTGCCTATCACGCATTACGCGATCTTGCTCCATTTGGGCAAGGAAATCGGAAGCCGCTGTTTCGTATAGAGAGTACTCGCGTCGAAAAATTATTTCGCTTTGGGGCTAGCAGCGAGCATGCGCGCATGCTTCTTTCAGACGATTCCGGGCGATCCCTGGAAGCGATTTCATTTTTCGTCTCGCGGCAACCGTTTCGCGACACGCTCGAACTTGTGTCTCTGGGGGATGTCATCGATGTTGAAGGTTCGATTGAGCAGTCATTTTTTCGTGGTTCTAAGGAAATTCGCTTCAGACTTGATCACCTGGCATTCACGTTGTAATCATCGTATGAACGCATCATTCCTCGTAAAACTCGTTGTTTTTGTTCCTGAATCCCACGCGGAAGCAGTTCGCCAAGCGATGGGGAATGCTGGTGCTGGTCGAATCGGCAATTATTCTTTTGTGAGCTTCTCTACAAAAGGAATAGGACGATTCAAACCAGAACATGGAGCGCATCCCGCCATTGGCGCTGTTGGCTCACTGGAGTCGGTTCCTGAAGAACGAATAGAAACTTTGTGTGAACGCGCGCTCGTTCAGTCAGTTATTCAGGCGGTGAAGCAAGTGCACCCCTACGAAGAAATAGCGTATGACGTTTACGCATTAGAAAGTTATTAGGTGTTAGCGCTGCATGCTAGCATACGCGCATGAGTAAACCTTTCGACGTCAGGCTTCAGGAAGACGGTCATATTTCGATGAAATTATCGGGAACGCTGACGAATGAGAATTATGAAGAACTGAAGGCTTCTGTTGAAGAGGCGAAACAGTTGGTAAAAGCTCAGGCGAAAGAGCGTCGTGGCATGGTCAAGGTGCTTTTTGATTTGTCAGATTTCACCGGCGTGTATAACGTTGGCGCAATGACTTCGATGAAGGAGATGGCCGACCACAATCGTCCTTTTGTTGCGAAATCGGCAATTTTTGGTGGGTCAGATATGGCGCGCATTGCGGCAGACGTGACTGTTGCCTTGATTGGCGATCCCACCATCAAACTTTTTAAAACAAAAGAAGAAGCTGAAGCGTGGCTCAATAAGTAGGGAACGATGAAGGGTGTTTCTATTTACACTGATGGCGGTTCTCGGGGTAATCCCGGACCCGCTGGCGCAGGCGCCGTTATTTACCATGACAACGAGGAAATAGGACACGTTTCAAAGTACCTCGGAACACAGACAAACAACTGGGCAGAGTACGAAGCGCTGATATTGGCATTGACCACCGCGCATCGGTTGTTGGGGAGCCCTATCGATGAGCATGTCGCCATTCATATGGACTCGGAACTTATTGTGAAGCAAATGAAAGGCGAATATCGCGTCAAGGATTCCGAACTCAAGAAGCAACACGAGCGCGTGCGGTCGCTCATCATGGAATCTTTTCCCAATATCTCGTTTACCCATGTGCCGCGCGAAGAAAATAGTGTTGCCGATCAGTACGCGAACGACGCCATGGACCGCATGGTATAAATGACGCCTCATGGGTGAACCTGTTTTAGGGGGAAAAGGCGAGGCTCCGACTGTACGATCGTATCGCGTACTTCAGGGACCGCGTGAAATTGCCATGCAGACGTTTGAAATTTTGATAGAAAAACCTCAAGACTTTTCGTTTGTCCCTGGACAGGCGATGAAGTTTTTTATAGACGGGAAACGATCGAGGACACTTTCTATGGTGAGCGCTCCGCATGAGAAGTCGTTACGGTTTGCCTATCGCGCTGGGGAAACACCTTTTAAAAAATATGTACAAGGTTTAAAAAATGGTGACCGCGCAACATTGCGTGACCCGACGGGGAGGGACACCGTCTACCCAGAGCATGAGCCGCGCGATGTGCCGCTCGTCATGCTTGCCGGGGGCATTGGTATAACCGCATTCATGGCGATTATCGCGCATGCTCAATATCTTGCTGATACACGACGCTTTCATCTCTTGTATGCGAATCCGAAAGTAGAATACGTTGCGTTCAAGAATGAAATCGATGAGCTTCGGCACTCGCTCCGGCTGTCGGTCGGATACTTTTTGACTCGCGCTGAAGCGCCAGGATATGAGCGTGGACGATTTTCGCTGAAGGATCTCGCTGGATTCGCATCAACGAAGCCAGCACCACTCTATTACATTGCGGGGTCGGAACAGATGGTCACCACGACGCGCGAGCTATTAAAGGACGTCGGTGTTACAGACGAACGCGTGCGGTTCACCGAATTCACTCATTATGTTGGGTATGAGGAAATTTCTCCTGCGTAATATAGTTCCGGTTCTCTGTGCCGCGCTACTTTTTGGAGCAGCGATGTACTCTTTGTATGTCACGCCCCCAATGATGCCGCAACTTGATGCCGCGATTGGTTCGCGATCTACGGTAACCGGTGTTGTCGTAAAGGACCCAGATCTAAGAGAGAAAACGCTCCAGGTGACGCTCCGCGTCGAATCAGTGAATGGAAAACCAATTGATACACAGACACGAATACTACTTTTTGCCGATAGGTTTTCAGGCGTTGCCTTTGGCGATCGCATTATCGCAAGCGGCGTGATGCGAGTTCCGGAACCTTTTGAAACCGATTCGGGGAGGACCTTTAACTACCCAAAGTATTTATTGGCGCATGGGGTCACGCACACTATGTCGTTTCCTACGATTGCGATCGAGGAGCGAGGGCGGGGGAATCCGGTGATAGCATCGCTTATCGCGGTGAAGCACACACTCATCCGCGGGATAGAACGCGCGCTGCCTGAGCCAGAATCAGCACTCCTTGCCGGACTTCTCTTAGGCGAAAAACAATCACTCGGAGAAAAGATCACCGACGCGTTCAGAAATGCTGGCGTCGTGCACATAATTGTTCTCTCTGGCTACAACGTCGCCCTAATTATTGATTGGGTTTCCTTACTCTTGTTGTACGCTCTGCCACGCGGGTGGGCGTATGCGGCAACTGCGCTCTTTGTAGTTTCGTTTGCGATCATGACGGGAGCATCGGAGACGACGATTCGCGCAACCATCATGGGCCTTCTCATGATGGTTGCGACTGTCTTGCGTCGACCCAAAGCTGCGCTTCGTGGATTATTAATTGCCGCCGCCGCGATGGCGCTCTACAGTCCCTATATCGTTCTTTACGATCTCTCGTTTCAACTTTCGGTTCTCGCAACCCTCGGTCTCATTCTTTTTTCAGACAAGCTTGCAGAGCGAATGAAATTTATTCCGGAAACATTCAAGTTTCGCGAAATTGTTGCGACAACTCTTGCGACGCAAGCTGTCGTTCTGCCGCTCCTTATTTTTTCAATCGGCACAGTTTCCCTGGTTTTTCTTCCTGCAAACATACTTATTCTTCCTGCGGTTCCCGTTGCAATGTTTGTAGGGTTTATAACTTCTTTGGTCGCGCTTGGTTCATCTACTGTGGCGATGCCGCTCGTCGCGCTCTCATACGGTGTCCTGCGTTACATCATTGAAATTGCCGTATGGTTTGGGTCGTTGCCGTTTTCGGTCATCCCTATCCCATTCGGAATCATGGGTGAGGTGCTCCTCGTCATCTTCGCTGTCTATGGACTCGGGTTGTTGTGGTGGTTGTATAAGAAAAAAGCCCTCATCTGAAGGCTTTTTGGACCCAATAATCTTTATTGTTTTGGCTTAAACAAATCGCCAAACATTTCGTTACCTTTCGCTGTCCTCTCCATCATAATGCCTAGCGCCGCACTCATTCTGTTCTCTCGCTCTTTCTTAGCGAGGAACTGATCGAACGCACGAGGATTACCTCCACCCGTCATTTCATTCATATTGCTACTTTATCATACTTATCTTATTTGCAGTCGGTTACATACAACTTCGCCATTCAAATTTTTGAAAAACACCTCTATGTACTTAGATTTTTCCGCCGGTGTGTAGTCGACCATATAGGCGTGCTCCCACATATCGAGTGCAAGAATGGTTGTGAGGCCATTCAGCTGTCCGAGCTCGTGGTCGGCCACGAAATGATTCACAAACTGTTTTCCTAGTGGATCGTACGAAAGAATAGCCCAGCCAATTCCGCGCATCATCGAAACTCCTTTAAAGCGTGCGAGCCATGCATCCATAGAGCCGTACTGAGCCGTTAGTGCCTCAGCAAGTGCCCCCGTGATAGGGGAGGGAGAACCTTCCCACTGTGAGAAGTAGTATTCGTGCATGCGCATGCCGTTCCACTCAAAGCCTATTCTTCTCGTTACTTCTCCAAGAGCATATGCATTTTTTTCCGAATCCTTCATGAACTCAACTTGTTTTTCGTCGAGGACGTTAATGAATTTTACGTAGCCCTCGTACAGTTTGATATGAATATCGAGCTGTTTTTCTGAAATTCCCTCGAGTGTTCCAAATTTAAATTGTTTTGCAGTATACATAAGACGATTATACCCCGTGAGATACAGCTCCGCACAACCACTCATCGGTATAAATGCGCAGTAAAACAAGCCGCCCGTTCGACAGTCCCCCGGACTATCGAACACCCCGCCCCAAAGGGGACGGGGTATTGAGCGGGCGGCACCGGGGTGTTTTTCTAGGCAGAGAATCGGCCACCGCCGATACTGATTTACTCTCAATTCCCGCTACTACCATATATGGTAGTGATGCGGCCACCGCCCTGGCCGGGCAGGCCCGTCTCGGCAGGCCGATACTGGTTTACCCTCAATGCCTCGCGGCTATGCCGCGGGGCATTGAAACCCAGTGAACGACTAAGGAATCAGTACGTTTTCCCTGTTATCTCATGGGGGTATATCATTGCGGGGTGATTCATTATGTTATCGTCGGCATCCTTTTGGTTGGAAATATATTCGTCTGGCTCCACGCGTTTCCATCGCACGTGCTCACCGTGTCATTTCTCGATATTGGACAAGGTGACTCGATCTTTATTGAAGGCCCGACTGGAGCGCAGGTTCTGGTCGATGGAGGGCCAGGCTCTTCAGTGCTTCGTGAACTTGGTTCACGCATGCCGTTTTTTGATCGTTCCATTGACGCAGTCATCGAGTCGCACCCTGACAAAGATCACATTGGCGGGCTCTCAGATGTTATCCGCAGGTACGACGTCAGCTACTTTATGGAACCGGGTATTCCACATGATACCTCTGCCGCGGCGGCACTGGAGCGAGCACTTAATGAGGAGGAGGGACTGCAGCGTGGAATAGCGAGGCGCGGCATGCGGCTTTTGCTCGGTGGCGGCGCTTACGCAGACATTCTTTTCCCCGACCGCGACGTACAAGACGTTGAGACCAATACCGGCTCAATAGTCATGCGCGTCGTCTACGGAGAAAATGAATTTCTTTTGAATGGCGATTCTCCAGTGTCTATCGAAAAATATTTGGTAGCGCTTGATGCGGAAAAATTACAGAGCGATGTATTAAAAGCTGGTCACCACGGATCACGAACTTCTTCGTCAGAGATTTTTGTAAACGCAGTACGCCCGAAGTACGCAGTATTCTCTCGCGGCTGTAATAATTCCTACGGACATCCGCACGCAGAAGTCGTTACGCTATTTCAGAAATTACGCATTCCAACACTCGACACCTGCAAGGAGGGGACAATTACTTTTTCTTCCGACGGCCAGAAGATTTCTTTTTAGGTTGTCTTGATTTTTGGTAATTTTCTTCAGACGTGACTGCCCATGGCGACATGACTATAAGGAGCGCAAGTATTGATCGACACCAATAGCCGCATGACAACGCATGTATTTCATGTTGGCGAGCGGGAGATACAATTTCAGTGTTCTCGTGCGCGATAGTTTCTATAGTGTACTGAAAAAGCACTCTCTGCACACTCCTTTGTCTGGCATGAATAGATTTCTTAGCACGAGGTGTCCTTTTAGGATTCCTCTCCCTAGAGCAGGTCCGGAAACCCGCGGTACCCGAACCGAAACCGTTCATTTCCGTCATGAGACATGAGTCGGAGTCCGAAGCGTACTGTCAGTACGTTGAGGACGAGACGAAATGTTGAGTAGGAAATGAACGGTTTCCAGGTAGGGGGAGGTTTCCGGACATGCTCTAGGCACCAGACCTGAGTCGTGTCGTTCGCGAACAACAGTGTTGATACAAAATAATTTTCGCGCATATGCGTTTGAAAAGGGAGCCCACACAAGAACTCCCGGTTAGATAATTGCCGCTTTCTTTAAAGTCGCGTATGCACCACGCTTCGCGATGGTCTTCAGCGCGCGCGCTGAAACAGTGAGCGTGAAGTACTTATTGAGTTCCGGCACGAAAATTTTTCGCTTCTGGAGATTTGCTTTGCGACGAACTTTGCCGCAGGGATTGAATTGCGTCGCGCGAGTCGCGTTCGAATAGCGCCCTCCCATGAGGGTGCCCTTGCCGGTGATGGCGCATACTTTTGCCATAGGTTGGGCATGTTACCACAGCACCCACGAACGCGGAAGTCTATCCAAACGGTGGGTGCCAGCTGGCACAGACCCATTGGGAGCCATTCCACTCGGTGGGTGTTTTGTTGCAATCTACGGTTGCTCCTCCAAAGATTGCGACACGACGACGTTGACACGGATGGTCATAGTTTGTGTATGTGCTTTCTCCCGCAGAAGCTCGGCGCATTATTTCTTGTGACATGAGAAAAACTTTAATCATTTGGAAATTTTTTGCAAGTAAGCCGAGACCGTCCTTCGTTTCCACGCCGCTCCGCTTGCGCGCACGTGCTTGAACGATTTCTCGAACTTATGGATAGTAAAGTACGGGCCGTAAAACTCCTCTATTGCTTCCATAGTCCACACGTATTCGGGTACGCCTATTTCAGGGTGTAGGTACATCCCTTCCTCAGGGCCAGGAGATTCGCGGAGCATCCGTTCCGCATTCCGGTCTTCATCGAGAAGGAATGATTTGAAGAAAAGCCAACCGCCAGATTTCAGAATCCGCAGAATTTCGTCGCGCAAAGCCTCTCGTTCCGCTTTGAGAAGCACATGGGAGCTCATCATGTCGAGTACGATAGTCACTTTGGCGTCCTCTAGTGGAATTGGTTTTGCTATAGAACGTTCTTCAAAGACGAGGGGGAGCTCTTCTGCGGCAGTTCTCGCGCGCGCCTGCATCAAGGCTTCGTGCGAAGTATCGTAGCCGACGCCATGCACGCCGTACTCCTTGGAGAGATAGATGAGGTTCCTGCCGTTCCCGCAGCCGAGGTCGGCGACGAGCGCGGTCACATTGAGATACTTCCGACCGTGCTCGCGGACGAGCCATTTCAAAAACTTCACCAAATCCTCCGATGGCTCGTTCGAGAGCGCCAAGTGTGTTGGCTTCTTATACTGCTTGTTCCAGAAATTCTTTTTACCCGCCATGGTTCAAAAAGAACTGTACCCCGTGCGTCGTTCGCTGTACACTTGGGGCAATGGATCCTGCAACATTATTCCTTGGCGTCGTTGCCATTATATTTTCCATCATTCTCCATGAGATTGCGCATGGCTACATGGCGGACTGGCTCGGCGACCCTACTGCGCGTTACGCAGGAAGACTCACGCTGAATCCCATCCCGCACATCGACCCAGTCGGCTCGGTCGCGCTCCCAGGAATTCTTGCGCTCACCGGCTCTCCGTTTCTCATCGGGTGGGCAAAACCCGTTCCCTACAATCCTTTCAATTTGAGCAATCAGCGTTGGGGAGAGGCTCTGGTTGCCTTTGCTGGTCCTCTTACCAATATCTTCATTGCGCTTATTGCGGGGACACTTTTACGATTCGGTGCTTTTCCTGAAGTATTAACGACGGTTTTGGCCATGGTAACTATCTCGAACCTGTCGCTCGCCATACTAAATCTCATCCCTATCCCACCTCTCGACGGATCGAAAGTTCTCAAGGCGCTCTTGCCGTACCCGCTCGCTCGGTCCTACGCTTCGCTCGAGGGAATGACCTACGCCCTAGGACCTTTCGGTCTCATCGGCGTGCTCCTCCTCTTTATATACGTTTTCTCAGAGCCGGTAGGCAGATTCGTCTACTATCTCTTCTCGCTCATTGTCGGTGCCTGATCACTTGCGTTTTCAGTGGAGCGATAGTACATTTATTTGGCTCCTCTGGAGCATTTTTTCTACTGCCAAGCGAGCGAGGGAAGAGGGTCATCTGAGGCACTATTTCGAGCGAGCAACAGGCAGAAAGGTCACCTAAATGCCAACCATCAACCAATTAAGGAAGCGTCCTCGCCATACGGGTCGCCGAAAATCGAAAACCATCGCGCTTACCCGCGGCTTTAACGTATTGAAGAATCGCCCAACTTTCTACCCATCGCCCTTCAAGCGCGGCGTTGCGACCAAGGTCACCACGAAGACCCCGAGAAAACCTAACTCTGCTATTCGTAAGATTGCTCGTGTCCGTCTGTCAAACGGTATGGAGGTTACGGCATACATCCCGGGAGAAGGGCACAACCTTCAGGAGCACTCAGTGGTCATCTTGCGTGGCGGACGTACCAAGGACTTGTCGCTCCGCTACCAGATTGTCCGTGGACGGCTCGATACCGCAGGCTTGGACAAGAGACGCCGTGGCCGTTCACGATATGGTGCGAAGCGACCGAAATCATAGGAAATGTTATGAGTGCAGTGAATTACTATCAAGCGAAGCGAGGGGAAAAGGAACCAGGTTCATTTTCCCGAGCGAGCGCAGAGAGAAAGCGCCTTGCTTACATTTCCTCAGACCCCGCCCTCTATGCAGATGCTAACTCTGTGACTTTAGTTTTGCTGGAGCTTAGAGGGCGGGGTGGAAGTTTTCCTAAGCTCGCTAAGCTCGCAAACGAAAACTAACTATGCGTAGAAAGATAAAAAATAAGAATGTTGTCTTGCCCGATTCGAAGTATCAATCGGAACTTCTTTCGCACTTTATCAATGTGGTGATGTGGGACGGTAAGAAGACCATCGCGCGCGAGATTGTCTACAAGGCGCTCGACGAGATAAAGACGCGCGATGATGCGGCGGATCCTTTGGCTGTTTTTGAAACGGCGATAACGAACGTCGCGCCGACCGTTGAGGTTCGCTCAAGGCGCGTTGGCGGCGCAAACTACCAGGTGCCGCGCGAAGTCAGGCCTGAAAGACGCCGCTCACTCGCGCTTCGCTGGATAATTAGCGCTGCACGAAATGGCAAAGGCCGACCGATGCACATGAAACTCGCGGATGAACTCATTGCCGCATCGAAGAACGAGGGCACGGCGGTCAAAAAGCGTGAAGACGTGCATCGCATGGCGGAGTCGAACCGCGCGTTTGCTCACTTGGCTTGGTAAAAGTAATTTATGGAAGGCAATGTCGAAATAGATGCGCGCAATTTTGCGCGATCTCAAAGGAGACTACACGCTTTCACGAGAGATCAGCTCTGCACATGCCCAGACCATCCAATGCAGATTTTTAGTTGCACATACGGGATGTGCAAAGAATGCGTTACTCAAAGTTAAGTTGAAATATTTTTATGGGAACGCGCGATTATCCATTAAATAGAGTGAGAAATTTTGGTATCATTGCACACATCGACGCGGGAAAGACGACGACGTCCGAACGCGTCCTTTTCTATACCGGATCGCAACATAAGATAGGCGAAGTTCACGAAGGTGAAACAACGACAGACTGGATGGAGCAGGAACGAGAGCGCGGCATCACGATTACCGCTGCCGCTATTACTTGTTTTTGGACCCCAACGGGAGAGCTCGATAAAAAGGACACGGCAAAGAAAAA
>CAYHYY010000029.1:0-11816 GCA_964360975.1 uncultured Candidatus Saccharibacteria bacterium | reverse complement strand
ACTGTGTTTCCGCCGCGATGGTTGTCGAGATGTTCGTTACTAGGAAATCCTTTGCAGTATTTTGCGTGTTCGCCTGCGCGGTGCCGGTTAATTGATCGAGATACGACCCTTGCCCGCTCGCGCTTTTCTTGGTTATGGCGGTGAGTCCCTTACTCACGAGTTGATTGAGGAGCCCATTGAAGAAATTATCGAGCCATTCCCCTACCTCATCACTCTGCTCACGCCTCCGTTCCCCGGAGAGGGTTGCAGATTCAGCGCTCGCTTTGACGAGCGCTGAGGGCGTATCGACTTTCGGGTCAACGCAGTCCGCAGAAGAAACCGCCTCACTGCCATCTTCACAGTGCGTGACCGGAGAGATGCTCAAATCCGCGCTTGTCTGAAGAATCGCGTTCTCTATAGCCTCGCTAATCGCAAAACTGAGCTCGCTGAATGCAATGACGCGCGCGGAGTCAAGCGTGTTTCCTTGCGATATCACATTGTTGTCATAGAGCTCCTGCAACGGGTCGTCAGTCGAAAATTTTCCCTGGTTGTATTGCGCGGCATTCGGATTCGTACATTGCGTTTTTGAAAGACGTCCCGAAGATCCGAAATCGCTGAGGATTATTTGTTCTAGCGCGGCTCGAAACGGCGCGCACGCAGTTTGTACGGCAGGGCTATTCACGTATGCGTTGGCCACCGCTTTGGCCTTTCTCGACTTCACCTCAGCCCAACTTTTTGGGTACAGCGGGCCGCCATTGTCTCCTGTTTCCAAAAAGTTCAAGGTGTCTGCCGCCGATTGCGCGCTCGCTTGGTTGCTCAACTGTGATATTGCAGGGTCAATCGAACACTCTTTATAAACGAGTGTTGAAGAATCTTTGTGAATGCCGAGCGCTTCCGTGAGTGTTTTATTGAGTATTGGATTTGCAGTGATCGTGTCAACGGGAACTGATGATCCTATACCTCCCAAAAGTCCTCCGGCAATACCTGCTAAGCCGCCCGTGAGGCCAGAGAGCGCCCCACCGGTAAGACCCGAAAGCGCGCCGCCTGCCGAGCCGCCAAAAATACTTCCCAAATTTCCCAGACCAAGACTGTTCAGCGCGCCGCCAATATTTCCGCTCAGCACATTATTAATGAACTGCGTTGTTCCTTGTCCGAGTCCGAGCTCACCTGCGATAGAACCGAGCAGGCGTTGTCCTAACGGACTTCTTCCGAGATTTGTGAGCGCTTGTTGCCAATTGCCATTTTGCGCGCTTTGCACGACCCCGAGGACCGTCTGGAGGTCTTTTGAGTTGATGCTTCCGAAAAGGCCTCCGAGGAGCGATTGTCCCACCGAGCCGCCCGTTGAGCCGGTCGTGCAGTTGAGCTGTGAGCCCGGCGGCACATCGGCATCCCCTTGGGGGCCACCAAGGGCTGCTTTAGCCTCTTCACTGGCCAGATCCGCAGCTGCTTGTTGTTGGGCAGCATTACCAGGCAGAGATTCATCGAACGGCACAGTTGTGGGATACGGATTACTGTCGGCGGTGACGGGAGTGGTGTTTGTAGACTCTGGAAGTGCTGCCGAACTTGCCGATGACTGCCTTGAACTGAAGTATGCACCGGCGTCAGCGCTACTATTTGCACACACCGAGCCGTAGACGGTATCAACAAACGTGTTCATTCCTTGTGCATACTGCGCGCTGGTGCATGATGCGGCGAGTGCCAAATGTGCAGCGCCAAATTGTGCAATGAAAAGTATAGGAAGAAATAGTAAGAAAATCTTTTTCACGTTTGTTGTATGAGCGTAGCGGCGTGGGTCAACACAGCGCTGATGGAATCACTCACCGAGGCCTCCGTGTTGACGAATGTATTGACGTAGATGAGTCCGGTCAAAGGATCGCCGTTCCACACCCCCATCGCCGTCACGATGCCCGCCATTGAACCAATCGAATTTATGAGCGTCAGATGTTCCGTTGCAAGTTCCGGCGGCACGTCCATCGTGATCAATGCTTCTTCGATGCTCTTGTAGAGAACCCCCGCCTCGCGGAGCGCGGGAGATCCAGAAAAATTCTTTGTTTCGATACTTCTCCTAAACGTCGTGAGCTCATGCTCTTTGACTCGAGACGACTCTTTGAGAATGATGACCAACAATTGCGCGTATGTCGTCGCGTTTATGTCGCTCGTGATGTTGAGTTGGTCTAAGGTTGCCGGTGTGTTCACGATGGGCGCTGTGCCGTGCGCGTTCAGAAGCTCAGCAACTGCCGCGTCCCGTTCCTCGGGAGTAATCGCGCCGTCTTGTGAGAGTGTTAGATACTTATCAGCAAGATCTCGGGAGAGGGATTCTGTTGGCGCTGTATTGGCTTCGAAGTAGGCGAGCGTTCCTTGTGCAAGTTCAACTCCGTCAAGAACGCCATCGTAGTCCGTGTCGGGATTTTGTGGGTTTGTGCCAATAATTTTTTCCTGCCAGTCTGGTATGCCGTCCGTATCCGAATCGGGAAACAGGGAAGGTATTTTGATCGCGGGATTATCGGCGACCACTTCAAGCGCAGCAACAGGTTTGTTTGATTCAAAGAAGTAGGTGCTCAGGGCGACCCCGATAGCGACCACTGCAAAAAGCCCTGCGAATAAAAGCATCCCCCAAGAACGGTGGGTGTTCATCGAAGCTAATTATAGCCCTCGCATTCCTGTCCTTTGTCCTTTATATGTATTCGTGGGGATTGCTTGTGATACTTGGGAACTGATCGCGCTCGGTCATCGAGGAGTTATAGTTATAGAGTGCAGATATTTTCTGAAACCTACCCAAAGATTGTCTTTTATGCGTGTATGCTCATTGCGCTCCTCGTTCCAGGTATGTCCTTTGCGCAAACAGCTTCAAATTTGGGTCGCCCTTATGCGCTACTCGGCACCATTGCTTCACTCGTGCCATGCTATCCGTCTGGATATGCATTCACGACTGAATCCAACGCTGGTTCGTACTACGTATTCAAGCCAGGTATGGTGAGTACGTTCCCAGCAAACACGCTGCCGGTGGCAGGTCAGGACTTTTTTGCAGTCTTGGGGGGTACCGCAACCTGCGACACCGATCCTGACGTCGGACAAACACTTTTATCCGGTCGGGCAATAGCATACTACGCGCTCCCCATAGAGACCGTGTTACCCCCGGCACCCACCTCGCCGCCGCCAGCTCAAGCGCCGTCGGGGGGTTCGTCTGGCTCTAATACTGGGAATCAGTTGATGAACCAAGTGCAGAGTCTCATTGATCGGCTCTTGAAGCCGCCAGCGCCGCCAATCCCTGCTCCTCGCCCCATCGGAAGCAGTGCTTCTGCCGGTCCTGGGGGTCTCGTTTCCCCGTTCAACTTTGGTGGACCAGTAGGGATTACTATTCCCTGTGATCCAGCACAATCGCAACCGACTGGCACCATATGGATGATCCCTATAGGTCCTCCAAAAGGTGGGGCATTTCTGTACAATCCTGCGCTTGCGAAATCATATCAATGCGGGCCACCACTTATTCCCGGACAAAACACGCTGGGGAGTTATACGCCAACCGGATATTGCGATGTGTGTCTTGGCCCTGAAAATGTTTGTCCGAAGCCGGGTCTCGGTTTTTTGAACGCATTGCCCGGCCATGGCACCAGTCTTTGTGTTTTGGATACCTCATCCTCGCGGGGGGAGCAACAAGCCCCTTCAGGAGCGCAGGTCCAATGTAAAGGAGGTGAGCTCCCTTACCGTACAGACGGTGCGCCAGTCGGGAAAGTGCTTAAGCAGGATCTTGCAAACAGTCTCGGGAAGTATTGCTCAACCGCGGGGGACCTTGATTGGCAGATCACTGAAGGTTGCCCTCCGTCTCGAGTGCATGCAAACGCATGTCACATAAATTGCACTTGCGCGGATATCGGATTCAAGGACAGAAATTACACGCCAGATAAAGTCATTAAAGCAATTGAGGCAGGTAATCTGGCGGGCGCAGATCTTGTGTTTGAGACAAGTGATAAAAATCTGTACGATAGTCTTATCGCGCGCGGTATAAACCCGTCGCAAGTAAAGCTGTATCGGAACTGCAATACGCTTGGGACAGGCCCTTGTATAACCGCGAGCCACTTTTCTTATTATTGTCCTACCTGTAGATAGTTAGCCAAGCGCTACAGCAATAGTGAGCCATTTCTCTAAGGGCACGTCTTCGGCGCGGATTTTCTCGCTAACGCCGCACGCGGAAAGCGCTTTGAGAGCGCGTTCGCCAAATTTTCTTTTCAGATTTCCGCCGAGCGTCTTTCTTTTTTGCGCGAATCCTGCTTTCACCACAGCAAAGAATCTTCTTTCCAATTCCTCCGCGCTACACCCATATATGGGTGTAGTGAAACGCTCTCTAGAAATGCCTGAAACGGAAAGAATCGCTGAGTCTACGTTGGGTGGCGGAGAAAAACTGCCACGAGAAACAGTCCTTACGTACTTTGGCGTGCCGTACACTTTTACCGAAAGAGAGAGGATCGATTCTTTGTTCTTCCCTCTTCCCTCTGCCCTGTACCCTTTTCCAACGATCCTCTCAGCAACTTCTTTTTGTACGAGGAACGCCAATGATGTTGGTTGGTGTTTGGCGGTGAGGCACAATCGCAATAGCTCTCCCGTGATGTAGTACGGGATGTTCGCGGCTACTTTGTATGAAGTTTTGAGCTTAGGGTTTCGCGCGCTGAGAAAATCTCTGGCATCTGCTTCCAGAATTTCTAATCTTTTTTCACGAAGTTCATCTCTAAAAGTTTCCTTCAAGGCACGCACCATGGCGAGGTCTTTCTCAATGGCGACGACCCGCGCGCCAAGCGCAAGAATTTCTGCGGTCAGTATCCCCTTCCCGGGTCCAATTTCTAAAACGGTGTCGCCGTCTGTAACGCCAGCGGCGACCGCAACAGCGCGCGCTACGCTCGCGCTCGTCAAGAAGTGCTGTCCGAGTTTCGGAGTGCGCCGATTTTTCGGCACGCTAGTTCTTTTTCCAACTCAAGACTCCGAGAATAAAGGTCACGAGTCCGGTCCAATTCCCAATGTCTGTAATCATCCAGAGCCACTGATCTATTGCGCGAACCGGATATTCTACGCCGACTTCATAGGCCATTTCATACGGAAAGAAAATATTTACGAGACCCAAAAGCACGAACGGGATTGAGTATGCAGCCGCTGATATAAGGAGGAGCATTTTTGAGGTGATGTTCATATAATATGATTCAGATTAATACCGTACACAGTATCACTGCTACTCGATAGTAGCAGTATCATCGTTCCACAGGGGGAACGCTACGACCCGGGCAAGCTCTTGGTCAAGCTCGGTAATAAATTCCGACGCCATATTTATAGAGCGCGTGCCGAAGATGCGTCGCGACTGGGCATACGTGAGGTACACATTCTTCTTTGCGCGCGTGAGTGCCACGTAGAAAAGACGGCGCTCCTCTTCTTCATCAACGAGGTCGCTCTCATCGCGTTCGTGCGGAAACAGTCCGTCCTCAAGTCCCGTTACAAAAACGGTATTGAACTCGAGGCCTTTTGACGCGTGGATGGTCATGAGTTTTACTCCGCGTTTTGGTTTCTCCAGCTCGTCCTGGTCAGATTGCAAGACCGCCTCTTCAATGAGTTTTTCTATTCCCTCGATAGGTGGCAAGAGATCGTACTTGGTTGCGACGGTTACCAATTCTTTCAGGTTTTCGAGTCGCTCCGCGTCTTCTGAATCACCATCCTCATACAATTTCCACATACCGCTCTGCAGTAAGGTGTCACGCACCGCCTCGGAAGGTTTTTTTGAGGAGAGCGATTGCTCGATGCGTGCGAGTGTCGTTCGAAATTCAGCAACTTTTCTTTGCGCGGCGAGTGGCAATGAGCCATCCATTTTGTTTATCACCTTGGCGAGCGTTACTTTGCCAATGCCGCGGGATGGCGTAGCGATAGCGCGCGCAAAATCTGCAGATGCGTCGGGATTTAATGCAGCGCGGATGTATGAGAGCGCGTCTTTCACCTCTTTGCGTTCAAAGAAGCGCGTGCCCAAGACCTGGTACTCGATGCCCGCGTGGAGGAATGCCTCTTCAAGAACGCGCGATTGAAAATTTGCACGGTAGAGAACGGCAATCTCATCAGGATTTTCTTTGTTTTTAATACGGCGCAGAGCTTCTCGCGCAATAAATGCCGCCTCCTCATTCTCGTCAACGAGACCTGCGACACTAATTTTCTCCCCGTCTTCATTTTTCGTATAGAGCTCCTTCTCACGACGCTTGATGTTTTTTGCAATAGCATCATTTGCAGCGGCGAGTATGGTTTTTGTTGATCGGTAGTTCTCTGCAAGTACAATGACCACGGCAGACGGAAAGTCTTTCTCGAAATTCATGATGTGCTCAATAGAGGCACCTCGCCACGAGTAGATATTCTGGTCCACATCCCCCACCGCGACCACGTTGCCGTGCTTTTTTGCGAGCATCTCGACGAGCTCGTACTGTATGCGGTTTGTGTCTTGATACTCATCAATGTGGAGGTAGTCCCATGCATTTTGAAAGTGCTCGCGCGCCGGTTCATGGCGCGCGAGCAGCCGGTGCGCGACGACGAGAATGTCATCGAAATCGAGCGCTTTGTCGTTTCGCAGCGCTTTTTCATATCGCTCCCATACTTCTGCAATTGCTTCGTCGATGTAGGACGCCGAGTATTCGTTGCGAAATGTTTCCACGTCGACCGCGTTCCCCTTGTGGCGGCTGATGACCGATAGCGCTTTTCGCGGTTCTAATTGTTTAGGGTCAAAACCCGCATCCTGTATAGCTTGCCGCGCCGCTTTTGTTGAATCACTGCGATCATAGATAGTGAAACGCGCGGGAAGGTTTGCAGCCGCGTGGAAAGTTTTAATGATGTGGAGCGAGAGGGCGTGGAACGTGCCAATGAACGGCGAGGTCTTCGGTGTGTCGTACGGGGAGAGGTTGAGATTCGACTGGAGTATCTTCGAAACCCGCTCGCGCATCTCCTTCGCCGCTTTGTTAGTGAATGTAACGGCAAGAATTTTCTCGGGCGCAACGCCCGAGCGTATAAGTTCGGCGATGCGGTGCACGATGACGCGCGTCTTCCCCGCCCCTGCTCCCGCCAATATCAAGAGCGCGCCGTCCCGAAAGGATACGGCGCGCTTTTGATTCTCATTCAATCCCGCGAGGTGCTCCATCGAAGAGCACTATAACAGATGGCGAATACGGTGGTGACCTATTGCAGTTGCCACACCCATATATGGGTGTGGCCGGGAGTGTATACTGTGTAGGACAAACCATGAAAGTAAAAGCAAGGAATCTCAGCAATAAGCAAAAAATCGAAACCCTTGATTCGCTCTACTCTGCAGCAGGGTCGCTCCGTGGGAGAAGTGCGGTGAAACTCTTCCTGCGCGACCTGTTGACCGAGAGTGAGCGCATCATGCTTGGGAGACGAATCGTTATCGCGCGGATGCTTCTCGCGGGCAAGAGTTACTCTGACATTCGAAAGTATCTTGGCGTCGGCGTAACAACCATAAGTAAGGTTCATCGGTGGCTCAATGACCAAATGCCAGGGTATGAACAGGCTATCAAGGGCTATGAACGTGAACTGAAGAGTCGAGAGCGAAGATTTGAGATGAAGAGGGGCTTCGCTCGACTAAAGCGAAATTACCCACTGCACTTTCTTCTCTTTCCCTGGCCGAAAGGATTTGGACGCAAGAAATAATCTGGCAATCTGCCTCCCCCCCACCCATATATGGGTGTGGAGGGCATGGAATGTTACCGGCACTTACCGTCTGTATTATTTCTTAGCTTTGAGTGCCTCTGCCCACTTGGCGAGTTCTGGATACTGCCTTGAGTCGATAAAGTTACGACCTGAGAGCACATCTTTTGCTGACGTCGGATCAGCTGCTGCAGTATCAGCAGAATCTATCTGCAACTCACCGGTTTTTGCATCAATACTAAACTTGTCGCCCGTATGAATGTTGATGCTTTCTGCGCCCGAGCCTCCAGGGAGGTCTGCCTGGAAGTTCGACCAATTGTGCGACTCAGTAATGCGAAGAATGTCCGCTGAGGTTTTTGCTTCCATCAATTGGTCAGCAAGCGATCCTTGGATGTAAGTATCCGGACCTGCACCACTTTGAAGCATCTGTTCTCTTAAGTTCTGAAGAATGCCGAATATGCCATCATTCTTTTCAGCCGCGACACCTTCTATTACGCCGGTAGCATAAGGCGTAACTGCAGGTTCAGAAGTGAATTGTGCATCTGACGGTGGGGGAGATAGCTTCTGATTTGCATCAGTCGCTGATGCTGGTGTTTCTGTTTGTGCAGATGTTCCAGATTCGGGTGTGCCGGTGGCTTTATCCGTTATGGTTGTTGTTCCGTCTGGGCTTATCTCAACATGCTTGCCGTCCACTGCATGGTCGAAGGCCAGTGTTGTATATTTAGGAGTCATCTGATCTCTAACAAATTCACTTTGCCTGTCTCTCCAATCAGCAAATTCTTCTAGTGGACGACCATATCCATTACTTTGTGCAAAATCATCAACATTCTGCTGGAAGAGTTGAATGTTCCCCCTAGCAGCGTCTCTTACCTCTTCTATCGATTTCTTGCTAGGCAATTGATCATAAAGTACTTCCGAAACTTTAAATATACCCGATGCTTCAGAAAGTTCTTTGGCACTTCTAGAAACGTTGTCTGAAGCTTCTTGTGGGTGCCGCATTGCCCAATCGACTGAAGTGCCTGCATCCTGAACCGCCCCCACAGCCAATGCAGCAGGTTGTACACCGAAGAACGCATCCGCAGGATTGTCAATCACATTCATTGCGTTTTTACCTGCCGAATTGAGCCAGGAATTTGGATCTGTAAGGTCTACAACTGCAGCTCGCGTACCGATACCGAGAGCCATCATGGCTTCAATGTTTGCCAACGCTCCGCCGTACATCATTGTTCGTTTAATTCGTCGGCGTTTTTTAATGCGCTTTGAGATGTCTTTCACTTCGCCGATTCCCATTTTTTTATCTACACCCTCTAGGTCTTTTCGCTCAGCCCACTCAAAGGCAGAACGAATTGCGTAGGTCGCCATGCTTCGAATACCAAGGAACCACTTTGACGTTGCAATGTACGACGTAAGAATAGCGAGCGGAATGGCGAATACTCCTCCCATAAGAGCAGCGACACCTGTTGCGCCTAAGATAGCAACGGTTCTTTGGATTCCAATGCTTGAAATTAGGCTCTTGACCCATTTAGGACTGTGCTTTTCAGCAAATTCGGTGACCCAGTGTGCACCTCGCTGTACGGCATCGCGTGCGATGCGGGCTGATTCCGTAGCCGCCTTACCTACTGCACCCTCTGAAGATTCCATCCCTGAGAATGCAGTTTGTATGCGCTGCTGTGAGTCAGCGATGAGTGACGCATACAGATTTTCAACGTCTCGCGAGGTTTTCCCGTGCCATTTGCCGTTTTCATCTCTTTGTACTTGTGATTCGACGAAAACGAGAAAAGCGCGCTCAAAGTTCTCTCTGTTTGCATTCAACGTCTCTTGTTTCTTGCCCTTCAATCGAAGGGGCAGATTCATGATGCTGTACTTGCCTTTCTTCGCGTTGCGTATCAACCTGTGAATTTCTCCGCTTACCGATTTTTGGAATTTACTTTGTTTCAAATCGTTTATTGCTTCATAAAACGCAATTATGATTGTTTGTACATAGTGAGTGTACGCAACGGCCATCATGTTGAATGGTGTTTTCTCCTTTCCGTCAGCTACCTCTGCGGTGCCTGTCTCGGTTTCTGGCGCGGCTATTTCAGGCTCAGAAGTTATTGTAGCTTGTGTTTTTTCTGCATTTTGATCAAATGCTGATTTTGCAGCGGCTAAGAGATAGGTAATGTCCTGCTTTCTATGCTCATCCATGAGAGCATCGTTTTCTTGCACATCATTTGGTTTCAGTTCCTGGCGAATGTATGTCGCACGATAGGTTCTTAGCTGGGCCCACCCTCCCAATAATGCTGGCAACGGCAGAGTCCCCCCTTGACTGCCTTGTATCAATCCTAAACGACCAGGATACTGTAGTGATGCTGAAGTCAGAACTTTTTTAAATGTTGCATTTGTGTGTCTGAGGATGTGAGATTTAAACTTTTCAGCAAGTTTTTCATCCTCGTTTTTAAGCACGTTGTACGCATTAAAAAATTCTTTTCTCAAATATTGCGCTATCGCGGCACGCAAATTCACATACCTTTCCTTTGCTGTCTCAACGCGAGTTTCTGCGGCACCCGGCGTTCCGCCAGCTTCTTTTGAATTATTCTGGGCAGCTGTAGTAGAAGAATCAACCTGTGCTTCCTTAGGTTCCTCACGAGGTGTCATTCTTTGGTTTGGAAACCAATTCTCCAGTGGTGTTTCGACTCCTGCCATATAAATTATGCCCCGAGGGGCGGTGGCACAAAGATATCACAATAAAGGAGATATGTCAATACTACCGTTATGGTTCACTAGCTTGGACGCAGTACTCGTTTTTGAGCTTTTGGTGAAGCTTTTCGGATTTTGGTGGGGATAAGAGGGTTGGCGCTGTCGAAATAGCAAGGTTTTTAAACGTTTTTTGACAAAAAGGGCACCTTGTCATGTTTTCTTCATGAGTGTTGACTCTCCCCCCTCGGGGGGTATAGTGGGTTGATACCGAATGACTGAGTGGCTGTTTATGGCTCTATGGAGCCGTTTCCTGTACTTACCGCCCTGAACCCCCGACTTGGGGAACCGTTATAGAAAGAGAAACTAAAGACGCCTCCGGTACGACCAATTTTCTCCGGAAGGCTACAGAAAAGGAGTTTTTAGCGTTGGCTATAGCCGCGGTTCTTGTTGTTTTGCTTGCGGTTCCCGTCGTCGCGAGAGCCTTCTGGCCGTTTGATTCGTTCTTCGGCATCGTTTCTGCTTCATCAGATGCTTCGCTTGGAGGTTTTGCCCCAGCCTTACGTGCTGTTCCAAACCTGAATCCAACTGGCCGTGGCGGCGGCGACATCATTGTTGTTGATGGAAAGGCGCTCGTTGCCGAAATCGGTCCAGAAGGCACCACTGCCGACATTGAAGTAAAAACGCAGACAGACAAAATCTCCCTCTACATTGTTCGTGAGGGAGATTCTCTTTCACAGATCGCTGAAATGTTTGGGGTCAGCGTCTCGACCATTATGTGGGCGAACGATATCTCAAAGGCAACTGCAATCCACGCAGGCGATGAGCTGGTCATCCTCCCTGTCTCTGGGGTGAAGTATGTCGTGAAGAAAGGTGATACGGTGGCTTCCATTGCAAAGACCTTTAAGGGCGATGCAGATGAAATCACCAAATTTAATGCCATCGAGGGAAGCCTCGCAGTGGGTGAAGAAATAATAATTCCGAACGGAGTGATTCCTGTTACCGTAACGTCGGGTGCCGTTGCGCTCTCACCAACTCGCTCTACCGGTTCATCGGGTACGCTTGCGCAAGTTGGCTACTACCTCAGACCGCTGTCGAGCGCCTGTTCGAAAACGCAAGAGCTTCACGGGTACAACGGCATTGACTTTGGATGTGCGGCAGGTACGCCAATACTCGCAGCCGCGACCGGTGACGTGGTCATCGCGCGTGAAGGCGGATGGAACGGTGGTTACGGTACGTACGCAGTCATCCAACACGACAATGGGAGCCAGACACTCTACGCGCACGCATCAGATCTCATTGTCTACAATGGTCAGCGCGTCGTGCAGGGACAAGTGATTGGCTACGTTGGACGCACGGGAAGGGCGACCGGTAATCACCTCCACTTCGAGATTCGTAACGATATTCGAAATCCGTTTTAGAGAGCGACGAGCCTCTAGAGCATGTCCGGAAACCCGCGGTACCCGAACCGAAACCGCTCATTTCCGTCA
>CAYHYY010000028.1:4633-11938 GCA_964360975.1 uncultured Candidatus Saccharibacteria bacterium | reverse complement strand
CCCGCAGCAGAGCTGCTTTCTTAATGCCTCGCAGCTCTGCTGCGGGGTAGTTTACGGGGAAAGTTTGATGCTTCAAGGAGCAGGGCTTTAGAAATTGCGCTCAACGATGCTGGCGCTTTCATTGAGGGCGAAGTGATCCCTCATATCCAGGGGGCGATGGAGCAAGCAGCAGAACGAGGGGCTGATAAAGCATTTTTTAAACATCGGTACGTCAATGGGTACAGACCTGATATAAGTGATTTGGAAAAGATTCCAGAGTACGAGTATCTGATGGCTTCGTGTCATCATCTCGGACTCGAGGCAGTGGTGATGACTCACCAGATGCTTAAGAATCGAGATCCTAAAGAGTATCCGTGTATTGAGGTGATGATTACGCTGCCATCTCGATTTCGCGACGCTGAACGCACGGAAAAAGATTCCAGTTGACCTGGGGCATGCTTTTTGATAAGCTCTCTGAAGCTTTTTGAAGCACTTTTTCTCTGCTCTTGGCGATGCCCGTTGGTCGACCGAGAACGCGGAATAAGGCTCTCTAGGCGAATACCACGCTCATCGCAAAAGCGACAGGGTGACGGTTCACTACCAAGCGAGTGAGGGAAAAGAAAGTTTGATTTCTTTTCCGAGCGAGCGCTGGAAACAAAGGTGAAGTTCTGGTTTATCCGAACAAACCTTTACCAAAAATGGCAAAACGATCACAAATTGCGAGAAATGCAAAGCGGGAAAAACTATCGCTGCGTTTTGCTGCAAAGCGAAAGGCTTTGAAGGAAGCGGGCGATTGGGAGGCGCTGCAGAAACTTCCTCGCAATTCATCTCCAGTTCGCATCAAGAGTCGATGTGCGGTTACCGGGCGTTCTCGCGGCTACATGCGGTATTTCGGACTCTCACGAATTCAGTTTAGAGAAATGGCGCGCCGCGGCGAACTTCCTGGAGTAAAAAAGTCGTCTTGGTAGGAAAACAGTCATGATGATAACTGACCCCATTGGAGATTTCATAATTCGTTTGAAAAACGCGACAGAGGTGAAACAGAAGTCTGTTTCCATTCCATTCTCGAAGTTGAAGCACGCCATTGCGCTCACCTTAAAAAAGGCCGGCTATGTGGGTGAGATTGAGGAGTCGGGCACCGGTATTTCGAAGACTCTTGTCGTGGAGCTTCTCTACGGAGCGAATGCCGCGCCTAAAATAAACGGGGTCAAGCGCATTTCAAAGCCCGGTCGTCGCCTCTACACCAAAGCGTCTCATGTGTATCCAGTCAAATACGGAAAAGGCGTGCTCGTCCTTACCACGCCGAAGGGAGTCATGACCGACGCGGAAGCTCGGAGGGACCGTGTCGGTGGCGAGACTATGTTCACCATTTGGTAATCACTATGAGTAGGATAGGAAAAAACCCGATAACTATTCCCCAAAAGACTGAAATCTCAGTTGGCGGTGGCGCTGTGTCAGTCAAGGGACCCTTGGGCACGCTCTCGAAACCCGTGCACTCCCTAGTGACCGTAGCCGTTAGTGGCGGGGCAGTATCAGTCGTTCCCAAAAATACATCGAAGCTTGCTCGTTCTCTGTGGGGGACGACTGCCGCGCACATAAAAAATATGATTGCTGGCGTTCATAAAAAATATGAAAAGAAGTTGACGCTTGAAGGTATCGGATACCGTGTCGAATTGCAAGGGAAGAGTTTGAAATTTATTGTTGGTTTTTCGCACCCCGTTCTCTTGCCGATACCAGAAGGTATTGAGGTTGTCGTTGAAAAGAACGCGATGGCCGTGGCGGGTATTGATAAGGACGCCGTGGGACAGTTTGCAGCGGTCATCCGTGCCGTGAAGAAGCCGGAGCCATACAAGGGTAAAGGTATTCGCTACGCAGGCGAGTATGTGCGACAAAAGCAAGGCAAGAAGGCGGCGGCAACCGGCTAAGCAACCATGAGCAAACTTACCCCAAAAACAAAATCAGATCTCCGCGCGCGTCGCCACCGTCGCATTCGTGGTCGTGTATCAGGTACGGAGGGAAAGCCACGTCTCTCAGTGTTTCGTTCAAATAAATTCTTGTACGCGCAGGTTATTGATGATATCGCGGGGAAAACTATGGCGAGCGCGTCATCGCGCGGCGCAAAGGGAAAGGGCATGATGGAGGACGCGAAACTTGTTGGGAAGAAAATAGCTGAGGAGGCGAGCAAGAAAGGTGTAAAACGTGTCGTCTTTGATCGAGGGGGGTTCTCGTACGGTGGCGTCATTAAAGCGCTCGCGGACGCTGCCCGTGAAGGAGGTCTAACTTTTTAAACGTATGGACAACGATACAACAACCACAAAAACTGAAGCAGAAACTCCCGCGAAGGCTGACGACAGCGCTCGTGGTTCACGCGCAGATGGCAAAGAGAGACGAGGTCGTGGGCGACGCGGTCCGGGTGACGGCGGGAGAGAGCGGAGAGGCAAGCGAGAACCTCGCGAAAGGTCTGAGTTTGATCAGCGGACTATCATTTTACGTCGCGTTGCTCGCGTCATCGCCGGTGGACGACGATTTAGTTTCTCTGCAGCAATTGTTGCTGGTGATCGCAAAGGGCGAGTCGGCGTCGGAATAGGTAAAGGTGCTGACACCGCGCTTGCCATGGAAAAAGCGATGCGCGACGCAAAGAAAAACATGATTTCGGTAAAAATGTCTAAGACGATGAGCATCGCGCACAACGTTGAAGCGAAATCTTCTTCAGGGTATGTGCTGATTCGTCCTGCGCCAAATCGCGGTATTGTTGCTGGCAGTTCGGTCAAAGTAGTCCTTGAGCTCGCTGGCATTCGAGACGTCACGGCAAAAATTCAGTCTTCGTCAAAGAATAAATTGAATATTGCGCGCGCTGCAGTGAAGGCGCTCTCACAACTCAAATAATTTATGGAACTCAACACACTCAGACGACCACAGGGGCTTGCTCGAAGCCGACGCATTGGCCGTGGTTCAAAGCGCGGGAAAACATCAGGTCGTGGCGGAAAAGGTCAGACCGCGCGCGCAGGAAATAAGAGACGACCGCAGTGGCGCGATATCATCAAGAAAATACCAAAGCGTCGTGGCTACGGCAAGAACCGCGCGCGAACCGTCGTTCCGGGAGGGCGCTCGGTTGCCGTGAATCTTGACGATCTCTCACGGCTCTTTAAAGCCGCGGATATCGTCAATCCACGCACGCTTGAAGCAAAAAAACTCATTCGTCGTGTTTCAGGAAAACTTCCTCCGGTGAAGATTCTGGGTACGGGAGAGATTTCCATGAAGCTCTCGTTTGAAGAGGTTACCATGTCAAAGTCGGCTCGTGCGGCAGTTGAAAAAGCGGGAGGTACCATTGAGGAGCGCACCGCATAGATTCCACGTATGCTTTCAGCATTCTTCAATAAAATTAATCTCATCGTCACCGATCGGGCACTCATGCTCCGCCTCGGATTTGTGCTCGCGGCGCTCGTGGTGTTTCGCGTCTTAGCGACTATCCCCATCCCTGGGGTTGATACCTTGAGACTGGAAGAGTTCTTCTCAAACAACCAATTCTTTGGTCTCCTAAACATTTTTTCCGGTGGCGGACTCTCAAACCTGTCTATCGTGATGCTCGGCGTCGGTCCGTACATTACAGCGTCAATCATTATGCAGCTCCTCACCATCATGTTCCCGACGCTGAAGGCAATGTATCAAGAGGAGGGTTCTGTCGGCAGAAGGAAGTTTAGCCAATATGGGCGCATGTTGTCGATACCGCTCGCACTGATGCAGGCCTACGCGTTCCTTTTCATTCTGGTCGGTCAGGGCATTGTTGACGAGCTTTCGCTTGTCGCCATGTTGGTAAATGTTGTTGTTATCGCCTCTGGTTCAATACTCCTTATGTGGGTAGGAGAACTGGTTACCGAGTTCGGCATAGGTAATGGCGTTTCCTTAATCATTTTTGCCGGTATCGTCGCCAGCTTGCCATCGACCATTTCTCAGCTCACGTTTACGTTCGATCCTGCACAAATCCCGCTCTATCTTGCATTTCTTGCGGCCGCACTTGCCATTGTCTACGGCGTCGTGGTTATTTCTGAAGCGGAACGCCCGGTACCCGTTACCTACGCAAAAAGAGTTCGTGGCAACAAATTGTACGGCGGCGTCTCCACATACCTGCCATTACGCTTGAATCAGGCGGGGGTCATTCCTATCATCTTCGCGCTCTCGATCGTGCTATTCCCACAACTTATTCTCAATATCGCATCTCGTTCGTCTCTGACGTGGCTTGCGACGACCGCGACGGCACTCCTCACCATTCCCGGAGGGACGGTGGTGTACGCTGCTTCGTACTTTTTCCTCGTCTTCGTTTTTACCTATTTTTATACCGCAATTACGTTTGATCCCAATGCAATCGCGACCAACCTTCAGAAAAATGGCGCCTTTGTTCCCGGCGTGCGCCCTGGAAATCAGACGGCTGAGTATTTGGGCAAGGTGATTACGAGAATAACGATGGTTGGGGCCCTCTTTCTCGGATTCATTGCGGTCTTGCCGCTCGTCATGCAGGCTTTGACTGGTATTGCGGCGCTCGCGATAGGCGGTACGGCACTCTTGATCGTCGTTTCTGTTGTACTGGATCTGGTGCGGAAAATTGACGCGCAGATTTCTTTGCGAGAATACTAGAACCTTTTCCCCATGAGAGGAAAACTTATTTTGGTGGTTGGTCCTTCGGGGTCAGGAAAGGGGACGCTCATTAACCACGTTAAGAAACTTCTTCCCGAGCTGGCATTTCCAAAATCATCGACCACGCGCGCGAAGCGAGGCCACGATTCCGATAAGAACTATAATTTCCTCACCCGGGGTGAATTTCAAGCGGCGATAGACGCAGAAAAATTTCTCGAATGGGCGGAGTACGGCGGCAACTATTACGGGACACCTTTGTCAGAAATAGAGCCAAACCTTGCGGATGGAAGGATCATTTTGAAAGAACTTGAAGTGCAGGGCGCGCGGCAGATAAAAGAAAAGATCCCAAAAAAGGAGCTCGTTATTATATTTGTGCATGCAGGTACTTGGAAGGAAATGGAAGCGCGCATCAAGAAGCGCGCCGACATGCCTGACGTTGAGCTCGCAAAGCGACGCGAGCGCTATGATGATGAAATAGGTTTCATGAGTGACGCGGATTACGTTATTGAGAATCCTGACGGTAAAGCTGAACGTGCGAAGAAAAATTTTGAAAAAACACTTCGTGCCATTTTGGCAAACCGTTGATTTTTCTTTCTTTTTCCCGTACCGTAACGCCTATGATAGACACTATCCGCACGATTCTTTTTGTCGGTCGACCTGGCTCTGGAAAGGAGACACAGGCAACACTACTGGCTGAAAAGACTGGTTTTGAAATTTTTTCTACCGGCAGTAAATTTCGAGAACTCCGTGAGGAGAAAAGTGCTCTTGGGGAGCGAGTCCGCGAAACAGTTGATAAGGGTCTCTTGTTGCCCCACTGGCTCGCATCGTATCTATTTCAAACATCGCTCCTCCACGTGGGGAAAGATGCCGGAATAATCTATGAAGGCACTGGCCGCCGACTCCCGGAAGCTGAGCTCTTTGATGAGGTGGCGACGTGGCTCAAGCGCCCCTACCGCGTCATTAACTTGCATATTGGCGATGAGGAAGCTATCAAGCGGCAGGTTGGACGAGGAAGAGCAGATTCTGATTCAGAAGAAAAAGTGCGCGTGCGGCTTGCAGAGTATGATCAGCACACCGCGCCGGTCATAGACTTTTTTGAGGAGAAGGGAGTGCTGCTCGAGGTGCAAGGGGAGCGGCCTGTTGAAGTCATCCACGAGGACATCATAAAGATTTTGGGGGTTTCGTAATCCGATGGCATTTACCATAAAATCTCCAGAGGAAATCGCCGTGCTCCGCGAGGGTGGGCGTCGTTTAGCGCACGTGGTCGCAAAGGTCGCAAGAAACACGGTGCCGGGCGCAACGACTGTTGAATTAAATGCGCTTTCCGAGAAGCTCATTCTAGAAATGGGAGATCAGCCCTCTTTTTTGGGGTACACGCCGCGCGGCGCGAAGCGTCCTTTTCCGGCAGCAATCTGTATTTCAATAAATGACGAGGTAGTGCATGGTATTCCCAACGAAAATGCGCGGGTTATAGAAGAGGGGGACATTATTGGCCTTGATTGCGGAATAACTCATAAGGGGCTCATCACCGACCATGCGATTACGGTCATAGCGGGAACGGGGGACGCAAAAGCGGAGCAATTGGTTAGAAAGACGAAAGAGGCGTTAATGGCTGGTATTCGGGCAGCAATTGGCGGGGCGAAAGTTGGAGACATAGGGGCAGCCGTTGAGGCTGTCGGCAAGAAGCATGGCTATGGCATCGTCTTTGAGCTCGGTGGGCATGGTGTGGGGCATAGGGTGCATGAAGAGCCATACATTCCCAATATGGGAGTTCAGGGCGAGGGCATAACTTTGATACCAGGACTCGTCATCGCCATTGAGCCAATGTTTACAGAAGGAACACCACGCGTAAAGCTTATGCCTGATGGCTATACATTCGTCACGAAAGATGGGTCACGTGCCGCGCATTTTGAACACACCATCGCCATTACCGAGGGGGAGCCAGAAATACTGACCGTTGAAATATAGCGCCATAAGGAAGTCCACACGCGATATACTGTTCGGATGGCATTTGGATTTGGAAGTAAATCAAACGCAGATAATGCGAAATTATCTCCCGAGCACCAGCTCACCAAGCTTCGTGAGCAAGCACGCTCAGGTGGTTCCGGCGGCGGTAGTCGCTCGGTACAGCGCGTGCCGGTGGAGGCACTGGTCACACCCCAGGCAGTCAATGTGCCTGAACACCTTAGAAAGGATGGAGAACGAGGCATTACGCTTGAGTTAACTCCTGACGCGAACGATCAGGATATGGAGGAACTCTTGGGTATCCTGAGAAGGCGGGGGTTTAAGGCGGCTTTGAAGGAGTTGGATCGTATTGATAATCCTCACCTTGAGGATGATTTTCATCGACTCCTTGTCCAATACAAGCTTGAAGGCCACGAGATTCCGAATGTCGACCATCATGATCGGTATGCTCAGGCACTCGATTTCGTTCTTCTCGAAGTAGCCGTACACGAAGCAGTTTCTGGAAAGCCGGGGAGTTCATTGAAAGAGATTTGCACCCAGATGGAGCAATTGTATCTCGCCCTCCTCCCTTACATAGCAATTCCTGACGCGTTTTTCTATAAAGATTGGCATCGTCGCCAAATAATCTATCCTGAACATTTCGTTCTTGAGCTCGCCGTTTCTCACGGGAGCGAAGACGCAATCTTTTATTTGGCTGTCCCCAGGCAGAAGCAGGATATGGTGGAGAAA
>CAYHYY010000028.1:0-4623 GCA_964360975.1 uncultured Candidatus Saccharibacteria bacterium | reverse complement strand
AGATTTTTTCAGTGTTCCCGCGGGCCCGAATCATCGAAAAGAAAGATGACTACAACCCATTCAATCAGTTCGGCGCGACCGAGATTGCGTATGGCGCGTATAAGCGTGCCGCGGTGGTTCCCATTAAGCTTCATGACGACTTTTCCTATGATCCTCTGAATTTGACATTGTCGTCTCTATCAAAGATCACGAGCGAAGGTGAAGGCGTTGCAATCCAATTTACGGTCGCGCCTGCTGGCGAATATCACACCAAAAAAATGTGGTCCGTTCTTGATGAGCTGAACCGCGGGAAAAAGAGCGTCGCAGAGATTTTTTTCCACTACAAATATCTTGAAAAATATCCGCTCTGGAGAAGGTTTGTCAAGGCGGCGCCGAAGGCAATTTCCGATGCGCTCATCGAAGGGGAGAAAAAGAAAGATGATCATAAAAACGTCGACGCGATTGCGGTCGAGATGGTAGGGAAAAAGATAAAGAGCGTGATTGCTGGCGTAAACCTCCGCGTCGTTGCCTCAGCTCGCACGAAGGAGCGTGCAGAGATTCTCTTACGCGACCTTCAGGCCACCTTTGGACAGTTCGATGACCCGAAAGGAAATCGGTTCACCTTTTATAAGCCGAAAGGAAAGAAGGCGAAGCGAGAACTCATTCGAAAATTCATTTTTAGAACGTTTGATGATGGTGGAACGCACACGCATTTTTATCATGAGTTCTTTGAGCGCCTCATAGAGCGAGAAACAGGCCCTTTGATGGAGTACAACACCTTGATGCCCATGAACCTTTCCGAACTCGCGACGATATACCATCTTTCCATTTCTGGCGGTACCGCATCGCGTGAAGCAAAGACATCTCAAGCAAAACGTCTTCCGGCGCCGCCAGGGCTTCCCGGGATCGGTATCGCGATCGGAAAGAACGTCTATTCAAATATCGAGACGAAGATTCATTTCACCCCTGAAGATCGACTGAGGCATCTGTACACCATTGGTCAGACGGGTACTGGAAAAACCACTTTCTTGAAGAACATGATTATTCAGGATATTGAGAATGGAGAGGGCGTGTGTTTCATTGACCCGCACGGCGTTGATGTTCAAGAGATTCTTTCGCGCGTGCCAAAGGAACGATATGACGATCTCATCTATTTTGATCCTGCTTTCATGGAGCGCCCTATGGGGCTGAACATGCTCGAGTATGATCCTCGCTTCCCAGAGCAAAAGACCTTCGTCGTCGATGAGATGTTCAAGATATTCCAGAAATTGTATGGGCAGGTCCCCGAGGCTTTCGGACCAATCTTTGAACAGTACTTTAGAAATGCAACGCTTCTCGTTCTCGAAGATCCGGAAACTGGCTCTACGCTGATGGATGTTTCGAGAGTGCTCGCCGATGAAGACTTCAGACATCTCAAGCTCTCGCGTTGCAGAAATGCAGTGGTGCGACATTTTTGGGAAGATATCGCGGAAAACGTGCGCGGTGAGGGAGATTTGCGAAACGTCGTGCCTTACATCACCTCAAAGTTCGACATCTTCATTGCGAACGAGATCATGCGTCCGATTGTTGGTCAGCAACGGTCCGCCTTCAATTTCAAAGACATTATGGACAACAAGAAGATTCTTCTCGTCAACCTCTCAAAGGGGCGCCTCGGTGATTTGAATGCAAACCTGCTCGGCCTGGTCATCGTCGGCAAGATCATGATGACCGCGCTTGGACGCACGGAGTATCTCCACACCAATCCGCCGCCGTTCTATCTCTACATCGATGAGTTCCAGAACGTAACCACGAACACCATCGCGATTATCCTTGCTGAGGCGAGAAAATTCCGTCTCTCAATGACGATGGCGCACCAGTACATTCAGCAGCTTATTCCCGAGATAAAAAATGCCGTTTTTGGCAACGTCGGCACGCAGGTCATCTTCCGCGTCGGTCCCGACGATGCGGAATACATGACGAAACAGTTCGACCCGTACCTCGGCGCGTCAGATTTCCTTAAGGTCGACAATTATCACGCGTACGTGCGGCTTCTTTCTGGCGGAAAACCATTATCTCCATTTTCATTAGAAACCATCAATTTTATCGCAGGCGACCACGCGAATGCGGAGGCCTTGAAACACATGTCCTACCAGCGCTATGGACGCGCGCGCGATGTTGTTGAGGAAGAAATTCGTCAGAAGTATGACGCGATGCGCGAAGGCAAACAATAAACAATACGGTGCCAGCAGTTTCTATTAAACGAATCGGTGTGGTACAGTAGGCGCGATGTCAAAAAGAAGTCTTAAAGAAGAGTGCACCTTCGTCATGCTGAAACCTGACGGTGTAAGGAAAGGTCTCATCGGAGAATTAATTCAACGTATTGAACAGCGCGATTTAAAAATCGTTGCACTCGAAATGTTTCAGCCAGAGTTTGGGCAGATTGATACCCACTACCCGAAAAGTAAGGAATGGATTGAGCGGCTCGGGAAGAAATCTTTGCATACGTACCAGCAGTACGGCATGGACCCCGTTAAAGAGCTCGGCACGGACGACGCGATGAAAATAGGTGAGATGGTACGCAAATGGCTCGTTGGCTACATGACTTCGGCGCCATTGGTGCGCATGGTGGTCCAAGGCGTCCACGCGGTAGATATGGTGAGAAAAATTGTCGGACCAACGATGCCCTATCTGGCAGAAATGGGTACGTTTAGAGGCGACTTTTCATCCGACTCACCAGCGATAGCGAATTCGGAAAAGCGCGCGGTGATGAATCTTGCGCATGCTTCTGAAACACCAGAAGAGGCGGAACATGAGATTGAATACTGGTTTGGAAAACAGCCAATCCATGAGTATCGGCGGTTCGGGGTAGACGACGTCTAGGGACGACAGCGAATGGCAGCCTGGTGTTTGCCTTAGACAGTCCGGAAACGGGCACCGGACGGAAATGGGGTCAGTCACTATTTAATTCAGGAATTCAGGTATGTCTCGCATTCAGGCACTGAGGAAAGAATGGGGACTGGCCCCCCATTCTCCTTAGGTTTCCTATAGGTTTTGGTATACTGGGCAGTGGGGTTACTGGCGGTAATTAACCTCTATACAACATACAAGGGAGCCTCACATTGCTGCGTGCTGGAGCGTTCTGAGAAATCGGAATACCGACGCGCGTTGAGCTGCGGGCACCCACTTGGCCGAAAGGCTAAGGTTAATCGCCCCAGAAGCCCTACCTAAGAATCTGCCAAGTTTGTGGCGGGTTTTTAGTTTCCAATGAATTTCAAAAATCTATCTCTTCTTGCCGCTGCAGCGCTCGCCGCGTCAGTGCTCTCCCTTCACCTCGTCGCGTACACGTACCACTTCTATTGGACACTGTGGTGGTTTGACATTCTCATGCACGGACTCGGAGGGGTGGCGATAGGCACGCTCGTCCTATGGGTCTGGATATTTTGGTTTCGCATATTTATTTCTCGCCGCGTCTCACGCGTGGTCGTCATTATTCTTGGTACTCTATGCATAGGAATTATGTGGGAAATGTTTGAATACATAATTGGTTCACCACTCCATCAGCCGTTCGATTCATATGTACTCGATACGGTTCTTGATATTGCTATGGACCTCGCGGGGGGTCTTTTGGCGTACCTTGGTTTTAGCAGATACGCATGACTAAAAAAAGTGCAACGATCACGTTTGCGCGAGGGGCGCGTCGCGTTACTGGCGCAAATTTTCTCGTCGAGGCGAACGATGGAGCTACCGTAACGCGCATGCTCGTCGATTGCGGTTTGGCGCAAGGCGAACGATTCTGCGAATCCGTCAATAGTGACCCCTTCTCGTACGATCCGACGCAGATCAACCATGTGCTCTTTACTCACGCGCACGCCGATCATATTGGTCTTTTCCCGAAGCTCGTGAAAGAGGGTTTTTCTGGAAGCGCGTATGCGACCGCGGCTACCAGAGATTTACTACCGATTATGCTTGAGGATACCGTGTACCTCATGGCGGCAGAGGCAAAGCGGTGCAATGACGTGCCGCCGTATCAAGCAAAAGATGTGGAATCTGCAGTGCGTCTTCTTCGGTCTGCCAATTATGGACAGCAGATTGAACTCGCGCCGAATATTTCGGCAACTTTTTATAACGCGGGGCATATCTTAGGTTCCGCAACCATACTCTTAGACATCTTTGGGACACGAGTTCTGTTTACGGGGGATTTGGGTAGAAAGCCAGCGATTATGGTTCCCGATCGCGAGGTTCCGAAAGATGTTGACGTTCTGATCACCGAAAGTGTCTACGGAAATAGATTGCATGGGTCTCTCGAGGAGTCTCTGAACGTACTCTTGAACGCGGTACGCCATGCGGAAAAGACGAAAGGCGTTCTTCTTATTCCTTCCTTTTCGCTTGAGCGTACGCAGATTATCCTATCGCTCCTCGACCGTGCCATTTCAGAGAATCGTTGCCCCGCGGTACCAATATTTATGGATTCACCACTTGCGGCAAAGGTCACCGACGTGTATCGAGAAAACAGTTCGTTCCTTCGTGAAGATATACGCAATCGACTCACCTCAGGAGACGATCCGTTCTCATTCCCTAGTTTACAGGTGACCATCCACGACACTGAGTCTCAAGTAATTGAACACACGAAATCTCCCAAAGTCATTATTGCAGGCGCAGGCATGT
>CAYHYY010000027.1:0-12138 GCA_964360975.1 uncultured Candidatus Saccharibacteria bacterium | reverse complement strand
AGTGAGGGCTTACCATTTTTTTCTACGACGTAGTACGCGAAACCGCGCATCCGCTTCACCGGCTCGTAGTCGGCGTGGCCGGGCATGGAGACGGGATTCACATCATCAAAATTGACGGGGCTGTCGTCTGCCGTTACGAGGTACGTGTTTCCCGTATTCACGACAAGATGCCCGTATTCAGGCGGCATGTAGACCTTATCCCCTGCTTTCACCTGAATGGCCCTAAATGCTTCGAGGGTGTCATCGAGCAGGTTGCCGCCCGCGTCCTTTGCGCGCTTCTCTAGGAGCGCCACTCCCTCGCCTAAAATAATCTCGTAGTTTTCGTCGAGATTGCCCACATGGTAGTGCCCATACGTCTTGATGTATTCACCGCCTACGGTCCCCGGTTCCCAGACTGTTATATTCTTCTGATCCTTCCCCCCCCGGATCATATAGTAGTGAATGGCAGGCCCCTCGGCATCTGGATCCATGAGGACCTCGCGCATCTTTTCGTGCGTTCGCGAGGCATAGTGTTTAGCTACGAAATCAAAATTCATATAAGTGCTTGGAGTCAGAATTGCACTGACGACCTCGTCTTCTTCAGAGACGCGCTCTAACTAACTGAGCTATCCAAGCGTGGTGAGAGTATATCAGAAGCAAATCTTCTTTTCACTCCTTCAATGAGACCGAGGAGATAATGAAACTTCTCCGTATCATTGACGCTGACTTGCAGTGTCCCATACGGCAACCGAACAATTGGACGTTTACCCTTGCTCGCTGAGCTTATAACGAATGATGTTTTCTTGAAGCAGGTTTCTGGTAGTTTAGTAACGCGAGTCCAATACATTCGTGCCATTTTCTCATTAATGTGCGGGTAGAGTCTCATTACCAGGCGAATTCTTGCTAGTGGCACCTCAAGAGTGGAGGTAAGAAAATGAATAAATGTTCTAATCATATTTGGATCAGCATTAACAAAACTAATGACATGCCACGTTCTCTCTTTCCCATCTTTTACACTGAGGCGCTTGTATCCTTCCGCCCAATAAAGTACTGCCCCGACTATTCGTAGGTCTCGCTGGTTCATTCGAGGTATTGAACTGAGTCCCCTTAGTTTCGATGCCTCTGCTCGCTTTCTTGCCAAATGTGTCTGGAGTTTATTCCTTCTGAGCAATGCTTTCATGGCTCCAGCCCGTTCTCTACGTTCGAGGCGACTTTTTGCCTCATCAGAAATGACTACGTCTCGTAGCCAAAGTGATAAAGTAGATTTCGAAACTTTAACCTCTTTTTGAATTTCCGTGTAGCTGCGACCGAGCATCCGAAGTTGAAGCGCTCGTAATCGAATGGACGTGTGCATAACGTCCATTATATACCCGTCTATACAACGCTTCTGGTGATTTGAAAAATTTCCTTGGGAACAGTCTACTTCGGCGTCACACCTCCAAAAAAGCTTTTTATGTCCTCGAGGCTGGGCAGGCCACTGCCGGTGTTCTTTATTTGTTCCATAAGCGCAGAAACTTCCGCCGATTGCCCCTGCACTTGTTGATACTGTGACGTAATCAGTTCGAGATACGGCTGAAAATAAAGCCAGGTGAGGTACGGAATGACGACGAGAAACACTACCCATATAACTATCTTGAAAATCCCACCGACGAACGCGTTCCTGCGCATTGAACGGAGCATGCGATTGTTGTCTCGCACCATATCGAACATCTCTTTTGCGTGTTCGTCGTCCATCATAAATGCCATGGAGACAGTATAC
Source organism: uncultured Candidatus Saccharibacteria bacterium (assembly GCA_964360975.1). GTDB lineage: Bacteria > Patescibacteriota > Minisyncoccia > Phycocordibacterales > Phycocordibacteraceae > Phycocordibacter. The sequence continues at coordinate 10,400 of CAYHYY010000027.1, read as the reverse complement.
CGGGAAAATAGAGCCGCGAAGCAGGTGTGAATTCGTTGGTGCGTCGATGTAGTTGGTCACGGTTCACTAAGCATTTTGCTTGTTGCAAGCAAAATGCTAAGTGCCCTCGACCCCGCCTCGTCTCTCGCAGAGCGAGATGACTCCGGCTCACAGACGTAGCATAAAACGCGAAGCAGTTCGCGTTTTATGACGTCTGTGCTCTTGCCAGGAGTCGAACCTGGATCCGCTCGTTAGGAGTGAGCAGTTCTATCCGTTGAACTACAAGAGCAATATGTGACTTAAGCATTCAGGACCCTTTCGGTCAATTTTCTGTTTAGTGCATTAATGACCTTGAGTAATTGACCTCCCTTGACAATAGTAATACGACAGAGACCGTGTTTCGTGGTCGTTCTATTATACTTGCTAACTAGGACTTGCATGATTGTTTCAAAAGAATTGAACGGTCACCATTGTTCACAACGAGAAACACGACGTAGCGCACCTACTGAATCAATATGCTCTATACTAGTCCTATGGATGGAGACGAAAAACGAACCGACCTTGCCGGAGAGCGCACAAACTTAGCGCGAGAACGAACGTTCTTGTCGTACGTGCGCACGGCAATCTCCCTCATCGTTCTCGGAGCCGTACTCATCCACTTTTTTGAAGTCGGTGCCTTTGTCGTCGCAGGGCTCATCGCCATAGTGCTCGGTATTACTGCACTTATCTTCAGCATCGTCCGTTTCCGTAACCTGTACGACAAAATCCGCCTATTCTGAAGCGGATTATCGGATAGGCGTTCCTTCTATACGGCAAGGCCGAGAAGCTCTGCAAGCTTTTCTCTATCGAAGCCTATAACAACGTCGTCACCGATGACGATGACCGGCACTCCCATCTGGTTCGTTATTGAGAACATTTCCTGCCTGCGCTCAAGATCTTTAGAAACATCGTAATTTGTATATTGGATGTTGTTTGCAGCGAAAAATTCCTTCGACAACTGACAAAAATGACAGGTCGGGGTCGAATAGATTGCCACTGTCTTCTGAGCTGTTGGTTGGTCCATAGTCTTCCTCACTCATTACTTCGTAAGAAGAAATATTGTAACATATGCAATGGATTGCACGCAGACCTATTTTTGCATGCAATGAAATATGCCGTGAGGAGGGGCTTTGTCTCTACTCACGGCAGTCGAGGATGCGAGGGCTCGTCTCCATATCTCCCTCACGAGCGAGTGTAGTTTAGTGGCAGAACTGGTGCTTCCCAAGCATCGGGCGGGGGTTCGATTCCCCCCACTCGCACAAGATGAGCTTGCTCATTTATGAGCAAGCGTGGGGGAATCGAAAAGCGGAGCGCGGTCCCGACGTAACGTCGGGACAGCGAGCTGGGGCTGCGACCGAGCCGAGCGACGGCGAGGCGAGAGTTGTAGCCGATTCCCCGTGCCCGCACCGTAAGTCTGGATCAGAATGAGAGCCAGTCCGTAAATCCGCCCAGGAAGCCCTTCGCTTCTTCGACGCTAGGTTCCGTGACTTTATTTTTTGGGTCCACAATCGTAATGACTTCCTCACCAGGCCTCGCTACGGGAAATCTACCCCGTATCTCCTCCTCTATTCCCCGCTCACTGTCGAGCTTTTTATTCGATTCTACCAGTGCATTTTTACGCGAAACGAGCTCCTCATATGCTCCTTCAATATTGAGCTCATCTTTCGCAACGTCTCGCTCTTTAGAAAATGTATGCCAGGCGGCTCTACCGGTGTACAGCACAAGAAGTGTCCCGACTATGATGATCGTCCATACGGCTCCCTGCCCTATCACCTTCCGTACCGCGCGCGACGACATACTACTAGTGTAAACCACGCCGCCCGTCTGTCCCCGCGTCCCTGAGACTTGCCTCGGGGCATTTCACGGGCGGCGACCATGGTGTTTTTCTGGATAGGGTGCGCCCCACCGCCGAGATTCTCTTGACGGTACTCCGTCTTAGAGAATCCAAGTGTGGTCGCGTCCCGCGAGCCACCGGGCGCACTTCTTTCATGGCGCCATTCATCCCCGCGCTGGAGGCGCGGGGCATTCTGGCATCCGCCAGTAACCTTGAAACCATTTTCATGAGAACCGAGCAGTGCGGGTCCGTATGCTCTATACCCCGTGAGATATGTGGTGACGTGGACGGGGACATGTTTCTGAGGAATAGTGATCTTGGCAAGCAAATAATGTTCGATCTGAATTATCTCATGGGGTATACTGCTGAAATGCTATTCGACAAAAGAGCCAAGGGGGTCATCAGGGCGGTTTGGACGGTGCTCGCCATCCTCATCATCATCAGCATGGTCCTCCTGTACGCTCCGATTTTTTAATACGGTCGGAAAACAGTCTAATCAGGTTTCATCATCTTCAGGAAAACATCCTGCGGGATGTGCATTTTTTTGTGCTCGCCGCGGCGCTCCTTCCCTTTTTTCTGCTTCTCGAGAAGTTTTTTCTTTCTCGACACATCCCCTCCATAGAGATAGCCGGTTACGTCTTTTCTCATCGCAGAGATTGATTCTGAGGCTACAATACGGCCCATAGCCTTTGCTTGAATTTTGACAACGAACATTTGCCGCGGGAGGAGTTTCTTCAGGCGTTCAACGGTCTGTCGTGCCTCGTCTTCGACGCGGCGCCTTGAGATAATTCGCGCAAACGCAGGAACCGGTTCTTCGGCAACCAAGATATCAAGACGCGCCACGTCTGCCGGACGCATATCAGCAAATTCATACGAGAGCGACGCATACCCTGACGTGACGCTCTTCAGGCGATCAAAGAATCCCCTCATGAGTTCGCGCAGCGGCAGCTCGGCTTGGAGCGCGATACGGTCCTCGCCAAATAGATCCGCCGCACCGATTACTGCTTCATGTTCGTGCAAGAGCTGGGTCACTGCTGACAAATACTTTGGCGGCGTGAGTACCGATATTTTCACCCACTGTTCCCGCACTTCCTTAATGAGACCATCCTCAGGAAATCCTGCTGGCGTGAACACATCGCGCGTCTCTCCTTTCACATCGGTGAGCGAATACATAATAGTGGGCGCGGTCACCAGGGGCTCCAGTGAGAATTCACGCTTCAGACGTTCGGTCACGATTTCCATGTGAAGCATGCCCAAAAATCCGCAACGAAAACCTTTTCCGAGTACGCTGGAACCCTCTTCTTCAAATGATAGCGCGGAGTCAGAGAGTTTCAGCCGCAATAATGACTGTTTGAGCAGCGTATAGTCATCCTGTGAGTCTGGGTACAGCGATGCCCACACGACGGGTCGTGGAATTTCATAGCCTGGCATAGCGGGAAGCTCGGCGTTCCCCGCAATCAGCGTGTCGCCCACCAAGGCAATGCCCGGTTCTTTTATGCCCGTCATGACGTAGCCGATTTCTCCCGCCGAAAGTGATGCGGCTGCTTTTTCGCCTGGCGTAAACCAGCCAACCTCGACGGCGGTCATTTTTCTTTTCACGCCGAGAAACGTTATCGGATCTTTCGTTCGAACCACACCGTCGATAACGCGGATGAATGCGCTTGTTCCTCGGTGTTCAGAATATTTAAAATCAAAAATCAATGCTCTCCCCCCTTGGCCAGTATAGGTCGTCTCAGGAGGCGGCACCCTCTCAATAATTCCTGCAAGCAAAGTTTCGACGCCCTCTCCTGTCTTTCCAGATGCAGAAAATATCTCTCCGCGAGACACTGAAAGTAATTTCACCAGTTCATCAGCAGTTTCGTTGACGCGCGCTGCCGGCATATCAATTTTCGATATGACGGGGATGATCGTGCATCCTGCGCGCTCGGCCATCGCGAGCGTCGCGAGCGTCTGCGCCTGTACACCTTGTGTTGCGTCCACGAGGAGCAGGACGCCCTCAACAGCAGTGAGCGCACGAGAAACTTCATACGCAAAATCAATGTGCCCTGGGGTGTCAATGAGATTGAGCGTGTAGGTTTGCGCGCCTAGCGTATACGACATCCGGACAGGCTGCATCTTGATGGTAATGCCTCGTTCGCGCTCCAAATCCATGGCGTCCAGCACCTGGGCGCGCATCTTCCTGATCTCAATGGTTTGCGTCACCTCAAGCATGCGATCAGCCAAGGTCGATTTTCCATGATCAATATGCGCGATTATTGAGAAGTTACGTATTGTTTTTCCGTCCATGCAGAAGCGAGTAGAGTGATGAGTTTAAGATTTTTTCTGTCATCACGATGCGGATCTCTCGAAGTTCATCACTCCGGAGGAGGTACAGCGTAAGAACCCATACGATAAGCCCTACGATGCCTGCGAACAAGCCCTGAAGAAAAATACCGAGGAACGTCTCGGTCGGCAACAAGGGACCAAGCGCCTGAAGCATCGCGTAGGCGGCGGACGCTCCCAAAATCGAAGCAGACGAAGAATGGACGAACGTGTCGACAACGCGCGCTTCATAACCAAATCGACGCGCAAATATATACGCAAACGCGAGCGCCGTGACGATGAGCGATACAGAGTACGCGAGCGGAATCATGAGTGATGGCACGCCTGGGATGTCGCTTACCCGAAAGAGACTTTCCATAAAATATCTCGGTGTTCCTGCTGTGGAAATCCACATAACGCCAAAGTACGCCATCATTGCCGCTGCAATAGCTCCGCAAATATTGACGATAACCGGAATGAGCGTTTTCCCCGCCGCATAAAAAGCGCGTGAAAAAATGAGCATGAGTGATTGCGCGATCAGTGAGATTGCAAAGAGTGCGACCAGAGCCGCGGTGAGGCGCGTATCAGACCACGTAAAATTACCCGAACCAAGAATGACGCGGACAATGTGCGCGCGGAGGACAATCATCATGGTTATCGCTGGGAACGTCCAGAACACCACGTGACGCACACTTGCCCACACTTCCCGCGCGAATGAGAGTCTGTCACCGGAGGCGAATAAAGCGGCAAGCGCCGGAAATAAAGCCGCCGCATAAGAAATCCCTATCACGGTCAAAGGCACCGACTGAATATTGGTTGCAAATGAGAGCGCTGATACGGCGCCAACTCCTGCGATCGACGCAATACCCGTAAAGACCAGCATAAGAAACTGCTGAGATGAGAGCGCCAGTGCGCGCGGCATAGACGGAAGCGCTACCTCCATAATTGAAAGACGGAGTGAGGAAACTGTCGGCACGCGTATGTGGCGCGCATGCCCGACTATTGAAACCGTTTGGGCGATCGCATGAAGGAGGGCGCCGAAGACGACGCCGTACGCAAGCCCTTTGAGTCCAAATTCGGGATAGAAAAAGAAAGCCCCGAAAATGATACCGACGTTGTACAGAATGGGCGCAAGCGCGTAGATGACAAACCGACGCATTACCTGGACGACGCTCGATGCTATGGACGATATACCAAGGAGGAGCGGCTGCACGAGCATGATGCGTGAAAGCATAATAGTTTCCTGAATCTGCACATCAGAAAATCCAGGCACCAATAGCGGCACGAGCTTTGGCATGACAACCCACAAAATAGCCACGGACGCCGCCGCAAAGAAACCAAAAGCAAAGAGTATATTTCCAATAAGCGCACCCTGATCTTTTTCTTTTCTTGAAGACAAAAGTGGGACAAGCGCAAAGGAGGATACAAAGAGCGTCAGCACTGCAAACATCAGATCTGGCACTCGAAACGCGGCGAAGTACACATCAAGCGTCTCCCCTGCTCCAAAGAGGTGCGCAAAAGTCCGATCACGCAAAAGGGCGAGCATCTGCGAGAAACCAGAAAAAATGGCGAGGACGTAGGCAGCTTCGTGAAGTCCGCGTATTTCGCGCGTCAAGACGCCTATGATCCGACGAACCATACAGTCTCTCTACTGTTCTACGACGGCACTCTCTGGAGGGAGCGCTTGCTCCTCGGCAAAGGGATTCTCCCCTACCTCGACTGATGAGATGATTGCACCTAAGACTGTGGAATCTGGATTCTTTTCGTACAAATCCCTGAAAATTGAAAGACCTTCTTCGGTTCTTCCGAGGAAAAGATATGTCTCGCCAAGATAGAAGGACGCATTTGCGTACTCGGAGTCAATGGCGAGCGCTGCTTGGAACGCCCCAGAGGCTGATGCGTAATCGCGCACCCCGATATAGAGCAGTCCCAGTTGATATAAGAGCAACGCGTTCTGCGGCTCTAAGTATATTGCCGCTCTCACTGAATTGATTGCATCATCAAGTCTTCCATCACTCAACGCAAGTTGCCCCGAAAGAAGTATTGCGGGCGTGTAATCCGGCTTTAGCTTCAGAGCCTTGCTCACTGCGTCTTCAGCGCCCTCGAGGTTCCCGCTCGCGCTCAAAAGCTCGGCGATTCTAAAATCAACCTCAGGACTCATCGGACTTCTCACCCTTGCCTCTTCAAGCGCTTGCAATGCATTTTCGAGCGCTCCTTCAATGCCCAGTGGGACAATGAGTCCGTAGACTGCGGCGTTTGACATCCAGTTGTCAAACGAATCAGGGTTTAAGGAAATTGCCTGCTGTGAATAGAGAATTGCATTTGATAAAATCTCTTGAAACTTCTGTTGCGCACTTTCGTCGGTAGAACCGCTTTGAAGTAAATTTCGTAACTCCATAAGTTCAACTGAAACCTGACTCCTGCGGAAAAGATCATTATCATTGAGCGTTACCGCAGTGGAAAGTAAACTCCGTGCGAGTGTTACATCACCAGACTGCGATGCTTGAATACCTCGCGAGTGGTATACGGCGCCAGCGTACAGACGCGACGCGCCATACGCAGACGCAATTGACAGCAATACGAGTAACGCAAGAATAAATATTGCGGCAAAGCCGAAGCGCGGAGCATGAACAAACGGTCTCTCTATTGTTCTCGAGAATTGACCGCCTCGCAGTGAAGCGAGAAACAAACCAAAAAATACAAACGTTACCAGAGACAAACCTTGACCGGGCACATAGAAGACGTGCGCGAGAAGAAGATACAGTGTCGAAAGCGCGGTGAGCGCGGTGAGCACGTATGCGTTGCTGTTCTGCGCGACCCCCGTAAAGAGCGCGCGCACCGCCGTATACAGAAACAGCCCCAAGAGCACGAGCCAGCCAAACGCAACAAGCAATCCTCCGGTTGCGATACCGGTTGATACGGTCCCAAATCCCGAATTAAACGTCACGTTCCAGAATGGCGTAAGAAGAATTTCCGGAGAACGACTCTTGAGCCACTCGTCAGAAAATGTATTCGGCCCAGCGCCAAAGAAGAGATTCTCTGTAAGCGCCGTGGCAAGAACGGTGCGTGTCCCCTCAAGAGAAGGGCGTACCTCAAGGGTCTCTATGCCCAGCGATTCCTGAATGCGCGCTGAAGTATTATCTCCCGTTACGGTGAAAAAGATTGCAACGATAAGAACTAAGAACGCCACGACGTTGAAGAGCCGCTTCTTGCCTTCACCATGAACAAAAAGAGCGCGAATTGACGTGAAAATGGTCATAGCAAACGCGGTCAAAGCCAGGAATACCCATGCCAGCTGAAAATTAATAATGACCATCAATACGATCGAGAAAAATAATGTTACTTGAAGAATTATTTTATTGCGCAACGTGAGCGCTATCGATTCGAGACTAACCAGAAAAATTGATGCCATGAGTCCAAAAAAGAGCGCGAGATCGTTCCATTTTCCAAGAAGATTAGCCGTTTCGGACCCGAAGTAGCTGGGAAATATCGGGGTCCCGAAAAATATCTGGATGATTTGAAAGATCATTAAAACCCACGTTGCCAATAGAAATCCCATTAATACATTTTGAATCTTTCTACCGCTGTCAATGACCATCATGACGAGGATGGCTACCAGAGCGAGGAGGAGCACAAACGCGAATGTGTCAGCATCAACCTGATTCCCCACAAAGGAGCGCATCGGTGTCGAAGCAAAAAGAGAAGAAAACGCATACGCAATTGGCAATGCTACCAATCCCCATGCGGGTAATGCCCAAGACATAGAAAAGGTGCCATCGCGGACGGTTCGTATTGCAAATGCCGTGATAAGGATAGTCACCACAGTAATTCCGAAAAGAACTTTAGTGAAATAGAACGGGACTGAACCAACAGGGATAACCAAGATTGGAACGAGCACGGCAAGCGCCATGACGATGCGAGACGTAGAGTGCCAAATCGAATGCATAAAATAGATTTTTTATTAACTCCTCACTATGATACACTATCGTCAGCGTCAGGCAGTCGCCCCTTACCACATATGGTGTTGCCTCAGTGAGGCTCCATGTAGGTCTCTCAAAGACTCCAGCACATTTTAAAGCTTGGCGCACCGGAGTTTCGAGAGCCGACAGACATCGGCGATGGACACTATATGTGGTAAGGGGAGGAAAGTCCGAACACTCACTCTGGAATGCTGGAGACTGGATACTGGATACTAGAATGACCTTCTAGCGTCTAGCTTCCAGTTTCTAGTTTCTAGAATTAGTAGCGGGTAATACCCGTCCGCTCGATGGCATCGAGCGAGAGGTGCGAGCAGAGACGCCGAGAGCCGAAAGGCTCGAGGCATCCGGCACTGCATTCTTAGAATGCGGTTTCGGATGAGCCTTCGTATAAGTTCCAGGGTTTACCCTGAGCGAAGTCGAAGGGTGAAACGGCAAAATCCTTACTTGAGTGCAAGGCCGTACTCTAGAATGCTAGAGACTGGATACTGGGCACTAGAATATTTTTCTAGCTTCCAGCTGCCAGTTTCTAGCTTCTAGTTTGTGCCGCTTGAGCCGTGCAGTAATGTCCGGCCCAGATAAATGGCTGCCACACCTGGTCGCTCGATGCTGGAGACTGGATACTAGAATGACCTTCTAGCGTCTAGCTTCCAGCGTCTAGCTTCCAGCGTGACAGAATTCGGCTTACCGACGCAAATGCCACAGATATGAAAAACCCCGACGTACGTCGGGGTTTTTCTCTGCACGAGCAAAGACATGTAGAGGAGTATCAATGACATAGCGACCAGCGCTACGAACGAGTAGCCTGCATTAATCGCAAAATACTTGAGTGACTTCATCTCCCATAACACAGCCCCCAGATGGGTCGTCGCCACAAAGCCGATCCAAACCAAAAATTATTTAAGCTTCTACCGCCTCATACGGTACCCCTTGTGTACCTCCTTCAGCACAGAGATGAGAACTCACGGTGTTTATCGGTGGAACCTATTGAAAGGGACACAGCACACCTCCTCCCGATCCAGTTTTTTGTTTCAGGCTACTCGCGTCACTCAGATAACCGAACGGGCAACGGGAGTAATTCGTCGCAATAGAATGCTCCGCTGGATTTGCGAGCGTGCGTTGACTCCTCAGGTCGATTACACCAAAACCAAAACTACCGCCAACGAACCCAACATTTCCTAACGCCGAACCAGTGCTGATTTGACTCAAAAATTTCGTGTAACAAGCATTCGGACCGGTATGAGGCTTAACCGCGCACGCAGACTCACCCAACAGTCGCTGCATACTTGTTGAAAGCTCCTTAATATTGGTAAAATAACCGTATACGTCTCTACAGAGCGCGAAGTAAATGGTCGTATCATACCCATCGGGCGAAGCGTCAAACTCGGTTTTCATATGCGTCACGTAGACATCACCGGGGGCAGTAAGACCATACTTGAAATCTACCCCTTTCGTAGAAAAGTTCAGCGTCAGTAAATCTACCACCCCACCTGCCCCTTCCGAGCTCGTTTCAGTAATGCCCTGCACCTCAGCAAGGTTAATGAAATTCGGCTTGAAAGTCAGGCCATCACAGCTTGGCAAAGTCGCGCGTTCATCTTCGCTTGGAATCCCCGGCGCTATGCGTGTTGATGCTTGGAAATTCGGACTCCAGGCGACCGGATTCGGCGTCGTTCCGGTTTCTGTGGAAGTCGCGGGAATTTCGGGAGCTGTTTCAGCGGGAGGCGTCGTAGCTGGCGGAGTCGTCGGTATAGGCGAGGGTGTCGGCGGAAGCTTCGTTGGTAACGAGGTTACCGGCTTTGGTTTCTTCGTCTCTTCCGTCTCTGCTCCCGATGTAGCCGTCGTTCCTTCCGCTTGTTTCTCCGGGGATGACGTTGTAGCTGTAGGCTCTGGTTCGGACACAGACAACTTCCATGAAGAGACTCCGAGAGCCGCTATAAAGATAATGGCGGCTATCGCGCCGAGTATGAGCTGTGTCGAGAATCCGCGAGACTGCATGTGCATATGTCTATAGTATCACTGGCGGGGGCTTGCGATTACGCAACCCCACTTGGATTTTTATAGTCGCTTCGCTCCTTAATAAATCTCGGCGGAGGCGGAGAGATTCGCCCGCGACTCGAAGTCTGCTGACTTCGGTCTGGGCACCGGCTCGTCCGCCTTCGCGGACTCCGCCGATTCGAATCTCTCCTTTCGCGCACTGATGAATCGCTCGGACGGCCCCCGGCCGTCCTTGCGAATCATTGCGGTGAAATTATAACGCTTGTCCGAACCCA
>CAYHYY010000026.1:0-12750 GCA_964360975.1 uncultured Candidatus Saccharibacteria bacterium | reverse complement strand
CAGAGGAGGTATTATTAGCTAACGAGCTGTCCTAGTTGAGGGGTGCGGAGAGGCCCCTGCTAAGCCATAAAAGATACCTCAAAAAAAAATCTGTCAAGTTTTCCACACCTTTGTTATTCCTTGGCCTATTTCCTTGCTTTTTTGCCACATTAACGACATCCGATGTCGTTAATGTGGCAAATGAGTGACCGAAAATGCCTGTCCTGCTTCCTGGCTCTTGAGGTTCGTTGCTTTCTTAAGTGCCCCCCAGTGCCTGTTTACTGCCTCTTTCCTACTGCTATCTACGATGAGCATCGCTTCATCATTCGGATTCAAGCCAGCCAGCTTCCTCAAGTCTTGAATTTCGCGAATCAAATCCCGTAGCTCTCCTTCTTCGCGAAGTTCGTCAGTGAGTTCCGTATCGAGCTCAATGAGTTCCGTTTGCGTCGGTTTGAATACGACTTCTTTCACATTCAGTTCATCACGAACGAGTTCAGCAAAATCGACCGCGGTTTTGCTCTTCGTGAGTGCTTTCGAAAGAGGCTGGCGCACTTTGATTCCTGCTTTTTGTCTTTTCTCTAATCCAAGGGACACCACGTCACGCACTTCGTTCATGTCAGCGACAAGTTTCAAATCAAACACTCCGTGCTCCGGCCATGATGCAAGGTGCACGCTTTCCTCATCGTCTTTGTCTTTTACTTTTTGATACACCGCTTCAGCAACAAACGGTATAAAAGGCGCGGCAACTTTCGAAAATGTTTTTAAAACCTCGCGGGTAGTCTTGAGAGCGTGCGCTCCATCATCGCCTCCATTTTTAAAGCGCTCGCGCGATCGCCTCAAATACCACGTCGACAAATCTTCAACAAAATCCATGAGGGGGCGTGTTGCCTTATCCAGTTCGTACGCTTCCATTCCTTCTTCCACTGCGTGGATCGTTTCTGAGAGACGCGATAAAATCCACCGGTCAAGGGAATTAGTACTTACTGATGTGCCAGCAGTACCATATATGGTACTGGCTTCTTTGTAGAGTTCGTAGAATGAGACAACGTTAGTGAGTCTGCCAATTAATTTGGAGGCGACTTCCGCGACGCTCTTCTCTGAAAAATTAAGGTCGTCTGCCCGCATGAGGGGCGACGCGAGCAGGTAGTAACGGATGGCGTCGGCCCCGTGCCGTTCGAGGAGTTCGACAGGATCGGGATAATTCTTGAGTCGTTTCGACATCTTCGCCCCGTCTTCCGCAAGAACGATGCCGTTTACGATGACGTTCTTGTAGGGCGTACGACCGAATAGTGCGACGCCGAGGACAAGCATGGAGTAGAACCACCCGCGCGTCTGGTCTAGCCCTTCCGCGATGAAATCAGCCGGATAGCCGCGGGATTTCTGGAACCATCCCGGCTTCGGTTCGAATTTATCGAGATTGTCGAACGGATAGTGATCTTGTGCATACGGCATCGAGCCCGATTCGAACCAGCAGTCGAATACGTCCGGCACGCGCTCGAGTTTCGTCCCATCCTTCCCTTCGAGTTCTATCTCATCGATGTACGGGCGATGGAAGTCGAGTTCGAAATCGTCATTGTGCGGGAGCGGAACGAATGGGATTTCGACTACTTCTCCATTTCCGAGATCCTTGAGTTTTGCTTTAGAAGCAAGCTCTGCATGCGTCATGTCGTTTGACGCAAAGTCGAGTGCGCGAGCGGTTCCGGAATGGCATATGAGCAGGATTTTTTTGCCCTTGTGTGACTTTTCGAGCGAATAGAGCAAGTCACCGACGCGGCGGATAAGTGAGGAAAAATTTTCGCCGTTTTTGAACTCGGTTTTCGGGTTCCAGACGTGCTCGGTATCGTACAGCCCGTCTACTTCCGAAAGCGGCCTGCCTTCGTATTGATCGTCGATGATCCATTCTCTCAATCGGTCGTCATGCGTGACGGCATCGAGAGGGAATCCGGTAACGCGCGCAAAGATCTCCGCGCTCTGCCGTGCGCGGTTGAGTGGCGAGCAAATGACCATATCCGGTCGGTCTGCTCCGGAGAGTGCTTTCGATGCGCGCTCGATCTGCGCTCTCCCCTTGTCAGTGAGGTCAGCTTCCACTTCGAGTTTTTTTGTCCAAAACGGGGTTGTGTTTATCGCCGCCTGGCCGTGCCTCATGACGTAGTACCGGTTGCCGGATTTCTTCACGTACCGTTTCAGGTCTTCGAGAGAACCCATGACGATGTTCTCCTTCGTCTTCGGGTTCCTCCACACAGGGATGGGCGCGCCCCAGTATCGCGCGCGTGAGATGGCCCAATCGCGCGCGTTTTCGAGCCAGTCGCCGAAGCGGTTTTGCCCAACTTCCTTCGGCACCCAGCCGATCTTCTTATTCTCGGCAACGAGTTTCCTCGAAAACTTCGTAACCGCGACGAACCATGATGAGGCGGCGTAATTCAGAAGCGGCGTGTCGCACCGCCAACAGTGCGGGTAGCTGTGCGTTATTTTTTCTTTCGCAAATAGAAGCCCGCGCGCGGCAAGTGATTTGATGATGGCGACGTCAGTCGATTGCGGGTCGTCCTTCGGCTTCGCCTGCATGCCTTTGAAATCTGTAACCGCGTCCACGAACATGCCGTCCGTGTTCACGTGGTGCACGATGGGAATCTTTTCCTTCTGCGCGAGCTCAAGGTCTTCCGCGCCGAATGCGGGTGCGAGGTGAACGAGGCCCGTGCCATCTTCCATCGTCACGTACGGAGCGCCGTAGACTTTCCATGCGCGTTCTTTGTTCTCCATTTTATACCCGGCAAAGTACGGGAATGGCGGTGTGTATGGCATGCCGATGATTTCTTTTCCGAGAAACTCGCGTTCGACCCTGTGTTCTGTTTTTATGACGTGCGGGGCGCGTTCTTTCCCGAGGATGTACCGCTCGTCGCCGACCGACACTTCAACGTAGGTGAGTTCAGGATTGACCGCGGCCGCCATGTTTCCTGGCAGGGTCCATGGCGTTGTCGTCCACGCCAATAAGTACGTTTTTTCTTTCCCGACAACAGGCAGTTTTACGGTCACGGAAAGATCGGTTATGTCCTTGTACCCCTGCGCGACTTCAAAGTTCGAGAGCGTGGTCCCGCACCGCGGACACAAGTGCATCGGCTTAAACCCTTCGTACACAAGGCCGCGGTCGTGGAGATTCTTGAACGCCCACCACACCGATTCCGTGTAGGTCGCGTCCATCGTTCGATAAGCAGAGCTTTCCGGCTGCACTCGTTCGGAAATGTCTGCACCAGCGCGTCCATTTCCCTCGCTCGCTTGCCGGTAGTCATCCTCCATGTCGACCCATCTGCCGAAGCGAGGCACTATCTTTTTCCAGTCGTCAGCGTAACGCAAGACCGCCTTCCGTGCCGCTTCGTTGAATTTCGCGACTCCCATTACTTCGATGTCGCGTTTCGTCTTTACGCCGAGTTCGGCTTCTATCTGGTTTTCCAAAGGAAGGCCGTGGCAATCCCAGCCCCAGCGCCTTCTCACGCGATAGCCTTTCATCGTCTTGTAGCGAGGGATGGCGTCCTTGATGGTCCCGGCGAGGATGTGACCGTAGTGCGGCAAGCCTGTAGCAAACGGCGGTCCATCATAGAAAACGAATTCGCCCAACGGAGCTTGTTTTTCAAGCGTTTTCCGGAAAATATTCTTCTCCTTCCAGAACGCCAATACTGCTTCTTCACGCTTCGCGGTGTCGGACTTTGCGCTACCATTTGCCATGGGGGCTATCGTAGCATGCGCGTTAATGAAGAAAAGTTACACTTAGTCCAGCATTCCTGCATTGTTGCACGCGCGTGAGCAACCTCCACAATATCCGACGACGCAGGTGCATCCTCTACTAGCACACGTGCAATTCTGTAAGCAGAAAGCACAACTTCCATTAATCGCCAGATAGTTGGTTTCTCGAGAATAAGAATAGTACTCGCTCATACCCCTAGTACCAACAGTACTCTCCCAAAGTCTCCAGAGTCACACTACATCCTCTCAGGTGCTTTGATGCCGAGTAGATAGAGGCCATTTTTCATCGTCGTTGCAAAGGCTCGCGTGAGCGCCACCTTGTACGCGGAGGTTGGGTCGCGTGCATCCACTATCTTTTCTTTCGCGTACCAAGTGTTGAAGGCGCCGGCGAGTTCGGTGAGGAAGGTCGTTACGTAGTGTGGTTCGTATTCTTTCTGCGCGCGTTCGACCACTTCCGGAAACCTATAGAGTAACCGTTCTAATTCAGAAACTACTTCTGGCACCTGAGTGATATCATATATGATATCACTCTTTATTTCATTCTGTGCGGCTTTATTGAGAACCGAAAGCGCACGCACGTGCGCATACTGCAGGTACGGTCCCGAATCGCCCTCGAACGAGAGCGATGCTTCGGGGTCGAAGACGATATTCTTAATGCGCGACTGTTTGAGTATTGAGTACTTGACGGCGGCGACCGCGACGGCATCAGCAACGTCGCGTTTCTCATTGTCCGACAGTTCTCGCTCTTTCATCTTATCGAGCGCGTTCGCGCGCATCTCGTCTATCAATGACTCGCCCGTAACGACGTTCCCCTTCCGCGACGACATCTTCCCCGTCGAAAGGAGCATCATGCCGAATGCGATGTGCACGTACTTCCCCCTGAGTTCCGGCCAGAGCTTTTCGGCGACGCGCGTCACGACCTCGAAGAAGTTCTTCTGTTCGACCGCGGTCGAGGTGAGGGCGATGTCGAACGGGTACTCTTTCCGTTTGAGTTTGATGAGCCCGAGTTCTTTCCCTTCGTATGTTGGGATTCCGGCGGAATTCACGAAAACGCGAGTATTCAGTCCCTCATTCTCCCCTTTGAACACGACGGCGCCGTCGCTTTTCTCGAGGATCCCTTCCTTGGTGCCTCGTTCGACCGCCTTCATCGCAAGAGGGACGGTTTCGCTCTCGAAGTAGAGCCGGTCGAATTCGGAGCCGAGCGTTTTGTAGATATCATCGAAGTGCTTGAGTGACGTCTTCCTTCCTTTCTCGTAGAGCGCGTTCAGCCCTGCGTCGCTTTTCTCGTACAGTTTCTTGTTTATCGAATCGATCTCCGATTTTGCGCTCGCATCGTCCTCGTACGCTTTCGAGCCCGACATGTATGCGTTCCCAATCGCGATGATGTCTTCCGTATTCGTTCCATCTTTTCTGACTGCCCATAGGCACTTCGCAACGTGGAGCCCGATGTCGCCTTGGTAGTTCACTTTCGTAACCTTCGCGCCGGACGCTTCGAGGATGCGCGCGAGCGATTCTCCCGTAGCATTCGAGATGAGGTGCCCGATGTGGAAAGGCTTGAACGGGTTTGGCTGGGTGTGGTCCATCATGACCCGCTTTCCTTTGAGCGTCTCATTCCTGCCCCATTCACCTTCGGGCGTTAGGCTAATGTTCTTGAGAACATCAGCATAAAACTCCCGCGAGAGCGTGAAGTTGATGAAACCTGCTCCAGCGACCTCGATTTTTTCTACTCCCTCTATTACTCCGAGTTCCTCGACCAACTTTTCCGCAAGAACCTTGGGATTCTGCTTCGCCCTCTTAGCGGCAACCATCGCGACATTCGTGGAATAGTCGCCATGCGCGAGATCAGACGGGTGCTCTAGAACTGGCTCGACGTCCTCGATGCCGAGCTGCGAAAGTGCATGGGAAATGGCATCTTTGAGCACCGACTGAATCATGATGCGAGTATAGCAAAAGCACGGCTCACTATTTGGGCGGAGGAGGCGGAGGCTTCGGGCGGTTCCTCCCCCACGCTATCGCTTTCAAGATGTCTTTGAGGGTAAGAGGCGGCTGGTTCGCCGCGAGCCATAGTGTTCCGTCTTCCATAGCGATTCGTGAACGTTAATAAAAAACAGCCTCGTTTGAGGCTGTTTGAGAATATTCGAGTTTCAAATGCTCACAGACAGCCTCAAATCTTGAGACTGCGGCGGCGCGCTACGTTAGCGAATGTTGTTTTCACAGAGAACACTGTATCGCGGTGTGGGATGAGAGTCAAATTCGCTAACACAGCGACAAACCCTTGCAGAGGTTCTTTGCCTCTTCTTCTGAAAGTGATGGGTCGAGTTCTCTCTGCGTTGAGATGCATGATCTGCACAAAGAGCTTTCGGCGAAATGAAATTTGAGTTCGTGACCCATGGTGCGGATGCTTACGGTCCAACGATGTGAAATTACTAACCGGAGTACGATTACGTACAACGTGAAAGCACTATATGCTTTGGTGCGGCGTTCGTCAAACGAATGAGTCCGGAATCGGGAACTTTAACGCCATTTCCTTTATCTCCGCTCTTATTCTCGTTTTTACATCTTCATTTTTCATATTCTTCAGGGTCTCAATCATAAGTTCCGCAACGCGCGCGCACTCCTTCTCTCCGAACTTGCGGGTAGTGATTGCGGGTGTGCCGAAACGGATGCCCGAAGGGTCCATGGGCTTTCGCGTATCGTCCGCGATGGCGTTCTTGTTCAAGGTGATGCCGACTTCATCAAGAACCGTCTCGGCCTCTTTGCCGGTGACACCGAGAGAGCCGAACACATCCGCAAGAATAAGATGATTTGACGTTCCGCCTCCTATCATCCGTATCTTCGCGTCCGCAAATACCTTCTCCATCGCTTTGGCGTTCTTGAGGATTTGCGCGGCGTAGTCTTTGAATGACGGGTGGAGAGCTTCGCCAAACGCGACTGCCTTCCCCGCTATCTGGTGCATGTGCGGGCCACCTTGGAATCCTGGGAAAATTGATTTATCAATTTTCTTTGCGATTTCTTCGCTCTCGCGGACGAGAATCATGCCTCCTCGCGGACCGCGGAGCGTTTTGTGCGTCGTCGTTGTCATTACATCGAACCCGTAGTCGAAGGGATTCTTTACGACCTTCCCCGCAATGAGTCCAGCGATGTGCGCCATGTCCATGATGGAAATAGCGCCCACCTCTTTCGCGATGTCAGCGATCACTTTGTAGTCGAGCTCGCGAGAATACGCCGAGTACCCAGCAAGAAGGATTTTCGGCTTCTCGCGCTTTGCAGTCTCGCGCATTTCGTCGTAGTCGATTTCACCCGTCGTCGTATCCTTCATCTTGTAACGGATGAATTTGAAGATTTTTGTGAGGTACGTGACGGGGTGACCATGCGTCAGGTGCCCGCCGTGCGAAAGATCCATGCCAAGCACGGTATCGCCCGGCTCAAGAAGCGCGAAGTACGTTGCGACGTTTGCTGGTGCACCGGAAAGCGGCTGAACGTTTGCAAACTTGCAGTTGAAAAGCTGTTTCGCTCTGTCACGTGCGATGTTCTCGACGATATCCGTGTACATCTGACCGCCGTAGTAGCGAGCACCGGGGTACCCTTCCGAGTACTTGTTCGTCATGATGGAACCAAGCGCTTCAAGTACCGCCTTTGAGACGTAGTTTTCGGACGGTATCAGTTCAAGCCCCTCCTTCTGCCGTAGCGCCTCCCCTTTTATCGCCGCATCTACCTCCTGATCCTGCTTTTCGATGTACATGGATAGAAAAAAATTAGCCTCTAAGGGGACATTATATAGGATGGCAGTGACGATCACTATTAGCCAATAAATCATCCTCGATGAGATATGATTAATTACATGGACGCGAACGAGCCGCCATTAATAGCTCTGATTAAATGGCCTTTCAGACAACTTGGATTTGAATCTCCCACGTGGTTAGTGTTTATAATATTCGTTTTCGTTATTGTCGCGAGTATTGCTAGTATTTTAATTCCGCTCACAAGCGGTGGAGCGATTGAGGGTGATGTCGTAAATAGTATCGTCGCAATAGGTAATGATATCCAGCAAGCAATATATAACTATCCACCTCCAAAATTTTCCTACGAGTTCGATGCCAGTTTCCCTGAAAGCGTGCTTAAGGAAACGGGTAAATATCACACCTACCTAGGTCTGATATTTACTCACTCCCCCGGTACCCATGCTCCCTTCGACAGTATCGAGACGGGCGTTGACCTCAATAATTGCAAAAATACTCAGGGCAATAACCTGATTGCGCTCAATGAAGAAAACGGGATGTTGAGAACCGGTCTCTTTCTTGAATGCATCACAGACGACCCGATAAATGATGACGGTAAATTATTCACTTATGTTCCGAACTAGGATTGAATACCTATCATTTGCAGGTGTCTCATCACCTCCCCATGAATCTCATCGGGGGATTTTGTGCCGTCGGCGGTGAGTGCTACCTGTAGACTACGGTCCGCCTCAATGTCGTTGGGAAACGCGCGAGAAGCTCGTAGGAAATAGTCTCACACATGCGAGACATGCTTTCGATAGAATTCTTGTCGTCTGATTCCTTGCTCACGACCACCACCTCATCCCCCACTTTGGGATCGGGCACCGCGCTCACGTCAATCGAGGTGATATTCATGCTCACGCGCCCCACAATCGGGCACCCAATCCCCTTCACGCTCACGTAGCCCTTGTTTGAAAGCCTTCTATCGACGCCTTCAGCGTAGCCAACGGGAATGCTAGCGATTTTCATAGTCTTTTCCGCAGTAAACGTGCCGTTGTAGCCGACTCGCTCACCGGGACCGATTGACCGAACAGAGGTGAGGATTGTCTTCATTTCCAATGCCGGTCGAAGTTCGAGTCTAGTGTTCAGGCTCGCATTGAAGCCGTAGAGTCCTATCCCGAGCCGGATGTGTGTGGCCGTTACTTCGTTCGTGTAGAAGCTCCCCGCCGTCGCGCCGATGTGAAAGCTTGAGACCGCCGGCATTTCCCTCCGGACTTTTTTCACAAGTTCGTTCCAAACGTTGATTTGCTTCCTCGTCAGTTCCGAGTCCACAGTATCTGCGTCCGCGAAGTGCGAGAACACACCTTCTAACCGAAGGTGCTTCGAACCTTTGAGTATCATGAGTGCCTCATTCAGTTCTTCGGGGAGCATGCCGTGGCGATGCATGCCCGTATCGAGCTTGAGGTGAATAACTGCGGGTACCGAGAGCTGTGCAAGCGCCCGCAGTTCCCCAAGGTTCATGACCGAAAACGCAACATCTCGTAGCCTGTTATTGGCGATGTTTTCAGGAAGCGTGTAGCCGATGACGAGTATCGGCGACCGTATCCCTCCCTTCCGCAGTTGGACGGCCTCAAAATATGAATCGACGCATAAAAATGGGACACCTTTGCCATCAAGGATTCTCGCAACCTGGAGAAGCCCATGCCCGTACGCGTTTCCTTTGAGAACAGGCGTAATTTTTATTTTCGGGTAAACACTTCGAAATTGATTCAAATTATGAAGCAACCGATTACGATATATGAAAATCTCAATAAGCGGCTTATGGGAGAGTCTCTCGCTTCGGAGGTAGCGCAAGATTTTTTGAAATATCATGCGCTTGTTTCTGAAATCCTTACTCCGAACGTCTGCAATTCGTTTCGAAGTTTTGAGATATCATTTTTGATGCCATCAAAATATATTGTTTGCATACCCGTCTTCTCCGGGATCACTAGATTTTCCTTCGTATTGTCTATGAATATCGCATCGTGCGGATCAAGACCGTTGAGGGCGATATTAAAAATTCTCTCGCCTCCTCGTTCGCCTCCTTTGGTACATTTTACCTGCGCTGAGATGACAATGGGATTGAATATTTTGTCTAGCTTCAGAACATCGACAAGCACGGCCGCCCGTTCTGCTGTGGTGTTACTTATTAACCCCACCGAGTATCCCGCCTGCTTGAGTTCTCTAGCGAGTGTAAACATCGCATCATTGACTGGGACATCTCGGAATGCCCGATTGATAAGGTCATATTCAATATTTTTTCCTATACATACTTGAAATTCAGGCCAGATTCCCTCATGGGTCACAAGACCTGCATCCAACTGATCGATGAATTTGCCGTAGCAAGAGCGAACAATGCCGACATCGATTCCTGTCGCTTTGCTAAGATTTCTCGGCGTTGTGAGACCGTCATTTCGGTCAAGCGTGAGCACCCCGTCGAAATCAAAGAAAATTGCCTTCACCATCAAGCTAAATCAAGAATCGGTTCTAGATGTCTCATCACCTCAGCATGAATCTCCTCGGGGGATTTTGTGCCGTCGACGATGAGCGAGCCTTTTGCTGATTTCACGACTTCGAGAAATCCCTGCCTCACGCGCTCGTGAAATTCTTTTGGCTCTGCCTCTATTGAGGTGATGGGCTTGTTCCTGTCTTTGATGCGCTGAAGCGTTACTTCTACGGGAAGGTCGAGGAGAATCACCGCGTCCGGTTCGGCTCCTTTGTAGATGGTCTCGTGAGCCATTTTAACTAGGGGCTCGAGAACTTGGCCTTTTCTTCCGTATATCTGGTACGCAACAAAAGAGAACCATGAGCGATTAGAGATGACATGTTTCCCAGCCGCTAACGCTGGCTCGACCACCTTGTCCATGTGCTCTGCTCTGTCGGCTAAAAAAAGGAGTGCCTCTGTTTCAAACGCCAAAGGCTGATACTCCTGTCCCAATAGAATTTCGCGCAGTGTTTTGCCGAGCTTTGTGCCACCAGGCTCTTTGGTATACACGACCTGAACGCCTGCGAGCGCCTTTTGAAGAAACTCGATTTGCGTGTCCTTCCCAGACCCGTCCCCACCCTCTACAACGATGAATTTACCGCGTGCCATCCAAGCAGTATACAAACTAATCCCTCTACGCCTCGCCTTTGCCTCCCAATCCGTACCCCCATTAACGACCTCCGATGTCGTTATAACGACATCGGAGGTCGTTAATCGCATATACCCTGCGAAAAGTACCCTGTAGACTGTCCGCTATGGATCAGTATCTGAAGCTTCTCAAGAAAGTGATGGACGAGGGGTCGGACAGGGACACCAGAAACGGTAAGACCCGCGCCCTGTTTGCTCAAACGATGCGGTTCGATGTGGCAGACAGCTTCCCTGCGATGACCACAAAGAAGCTCGCATGGAAGGCGGTGAAATCGGAGCTCCTGTGGTTCATCGAAGGTTCGAACGACGACAATCGCCTCAAGGAACTAAACGGCTCGGAACGCACCATCTGGACGGACAATGCGGAAGCAGACTACTGGAAACCGAAAGCGAAGTTCCCGGGCGATCTCGGCAGAATCTACGGCGTTCAGTGGCGGAAGTGGCAAGCCCCGGGTGGAAAGGTGGTCGACCAACTTGCGGACGTCATTGAGCGCATCAAGACAAATCCGACAGACCGACGTCTCATCATTTCAGCGTGGAACCCCGGAGAGCTCGATCAGATGGCGCTCCCGCCCTGCCATATGTTTATGCAGTTTTTTGTCGATTCAGACAAATTGTCTCTCTTCATGCACCAGCGCTCTTGCGATGTATTCTTGGGCGTGCCCTTCAACATCGCCTCCTATTCTTTACTACTATATATGGTAGCGCAAGTTACAGGACTCAAGGCGCACGAATTTGTACACTCACTCGGGGACACGCACATCTATCACGATCACTTCGATGCGGTAAAAGAACAGCTCGCTCGTGAACCACTTCCTCTCCCGACACTCAAACTGAATCCCTCCAAAAAAAATATCGATGACTTCACCATGGAAGACATCGAGCTAGAGAACTACCAGTCTCACCCTCCTATCAAAGCCAAGATGGCGGTGTAGCGGTTTAGAACTCTGGCTCATCCTCCGGGACACACTTCCAAACCAGATACTTGCATTTGTACCCATCCGGACACTCGAAATCCCATAAGTAATTTTTTCCTCCGCTCGCGTGAATCTTATATTCGCGACCCTGATTTTGAAATTCGTACGGCAAAAATTCAGATGTTACCTCTAATCCTGATTACTTAGGCTCGCATCGTCCTGTCTTTGTGTCACACTCTTGATTGGCTTCACAGTCTTCATCGCTCTGACACCCGCCTTCAATCGATAACCAGATTCTCTGACCCATCTCGTTCATCCACGCCCTTCTTTGCTCATTCATATAATTGAATGTCCCACATTTTAACGACTCAGTCTATATTTGATATCCCCTCTTTTTATTGTCTTATCGTTTCCAAGATTCACATTTCTCGGCTTCGGACTCTACTGTTCACTGTCTACTGTTCACTGTAAACTACCCAAATGGCACTCTCTGACAAGAAAATCCTCGAGCATATGAAGAAAGGGACGGTGGTCATCGAGCCGTTCGACCGGAAGAACCTTTCGACGTCGAGCTACGACGTGACCCTCGGCGAGTGGTACTACCGCGAACAGCCCACGAAGTACAACCACTCCCTCTTTAATATCTGGAGTCAGGCACACATCGAGCACGTCTGGGGCGCGAAGAACCCCCAGCGCGCAGAGAAGGCCAAGGACGCCTTTAGGAAATACAACTTCAAATGGGAGGGCATCGCGCCCGACGACCGCGTGATACTGCTTCGTCCAGGCGAGACCATACTCGCGCACACGCAAGAGTTTATCGGGGGACGCGACACGGTGACGACCATGATGAAAGCACGCTCGTCTTTGGGCAGGACATTCATCGAGGTCTGCAAGTGCGCGGGCTGGGGCGACGTAGGCTACGTAAACCGCTGGGCGATGGAGATTACGAACAATTCGAATAACTACATCGTTCCCTTGGTCGTCGGCAGGCGCATCGCACAAATTGTTTTTTTCGAGACGGGCCCAATCCTCTCCGGAGACTACGCAAAGAAAGGCAAGTACCAGAGCGAGACCGACATGCGGAAACTCAAGAAGCTGTGGAAGCCAGAAATGATTCTCCCCCGCCTCTACCGCGACCGTGAAGCGCTTGCCTCAACAAAACGAGCAAAGAAAAGTAAACTACCCCGCAGCAGAGCTGCGAGGCATTAAGAAAGCAGCTCTGCTGCGG